>JBCCHN010000100.1:0-19102 GCA_039028695.1 Pseudomonadota bacterium
ATGGCGCGCCCGGGAAGATTCGAACTCCCAACCTCCTGATCCGTAGTCAGGTGCTCTATCCAGTTGAGCTACGGGCGCGTGTTCATGAAATAAAAGGGGCATTGGATCTTGCCGCTCCTGATACTGGAGCGAGTTAGACCACATCCCTGGTACCTGCTTCATAAACAGCGCGCGGTTATTGCATTGTTGGCGGCGCTTTTCAAGGGCAGAGTTTTGAAAACGATGTCGCCCTTTGGGGCTGCCGCAAATTCGCCCGAACCGCCCTCTCGGGTGAAAGATTTCCTGGGATTGAAAACGTCCCAGGACCCGGCCAGGGACCCTAACGCAGGGACAAGATCGCAAAGGTTTTGGCGAGAATTCAGGTCTGTCTGAGCGCTCGTCGAGTTGCGTTGATATGGGCGGCTCTGATCGCTTGGCAAATTGTCCCAGCAAGGCGCATCTGGAGCTCACATCTCCCCGAAATCGGCTAAAAACACTACCTCAAAGACCGATTTCACTGCTCCAGCGGCCTAAGAGCTTAAAGTGGCGTCGCGTAAATTTCAGGCTGCGGAGAAAAGGATCAAATTGGCCGCGATCCCGCGGCGCTCCGCTCGCCCGGACTCCACCTTTTGAGATGGTTGCGACGTTGCAGCATCGAAACTTTTTTCGGTTTCAGGGACGCGTTAGTGGAGCTTGGCGCTCACGTCCTTGATCGCGGCATCCACGATGGCATCCGACTTGGCCGGGTCCATCTGCTCACTCAACAGCTTGCCGGTAGCGGCAACGGCAATGTCGACGGCCATGTTACGCACCTCCGCCAGGGCATTGGCCTCGGCCTGTGCGATTTTTTCCATGGCGGCCTGTTCTCGCCGCTTCAGGCTGGCGGCCAAGTCTTCTTCAGCCTGGGCGCGAAAGCGAGCGGCCTCCTCCTTGGTGTACTCAAGCAATTCCTCGGCTTCTTTTTCCGCCTCGCTTTGCTTGCGTTTGTATTCGGCCAAGGTCTTTTGTGCCTCTTCGCGAAGGCGGGTGGCCTCATCCAACTCGCCGCGGATTTTCTCCGCCCGTTGGTCCAGCGCGCCGGTCATGGCCTTGGAGATCGGCCGATAGGTGGCGGCAATGAAAACCACAAAGGCAACCGCTGTCCAAAAAGTGGCGTCGTGTAACAGACCGGACATGGCTATTTGCCCCCTTCCATCACATCGGCAACCGCTTTGTTGACCTGATCTTCGCTGGGCCGATCGCCGATCAGCTTGGCGGTCGCGGCTGCGGCCACCTCTGCAACGGTTTGGTTTAAGTTTTCCAAAGCCTGCTGCTTGGCCCCTTGGATCCGTTTCTCCGCCTCGACGGCCTGCTCAGTCAATCGGGCGGTGAGGGCGTCATTCTGCTGGGTGGCCTCGGTATTCATGTCCGCCTGAGCCGACTTCAAAAAGTCGTGCGCCCGAGCATGGGAGGCCCGCTGTGCCTCTTCATAATCGGCCCATACCGCTTCGGCCTCTTCCTTGCGGGCAGCCGCCGCCTTCAGGTCGTCGTCAATCTTTTCCTGCCGCGCCTCGAGCACCTCGCTGATGCGCGGTAACGCGGCCCTGACCACGACAAAATAGAGCGCAACAAAGGTAATCAGCAGCCAGAAAAGCTCTGACGGGTAGTGGGACGGATCAAGTTGAGGCATGAGTGCCTCCCAGCAAAAAGGCCATCAGGCGCGGCGAACCCCCAGGAAGGGTCGCCGTATCGTGATTAACCGAAAAGGATCAGAAGGGCGATCACCAGGGCGAATAGCGCAATGGCTTCCACCAGCGCGAAGCCCAGCATGGTCATGGTGAAAACCTCACCCCGCGCGGCCGGGTTACGGCCCACAGCCACGATAAACGAGGAGAAGATGTTGCCAATGCCGATTCCCGAGCCGATCACGCCAATCACGGCAAGGCCGGCACCAATTACTTTCGCGGCGTCAAGTTCCATGGTCTTAAGTCCCCTTAGGTTTGTGTCATTCGAAGATTGGTATGTTCCGTCCGCAGTCCAGTCTCGTGCAAGCCTTAGTGCAGATGAATAGCGTCGTTGATGTAGAGGCAGGTCAAAATCGCAAAGACATAGGCCTGCAGGAAGGCGATCAAGATTTCCAGTCCGGTCAAAGCGACCACCAGGGCAAAAGGCAGAATACCTGCCACACCCAGCACGCCGATGAAGCCTGCGATCACTTTCAACAAGGTATGCCCGGCCAACATATTGGCGAATAACCGGACTGACAGGCTAATGGGTCGCGACAGATATGAGATGATCTCGATGGGAATAAGCAGGGGCCACATGTAAAGCGGTGCGCCCGGCGGCACGAAAAAGCTAAAAAAGTGCATGCCGTGCTTTGCAAAGCCCAGAATTGTCACTCCAACGAATACCACCGCCGCCAAGGCAAAGGTCACGATGATTTGGCTGGTAAAGGTAAAGGAATAAGGGATCATGCCCAGCAGGTTGCCCAGCAGAATGAACATGAAGAGAGTGAAGATGAAGGGGAAGTACTTGCGCCCCTCTTGTCCCACGGTGTCGCGGATGAGCCCGGCGACAAACTCATAGGATAACTCTGCGATGGACTGCCAGCGGGTCGGGACCATGGCTCCACGGCGCATGCTCAGCACCAAAAACACCGAAACGATTAGCGTGGTCAGCACCATAAAGGCCGACGCATTGGTGAAGGACAGGTCCAAGTCACCAAAGCGCAACGGCACGATGGTCTTGATCTCAAATTGTGCAAGTGGACTTTGCTCGCCCGGCCCAGCCATGTGATCCCCTATCTCACCCCGAATATCGGGTCTACCCTAACCATCGCAGGCACCGTTTCCGGCTACCTTCATTTGCCCTCGTCGGTCCGGTCTTTTTTTTCGGACCGGCCACCGTCACCCGGTGCGGGACGGTATCCGACGGCACCGCCCATTCCGCTCGTGACGCGAAAAACATTCATAATCCCCGCGGCCGATCCCAAAACAAAGAACAACAACAAGAACCACGGTTTTGTGCCCAACCACAGATCAAGCAGATACCCGATTCCGACACCGACGATCAGCGCCGCAACCAGCTCCACCCCAATCCGAAATGCCAAGGAAAGTGCGCTGCCCCGCTTTGCCTCATCCGGCGCGTCGGTTTCGCCTCTATGTCGGGATTGTGCCGCTTTAAGCCGCGCATCCAAATCATCAAGGGAAGGGGGAGGTTTTTTGTCCGCCATGGAACTTTTTACGCCGTCCGCCGATCCTCAAAAATTGGGAACCCCGATCACCCCCCTTAAGCAACCACTGCCGGGTGCAAATTCGGGCGCACAGTATGAAAGAGTCTGCGGCCTGTCAAGGCGAAGCAAGGCCCCAAAACCCCATAATTTCCGGGCTGCCGTGGCCCTACGAAAAAATCCGATCAGCCCGCGGCAATCCGGGGAAAAGACCCGTGCTCAGGCGGATTCTCGCAGGCTGACCGCGGCATCCAGATCAACGGAAACCAGCTGGGACACACCGCGTTCGCCCATGGTCACCCCAAACAAGCGATCCACCCGCGCCATGGTCATGCGATGGTGAGTGATGATCATAAAGCGGGTCGAGGTAATGCGGGTCAATTCCTCCAACAGGGAGCAGCAACGATCCACATTGGCGTCATCTAGCGGCGCATCCACCTCGTCCAGCACACAAATGGGGGCCGGATTGGTCAAAAAGACCGCAAAGAGGAGGGAAAGGGCGGTCAAAGCCTGTTCACCACCGGAGAGTAGGGACATTACTTGTAGCCGTTTGCCCGGCGGACTGGCCATGATTTCCAAGCCAGCTTCCAAGGGGTCATCCGCGTCGGTCAGTTTCAAATGGGCCCGCCCACCGCCGAAGAGGCGCACAAAAAGCTCGGAAAAATGGCCGTTTACTTTCTCGAAGGCAGCTAGCAGGCGTTCCCGGCCCTCCCGATTGAGACTGGCAATGCCCTGGCGCAGGCGGGCAATGGCCGAGGTGAGGTCCGCGCGCTCCTCCTGCATTCCGACAATCTGGGCATCCAGTTCCTCGGCCTCGACTTCCGCTCGAAGGTTCACGGGGCCGATATTGTCTCTTTCGCGCATCAATTTAGCGAGTTTTTCCGCCGCGGCCGTGCGCTCCATCAGATCCTTTTGCGGATCTAGCTCGGCGACGCTTAGGATGTCGGCGAGGCCGCAGTCGAGCTGTTCACGAACCGCCTCCGTAATCCGATTGAGGTCCAGCTCCGCTTGCTCCAAGCCGGCCTCGGCACGCACCCGGTCCTCGCGAGCGGTGCCGGCGGACGCTTCGGCGGATTTGAGGGCCTTGTCGGCCTTGGAGAGGTCGTTTTCCCCGACCGCCAAGGCATCGCTGGCCACCTGGCGACCCTTTTCGGCGCCTTCGATAAGCTCCACCAATTCTTCGCGCTTTTCCGCCAAGGCTTCGGGGATCAGGGCCAGTTCGCCGATTTCTGTTACCGTTGCCTCATGCCGGGTGACGAGCTCGGCAAGGTGGGTCTCTGCGTCCGTTGCCCGCTTAACCCAGGAAGCCTCTTCGGCCCGCAAGGAAATGACCCGCTGGGCGCGGGCCTCTGCGTCGCGACGCAGTCGATCCAATTGACTGTTGCATTCCGATAGCTGGCCGCGCTTTTCCGCCAAGTTGGCGCGCAGCTCGTTCACCTTGGCCCGCTCTTCCTCGAGCGGTGGCAGGGCGCCCGCTTCGGTTCGGGCTTGGGCCAACTGAGTCTCCGTTTCGGTGAGGTCCGCCTGCAAACGCTCGTTGGTTTCCGTTAGGGCAGCAAGGCGGGACACCACCGCGGCAGCATGTTGAGCCAAAGATGTTTCCCGCTGACGGGCTTTGCTCAAACGATCAAAGGCTATGTCTTGTGCCTTGCGCGCCTCTCGGTCTTGCTGCGCCGCGGTTTCCGCAAGTGCTTGAGCCCGTTCCAGCTCTTGTTCATCCGATTTCGCTTGGCGATGGGCCGCTTCCAACTGACCACGCAGCTCGGTTAACCGATTGCGCTGTTCCAAACGCCGCGCGGCAGTCGTGGGCGCATCCGCCTTGGCCGTAAAGCCGTCCCAGCGCCACAAAGCACCCTTGGCGGTGACCAGGCGTTGGCCAGGCCTCAGTTGCTTTTGAAGAAGACTTCCCTCGGCCTCGTCGGACACGACGCCGATCTGCGACAATCGGCGGGTCAAAGTGGCCGGACCCTTGACCAAATCCGATAGGGCTTGGGCGTGCTCGGGTAGCTCGGGAACCGGTTCGTAAGCCGGCAGGGTTTCCCAGTGCACAGGCGCTGCTTCGTCGGACGAGGCGGACAGGTCGTCGCCCAAAGCCGCACCCAACGCGGTTTCATAGCCAGCGGTGACCGTCACCGCATCCACCAGTGCGGGCCACATGTCCGGCTCTCCACCCTCCAAAACCGCCGTTAGGGCAGCGGCTTCAGCTTCGATCTTCGCCAAGACGGCGGCGCTCTTTTCCCGTATTTGCCGGCGATCGGACTCTGTCGCGCGTGCGGTAGACTGAGCTTGGGCAGCATCTTCGGCGGCGGTCCGGCAGCTGTCCAAGGCAGCTTCTGCTTCCGTCAATTCGGCCTGAGCCTGGGTGAGGGCGTCGTTGTTGTCTCGCTCCGCGATCAGGTTTTCCCGCTGCCGCCGCAGATCGCCGATCTCGGCGTTGAGGCGCTCTAGGCGGCGGGTCAACTCGGTGATCTGGCGTGATAGGGCGCCGGCTTGGGCTTCGTCGCTTGCCACCTTGTCGCTGAGTTGATTGAGCTCGGCTTCACAGGTCTCGACAATGGTGCGGGCTTCATCTTGAGCTTGGCGGGCGCCGGACTGGCGTTCGATTTCACCTTCAGCGGCTTCCTTGAGGCTTTCCTGCTCCTCGCTCAAGCGGTCTTGGGCCGCCTTGGCGTCGGCGGCTTGAGCATTAGCATGTGACTGATCCCGCTCAATTTGTGCCAATCGCTGCTCGGCCTGGGATTTTGCTGCCGTGGCCCGAGCCGCGTCCCTGTCCAAGTTATCTCGATCCACCAAAAGGCGCTGCAAAGCGGCCGCGGCCTCTGCTTCGCTTTGTCGTAGGTCGGGTAGAGTCGCGGCGATTGAAGCTTGAAGGCGGGCCGCCTCGGCGGCGGACTGGGCATGCTCGCCGACGGTCCGTTCGGCAGCCTCCAGGACTTCTTTGGCTTTGGCCAGGTTGGCCTGACTCTCCTGGGAGTCCAGATGCAATAGGACCGCTTCCAAGCGCCTAATGTGATTGTTCACATTTCGATAGCGGTTCGCCTGTCGTGCCTGCTTTTTGAGGCCGTGCAATTGGCTTTCCAGAGTGGAGATAACGTCATCCAAGCGTTCCAGATTGGATTCGGCCGCCCGTAGACGCAATTCAGCCTCATGGCGTCTGGAATGCAAACCGGTAATACCCGCAGCCTCTTCTAAGAGAGACCGGCGATCGGTGGCTTTGGCGTTGATGATGGCCCCGATCTTGCCCTGACTGACCAAGGAAGTGGAATGGGCACCCGAGGCAGCGTCGGCGAAGAGAAGTTGGACGTCCTTGGCCCGAACCTCTTTGCCGTTGACGCGATAGGTGGAGCCGCAGCCACGGTCGATGCGGCGCGACACCTCCAATTCATCCTGATCGTTAAAGGCGGCCGGGGCGGTTCGATCACGGTTGTCCAAGAAAACGACAACCTCGGCGATATTCCTGGCCGGCCGTGTAGCCGATCCGGAAAAGATCACGTCGTCCATTTCGCCGCCGCGCATGCGTTTGGCGGAATTTTCCCCCATCACCCATCGCAGCGCCTCAACCAAGTTCGACTTGCCGCAGCCGTTTGGGCCCACGACACCGGTTACCCCCGGCTCGATCAACAAGTCGGTCGGCTCGACAAACGACTTAAAGCCGGTCAAGCGAATCTTCGTAAACTGCACCACGCCCTAACATCCCCCTCATTAGAACGGCAGCCGTTTTCCCCATATTGGCCTTTAGGCCTCGACCGCCGCTTAGCTGTTTGGCGTATTTTTCGCCAGACCGGCGCTATCCGCCGGTCAATTCCTCTAACTCCGAATCCAGGCTGGCCGGGGTTATCGGACCCTCAAACTTTTCTCCGTTTATGATCAAGCTTGGAGTCGCGTTAACGCCGAAATCATCGGATCCGACTTTTCTTTGCTCCATAATTGCCCGAAGATCTTCCTCATTGGTCAAGCAAGCCTCGGCCGCGTCGTCATCAATTCCCGCTTGCCGGGCCAAAGACTTCAGGGCACCCACCGGATCGTTTGAGCGTGCCCATTGCTGCTGCGTAGAAAACAAAAGGTCAACGAAGCCAAAAAAACTGTCCCCAGCAACGCATTCGGTCAAGCCGGACGCGCGCAACGCCAAGGCGTCCAAGGGGAAATGACGATAAATCATCTTCGCCTTGCCCGTGTCGATCCAGTTCTTCTTCAGATGCGGCATGACATTGGCATGGAAGCTCGCGCAGTGGGGGCAGGTCAACGAGGCATATTCAATGAGCGTCACCGGCGCATCGGGGTCACCCAATACCCGGTCGGTCACGCCGCTGTCCTGAGCCTTGGCGGTGCGGGGCGAGATCAAGCCTATTACCTGGCTACCGCTTGCGGCGCCCACTGCCAGTAGCCCGGCGCTTATCAGTATGTTCCGTCTTTTCATTGGTTCACCTACCAGATCTTGTGCATGCTAGTGATCGCAAGGGCTTTCGACAAGTCTCAATTGTCACAAAATGAAAGCCCCATTTGAGTTGCCTGGGACCGCCCCGGGGATTGAGGGGGAGGGGGATCCCATAGGACCGAAACAAGATGGCAGAATTGGGGTAATAACGGGGCTGTGGTTGATCGTCGCGCCTGATCACAATTTCTTGTGCACGCTCTTGGCCGCCAGACCGCGTCCCAGCCGCTCCAATGCGATGCGCAAGGCGGGGTCCTCGACCTCCGATAGGCGCAGCTTCAGAGCCGCCTCCTCACTGGCGCTTAATGTCGGCTCTTGCTTGCCGGTCCTCGGTTTTGGGGCGGGCAGGGGGCCTTGTTTGAGTTTGAGCTGACCTACCGCGCGGTATCCGTAATATCGATTGATGCGCTCGATCAGGACCGGCTCCATATGTTGGATTTCGAGGGCAAAGGCGGGCGCAACCTTCAAGGACAAGATACCCCCCTGGCGGCGTTCCCGCCGGGGATAGGTCAAACTCCTCGGCCGGCACTGATCGGCGATGTCGCGCCCGACGATGGCGGGCCACTCATTGATGAGGCCGGCCTCGGCAAATCCGCGTCGGCCGATGGTTCTCGCCGTGACTTTGGGCAAGGTGGCGGCTAACGCCCGCAGCCTACGGGTCCGTTTTTCGCCTGGATCTGACTTGGAAGCACTGCGGGGCGGAGGCATTTCTTAAGGGTTTCCAAACCGGCTCTATCTTTTTTCCCTGAGCAAAAGCACTATAAAAGACGGATTGGATGAATGGCCAGTGCGGATTGACTTGAGCCCCCATGGAACAGAGAACGGCCCCTTTGCCCCCTATTCCCTCGGCCTCTGTGGCCGCGACTTTGTTGCCCTGGTACGACCGGCATGCCCGCAAGCTGCCTTGGCGCGCCCCGCCGGGGCAAGAAAGGATGGATCCCTACCGGGTTTGGCTGAGCGAAATTATGTTGCAGCAAACCACGGTGACCACCGTCAAACCTTATTTCGAGGCCTTTTTACAGCGCTGGCCGACCATCCAAGGCTTGGCTGAAGCGCCTCTGGATGATGTGCTGACGGCCTGGGCCGGCCTCGGGTACTATGCGCGGGCGCGCAACCTTCACCGTTGCGCTCGTGAGGTGACCGAAAAGTGGGGCGGACAATTTCCCGATACGGAGGCCGAGCTCATAAAGCTCCCTGGCGTCGGTGCTTATACGGCCGCGGCCATTGCTGCGATCGCCTTCGATAGGGTCGCCACAGTGGTGGATGGCAATGTGGAGCGGGTTGTCGCTCGTTTGTTCGCCCTGCAAACCCCCTTGCCGGATGTGAAGTCGGAAATTCGCTTGCGGGCGGCGTCTCTGACGCCGGACCGGCGGCCAGGCGACTATGCGCAGGCCATGATGGATCTGGGAGCGACCATCTGCGTGCCCAAAGGTCCAAAATGTATTTTATGTCCCGTCCGAGAGTGTTGCTCAGGTCATCGTCAAGGCATCGCCGAGCAACTGCCACGTCGTCGGCCGAAAGCCCAAAAGCCGACCCGTTACGCGGGGGCCCTTTTTGCCATGGATCAGGCGGGAGCCATTTGGCTCCGTCGGCGGCCTGAAAATGGGCTTTTGGGTGGCATGATGGAGGTCCCCTCGACCGACTGGGTTGGGGAGGCGCCGTCGGAAGAGACGGTTCGCGCCATCGCGCCGACCGGGCCAACCTGGCACAAGGTGCCGGGGCTGGTGCGCCATACCTTTACCCATTTTCATTTCGAGGTGACGCTCTGGTGCGGCGTGGCCAAAAATAAAGCCGACTTTAACAGCGGCAAATGGGTGTTGCCCGACGCCTTGAGTGATGAGGCGCTTCCCACGGTCATGCGCAAAATTATCGAGCATGGCCTGAAACAGACATTATAGCGTCTGAGGTATGATCGGGGCCGAGCCGGCCGGTTAGTTCATCTCTGCTCGGATTTTTTGCCGAAGAATATCGATGGGTACGGATTTGCCCTCCACGTCCAAGTGCCAAAAGGACCAGCCATTGCAGCTCGGCGAACCTTGTAAGTGGGCTCCAACCTGATGAATCGATCCTTTAAAATCACTGGAAATCAGCGTGCCGTCGGCACGGACTTTAGCCTGCCAGCGCTTGTTGGGTCCGTGCAGGACCGTACCCGGCTCCAAGAGGCCGCGCTCCACAAGCCAACCAAACGGTATGCGCGGCTGATCCCGCTTGGCTTTGATGGCGACCGTTTCCAGATCCTTTTGCGGCTGGACCTTGGACAAGCGCTTTTTGGCGACCGCCGCATAGTCCTGGTCCCGCTCAAGCCCTATGTAGCGGCGCGCCAGTTTTTTGGCGACGGCGCCTGTTGTGCCGCTCCCGAAAAAGGGGTCGAGCACCAGGTCGCCGGGCTTGGTCGCCGCGAGAATGGCGCGGTGCAAGAGGGCTTCGGGCTTTTGAGTGGGATGAGCCTTGTCACCGGCGTTAGTTTTTAAACGCTCGCCGCCGCTGCAAATCGGGATTAGCCAATCGCTGCGCATTTGCAAATCGTCGTTCAGGCTTTTCATGGACTCATAATTAAAGGTATAGCGCGCGTCCTTGTCCTTGGAGGCCCAGATCAGGGTCTCATGGGCGTTGGTAAAGCGGCGCCCGCGAAAATTCGGCATGGGATTGGTTTTGCGCCAGATCACGTCGTTCAAGATCCAATAGTCCAAGTCCTGCAGGGCAGTGCCGACGCGAAAAATGTTGTGATAGCTGCCGATCACCCACAATGAGCCGTTGTCTTTGAGGACCCTGCGAGCGGCCCGCAGCCAGTCACGGGTGAAGGCGTCGTAAGCGGCGAAGGAGTCAAACTTGTCCCAATCATCGTTGACCGCGTCCACCTTGGAATTGTTGGGCCGATGAAGGTCCCCCTCAAGCTGCAGATTATAGGGAGGGTCGGCAAAGACCATATCCACGCAAGCTTCCGGCAGCTCGTTCATCAGGGCGATGCAATCGCCGACTTTGACAATATTCTCTTGCACCAGGTTTCTCCCCTGCCCCATGGCCGTCTCCGCGCGTTTCAGGCCATCAGAGGTGGTTATCCGACCGCATCCTGATTCAGGCCGGACTCCAGGTCAATCTTTTTGTAGAGTCAAATAGTTAACGGAATGCTCTTGGGCGCGGTCTTAAGCCTGCGATGCCAGAGTGTCGCGGATGGGACGAAAGGAGCGGCGGTGGTGGGGCGTAATCCCTACCTGCTTGATCGCCTCCTGGTGGTGAGCGGTGCCATACCCCTGGTTTTTTTCCCAGGCGTATTCCGGGTGATCTTGCGCCAGCTCGGACATGATGCGGTCGCGGGTCACCTTAGCGATGATCGAGGCGCCGGCGATGGAAAAACTAGCTGAATCCCCCTTGATCACACTCTCGGCGGGACAGAGGAGGCGCGGCAGTTTATTGCCGTCCACCAAAGCCTTTTGAGGAGTGAAGGGCAGGTTGGTGACGGCTCGTGACATGGCAAGGAGGGAGGCCTGCAGAATGTTCAGACAGTCGATTTCGGCCACGCTGGCATGACCCACGCCAAAAACCGCCCAGCTGTGTCCGGTAAGGGCAGTGTAAATTGCCTCCCGTTTGAGGGCGCTCAGTTTTTTAGAGTCGTTGAGTTGGGAGAGAAGGTCCGTCGGCGTTGTCTCTGGATTCAGCCAAAGGGCGGCGGCGACCACCGGTCCTGCCCAGGGCCCCCGGCCCGCTTCATCAATGCCTACGACACGGCATTTATTGCTCTGGCCCAATCTTTGTTCATGAGAAAAATCGGGCACTTATTTCTGATCCGGCTTCTTGTCCGGCACTTGGGGCGGTTCCTCTAGAGTTCCTTCAACTGCCATCTCATCGGTTGCTCGGATCGGCTTCGCAACGTCTTGTTCTGTTGGCTCAATTTGGTCCGGTTCAGCTTCCTCTGGGCTATCCATTGGGGCGTTCTCTTCGTCCTTTTTTCCTTTGCTTCGGGTGGTCACCTTTTCCAGGAGTTGGGCGGTTCCGCTGGCCATTTGGGTCACCTTGGTTTCCGCAAAGGCTGATGAGCGCTGTAGGGCAAGGGTTTCGGGCCCCACGGTAAGGCGCATGGTCTCCTTAGCCGAAGTGATGCCGAGCAGCATGATGCGGTGGACCCGTCGGGCGAACTCAAGCCAGAAGGGGCTGCCTAGTAGGGAAATCACCGTGACCGCCACCAGCAGGCGGTGATTTTCATCGGAAATGGCACCGACCGTCAGTCCCATCGCCGCCAGAATGAAGGAGAACTCACCAAGCTGCGCCAACAAGGTTCCGCTCAGAATGGCCCGTGGCCAGCTCTCGCCCAAGGCCTTGATGACACCAATGTTGAGGGCGGTTTTGAAAACCGCCACAAACGTGACGATGATAAATACAGTCCAGAAATTATCCCAAATATATCGGAAATCGATCAAGAGCCCGATGGAGAGGAAAAAGATCATCAGCAACACACTTTGCAAGGGTGCCGTGTAGCGGATCACCGCCGCGCGACTTGTTGAGTTGCCGATGAGAAGGCCCGCCAAAAAAGCGCCATACGCCGCGGAGAATCCCATTAGGCCGCTGATGGCTGCCGCGCCGAAGCAAAAAGCCAAACCGACTAGGGGCATCAGATCCATGGATTTGGTAAGCGACCGCACAAAGGGAAAACGAATGGGCTTTCGTCGTCCCAAATAAATGATCAGCAAGGCCAGGAAGGTGATGGAAATGATGACCGGGAAGATGTCCTCTAGGGCAAAACCGTCCTCGCCTTTCAGCGAGCTGACGATCAGCATCATGGGAACCACGGCCAGGTCTTGGCAGATCAGGATCCCAATGGTGATCTGGCCGATCCGGGTTTCCTTTTCGCCGATCTCCTCCAGCATTTTTATGGCAACCGCGGTGGAGGAGATGGCGACCACAAAACCGAGCACTAAGATAAGCGCGATGGGCCAGTCCAGCACCCAGCCCATGGTATAGGTTAATCCTAGGCCGACGGCGATTTGGGCCAGGGTGGTAAAGAGGGCGACCTTCCAGACCTGCTTGATGCCCTGCAGGGACAATTCGATGCCGATCACAAAGAGCAGCATCAAAACCCCAAGCTCGGCGAGCAGTTGAATATTGGCGCGGTTATCCACCAGCCCGAGGGCCGAAGGACCCAGCAAGGCGCCGGCGAGTATATATCCCAGCACCGCCGGCTGATGAAAGCGGCGCATGATCAGACCACAGATCAAGGCCGCCACCACCACGATGGCGAGCGACGTTATGCTTCCGCCATGATCGTGCATCTGCCTAAAGTCTCCAGCGCAAATCCCGAGCGACTGACTCGCGTTGTGCCTAGCTTAGCTCTTGGAGTCTCCGCAATGCCGCTATTGGCAAGAAAAGACCAGATGCATGTTCGCTTAAAATAACTGGAGCTGATCGGCCTGCCGCATTGGGCGGGTAAATAGATCGCGCCGCAGGTCTGGCCGGTTTTCATTCAAGCCGAGGCGTCGCTCGATCAGTTTAAAACGCGCTTTCAAGAGCTCCGCATAGGGCCCGTTGCCCCGCAAGCGGTGGCCGAAGCGGCTATCGTAAAGCTGTCCGCCACGTGCTTGCCGGATATGATTGAGGAGGCGGTTTTTGCGGTCTGGGAAATGAGTCTCCAGCCATTCTTCGAAAAGGTCTTTAATCTCAAGGGGCAGGCGCAAAAGAATATAGCCGGCGGTACGCGCGCCCACCTCATGGCATTGGGTGATGATGGCTTCCATCTCAGAATCGTTCAGGGCTGGGATCATGGGCGCGGTGAGCACGCCTACCGGGATTCCGGCTCGGGCCAGACCGGCTATGGCATCGAGCCGACGCATGGGCGTGGGGGCCCTGGGCTCCATAATTCTAGAGAGACGCCGGTCCAGGCTGGTCACCGATATCATAACCGATGCCAGACCATCGGCGGCCATTTGGGATAGAATATCCATATCGCGCAGAATGAGGTTAGATTTGGTGACGATAGTGACCGGGTGTTTTACCTCCGCCAAAACTTCAAGCACGGACCGGGTTATCTTGTGCTGCCGCTCGATGGGCTGATAAGGGTCCGTGTTGGTTCCCATGGCAATCGGCGCCACCTTATAGCTGGGCTTGGCCAGTTCGGCCCGCAGAAGCGGGACGGCATCCTTTTTCATCTGCAACTGTGTTTCAAAATCCAAGCCCGGCGACAAGCCTAACCAAGCATGGGTGGGGCGCGCGAAACAATAGATACAGCCATGTTCGCAGCCCCTATAAGGATTGATCGAGCGGTCGAAAGGAATATCCGGCGAGGTGTTTCGGGCGATGATCGTGCGGCTACGGTCTTCGCTAACCTGAGTGCGCATGGGGCTTTCTGATAGCGCCTCAAGCCCGGCCCAGCCGTCATCGAAGGCCCGATATTGCAGGGTCTCAAAACGACCCGATTGATTGCTGATCGCGCCGCGGCCCCGACGGGTCAGCGCCTTTGGGTCTGGTGGCGGATGAAAGTGGGGCATCCGGGCAGGATAGAGATTAATATGAACAAAACAAGAACATTTTTCATGACTGTTTGAATTTTACCCCGTGCGAGCTCTCCGTCTTGATGGGTCGGGTCGCATCCCTATGTTATGAGCTGCTGATGATAGAGGAATGCACTATTTCGAGCGATCCAAAAGGCCGTTGCGTTTCGGTGGTCATTCCCACGTTGAATTCCGCCGATCGATTGCCGGCCACCTTATCCAGTCTAGCCTCGGCGCGCGCCTCGGGTCTGGTCGGCCAGGTTATCGTCAGCGATGGCGGGTCGAGCGATGAAACCTGTGCAGTGGCGCACAAGGGCGGCGCCCAGGTCGTTCAGGTACCCCAGGGTAGAGGCCAGCAATTAGCGGCAGGCGCGAATCACACGGCACATTCCTGGCTGTTATTCCTGCATGACGATAGTCGCCTTGAGGATGGCTGGCAGGAGGAGGTGGGTTTTTTCATAGGCGAGACCCACGGCTATGACGGCAAGAACCAGGCCGCGGTCTTTTCCTTTGCTTTGGACGATCCGGACCCCAGGGCGCGTCGGGTCGAAAGGCTGGCCCGTTGGAGGGGTGAAAGGTTGGCCTTGCCGTATGGGGATCAGGGCTTGCTCATTGAGCGGTGCTTTTACGACCAGATCGGCGGCTTTCGGCCGATCACCTTGATGGAAGATGTGGACATAGTCCGGCGCATCGGGCGTCACCGAATCACTCAGCTTAGAAGCAAGGTTTTTACCTCCTCGGTCCGTTATCGCAAAGACGGCTGGTGGGCACGCCCCGTCCGCAACCTCACTGTCTTGGCGCTTTATTTCTTGGGCATGCCACAGCGGGTTTTAACCCGCTTGTATGGCTAGGAAGACCAGGGTCCCATGGAAAACCATTTGGTGATCATGGCCCGCGCCCCCCGTTTGGGAATGGGAAAACGGCGTCTCGCACGAGACATTGGCGCCTTGGCGGCCCATAAGTTTTATGTGCGCTCAACGGGAGGGCTGTTACGGCGATTGGGCGAGTGCCCTAAATGGCGTCTTTGGTTGGCGGTAACACCGGATAAGGCCGCTCGGTCCAAATCCGGTCTGTGGGATTTTCGCGGGCGGACCATTGCCCAGGGCCAGGGGGATTTAGGCGACCGGATGGGGCGGCTTTTTAAGATCTTGCCACCGGGACCGGCGGTCATCATTGGCTCTGATTTGCCGGACATAAAGTCTGCCCAGATCGTTGCGGCTTTTCGGACGCTCGGCCATCGGGATTGGGTCATGGGCCCAGCTTTGGATGGCGGCTATTGGCTAATCGGTGCCAGGCGTCGGCCGTCCCTGCGACTTCCCTTTGCTCAAGTGCGATGGTCAAGCGCGCATACCCTGGCAGACACACTCGTTGGAATGGGAGGGCAGACGGTGGGTTATCTCGAAACCTTGGACGATGTGGATGACGGGGCGTCTTGGCGCAGGTGGCGGGATCGCCGCTAAGCTTTGGCCAAATGCTCATTCAGTCGGGGTATCAGTTCCACCAGGTTGCAGGGCCGGTGACGTGAATCCAGTTGGAAACGGAGGATCTCCATCCAACCGTCCTTGCAGGCGGAGGGAGAGCCGGGCAGGGCAAAGAGGTAAGTGCCGTTCGCAACGCCGCCGATGGCCCGGCTTTGCATGGTCGAGGTGCCGACTTTTTGAAAACTCACCCAGCGGAAAAGTTCGCCAAACCCCTCAATCTCCTTTTCCATGACCGACTTTAAGGCTTCCGGCGTGATGTCCCGACCCGTGACGCCTGTTCCGCCGGAGGTGATTACCACATCCACTTCTTCAGCGTCGATCTGGTCGGTAAGGGCCGCAATGATGGCGTCCTTGTCGTCCTTGACGATTTGTCGCGAGGCCACGGAGTGCCCGTCGGCCTTGATCATCTCCTCTAACCGGTCACCGGATTTGTCGTCTTCCAGCGTCCGCGTGTCCGAGACGGTAATGAGCGCAATATTGACCGGAATAAAGGCAAGAGTGTCATCGTTACGGGCCATGGCAATGTCAATCCTCAACTGGATGTGAAGTTGGACGGCTTGCCTTGGCCCTAATCGGATTCCTTTTGTGCTACCTCGGGCCGCAGGACGCCGTCAAGGCGAACGTACCTTGGCCATTTGCCCGCCGCAATGCTGTCGAGCGAGGGTGCCGGCTGATCAAGGCGCAAACGGTATATCCAAAGGTTCGCCAGTACCCGCTCGATAAACAAACGCGTCTCGCGGGAGGGAAGGGACTCAATGAAAAGCAAGGGGTCGTCGTCGCTGACGTTTACGTGCCGTTCCCACTTGCCGAGATTTCCCGGCCCCCCATTGTAGGCCGTTGCCAGGCGGAAGAGGTCGCCGTCGATGTGGTCCATGTTCAAGAGGTAATTCACGTACCGCTGGCCGAGCTCCATATTGAGCCTAGGGTCATATAGTTCGTCCCGACGCTTTCCGGTATAGCGGGATGTGCGAGAGATATAGGTCGCAGTGCGGGGCATCAATTGCATGAGACCTCGGGCTCCGTCCACACTCTTGGCTTTGATGTTGAACTTCGATTCCTGCCGCATCAAGGCGAAGATGAGTGCACGGTCCACCTTGAATCCGCTTTGTGGCCTCCAAGGGGGCAGGGGATAGAGAGCCATGTCCAGATCATTGCCAAAGCCTTGCCCGTTAGCCTGAGCGGCCATTTGCTCTGATATTTTCGGGCGGGCCGCCCGCCCGCCATAATGCAGCCGACTGCCTAGTTTATAGGCCAGGGACGGCATGCGGGCCTGATTGGCCAGGGTCAAAAGGGCCTGGGCGGCTTGCGGTTCATCCCATTGGCTAAAGCGCATCAGTTCTTGTTCGGCGCGCGTGCGCTGACCGACCTGCAACAAGGCAAGTGCGCGTGCGCCCACGGGTGAGGATTCAAGGCGGGCAACCATGGCCTCGTCCAATTCACGGGCGTCGAAATTCAAATTTGGAGGGACGCCAAGAGCCCTTGCCGCGAGCAGACCATAGAATGTCCTGGGATGTTCCGCCGCCAGGGTCAACCAACGACTCATAGCGCCGGGGTTTTTTAGTTTTAGGTGCGCCCTGGCGGCCCAGTAGGCCCCCGATGTGGCGATCCAGTCACTGGCGTTCTCTGAAAGAGCTAAGGCCTCGAATTGCTTGGCTGCGCTTTCGACCTTGCCCAGGCGCCAAGCGGCCAAACCTGCGATCCAGGGTGCTTCCGGGATAAATTGGCCTGAGCGATTAGAAGCCATACGGGCAAGGTCATAGGCCCTTTGACTGTCGCCGTAGTAAAACCAGGCAGCGGCCACTTTGGTATAACCCTCGTCGATCTCTACCTGGTCGAAGAGGTGTCGCACCTCCGGCGTTTTCAAAAGGCGCTCCGTCGCGGAAAGATAGGTCCGCAGCACGTTCCTGCGTATCTGCCGCTTTATCTGAGCCACTCGGCGACGTTCGGCAGCGGTGCGGCTCTTGTCGGACTTGTAATTATATCCCGTCGGGCCGGAACCCGAAATGACCCGTGCAGGCACCTCCGGTTTCTTGGGGTGGCGATAGTTGGCAGGGCGCCGTTTGACGGCCAGACGATAAATCCTCGTCGCGTCGGGATGGTCGGCATAGTCGTCCAACCAAAAGAGTAATTCTTTGTACCGGGATCGATAGGCGGTGGGATGCATGTAGCGCTGCTCAAGCACGTGACCCATGAGGCGTCGGTCGTCGAGTTTTTCGATGAGTTGGTCCGCGTCCTTCCAGCGCCCCTCCGACTGCAGAGCAAAGATCCGTCGATACAATTCTTCGTCCTGATCACCCAGGACATGCGCCGGGTTTTTAGAACTAGGCTGCGTGGGTTGCTCGGTGCCTTGGGGCACAACGGCAGTGATTGTCGCTGCATCGCCCTGCCTCGATCCCGCGGGGGGCGAGCCGGGTACGCTGGGATTTGCCGCCGCTCCCGAGATGGTGAGAAGCAGGAGGGCTGCGCCTGCAGCCAGACCCGTAACCAGACCCTCGCGAAGGGTCGCGATAGAATATCTTGGCCGTTGGCGCGACCGGATGATCAACAACGCTAGCCCCTCGCTACCTTTAAGCTTTTATCTACCAAAAAACCCATCTCAACCAAAAGCGAGGGGCTTAATTGGCAGCTATTTTGCCGCCACACCCTTGAGAAAACCGTTAATATTATCTTGCATGCAAGCATTTCCAATCGTTGCCGTTCCAGGGAAAAATCGACCGGGAAGGGCACCTTTTGGGCGATTTTTCGGTTTTCCTGCTAAGAGGTGCAAAGTTCGACTTGAACCGAGGTCATCCTTGCCCGTGGCCCTCGCTTCAAAATTAGGAGGGTTCTTTGTCCAATGCTTCCCTTACAAGAAGCATGTCCCGCCAGGCGGCCCGCTTTTGCGCGGGCTGACGCAACAGGTAGGCGGGGTGCAGCATGGGTAATGCTGGGATGGTGCGCTCACCGTCCGGCATGTGGTAGTCTGCCCATTTTCCGCGCAAGCGCAGGATCCCAGTCGTGGTCCCCAACAAAGTCTTGGCCGAGGTGCCCCCAACCAGCAATAAATGGCTGGGCTGGATCAGCTCAATTTGCCGTTCGATAAAGGGCAGGCAACTGGCGATCTCGGCCGGCGTGGGGGTCCGATTGCCCGGCGGGCGCCAGAACAGAAGATTGGTAATGTAGACGCTGTCACGAGACAGATTGATCGTGGCGAGCATCCGGTCCAAGAGCTGCCCGGCCCGACCGACAAAGGGTTTGCCTTTGCGATCCTCCTCCCCACCGGGGGCTTCGCCGATTAGCATGATCTTTGATTGAGGATTGCCGTCCGAGAAACACAAGTTCATCGCCGTCGCTTTTAAGGGGCAGCCGTCAAAACTGGCCAAGGCCTTTTCCAGGTCCGCCAGGGTCGCGGCGGACTTGGCGAGCTCACGGGCGGTTAAGGCCGCCTCAGCGTCCGATCCCTGGGGAATGATAGAGCGGGGAGCCGACCCTTGATCCCCGTTAGCCAAGACTTTGGATTTGCTTGAGGCAGGCCTTTTATTCG
>JBCCHN010000101.1:0-19074 GCA_039028695.1 Pseudomonadota bacterium
TCAGGTCATGGTCGAGGAGGCAATCCAGCAGGATCCCAAATCCGATGCCCATGTGCTCCAGGCCGGCTCCTTGCCGCCCAGCCCACCGGACTTGATCGACTCCATGCCCATGCAGAAGTTGCTCAACATGCTGTCGAAAAAGTATGACTTCGTAATCATCGACTCAGCGCCAGTGCAGGCGGTTTCGGACACCCTTTTCCTGTCACGCTTGGCGGACAAAACCGTCCTCACTGTCAAGTGGGCGGAAACTCGGCGCGAAGTGGCTCAGATGGCTCTGCGCCGTTTGCAGGATGCCAAGGCTGATGTGGCTGGGGTGCTCTTGTCCATGGTTGATGTCAAGGGCCACGCCAAGTACGGCTATAGCGACTCGGGTGCTTATCACGGAAAACTGAAAAAGTACTACACAGGTTAAGCTGAATTCTGGCGTCGCTTGTTCGGCCAAGACTGCAAAGTTTTGCGCGTTCTTTAACTGGTTCGTTTTGTCCAGCTAAAGGTGTGAGTTGGTTGGACCCGCAAGGCATTGGAGCCGATACCGCCGTCAGATGGGGAAAATTTAAATTGTTTGCTATCCTTTTGAGGATAAAAGGATTGTTCTGACGGGGCGGCTTTTTTTAGGAGTGCTGTCGCCTGTGTAGTGTCAGTGAAGGACAAATTTTAGAGAGGCTTGGCCGACAATGACAGATGGGATTGAGCAGGAAGCTAAATCGTATCGCATCTTTGGTTTCCCAATCACACCGGTGACCAAAGAGGACATATTGGACCTCATCAGCGGTGCGGTGTCCAAAGATAGCCATTGCATCATTGCCAGCCAAAACATGCATGGCGTTTATACCTATTTTAAGGACGAGCAATTCCGCAAGCTTCATGATCAATCCGTGGTCCATATTGACGGTATGCCGATTATTTGGATGGCGCGTCTTTGTGGTCTGAAGCTGGGGGCGGAATACCGGACGGGATGGATTGACTGGTTCATGCCTTTGATGGAACGGGCAACCCGGGAAAATTGGCGGGTCTTTTATTTGGGCAGTGAAGACAAGGTCCTCCAAGATGGTCTGGCCTTTGTCCGCAAGGCCTATCCGAATATCCAACTGGCTGGGCGCAACGGCTTCTTTAACTCCAGCCACGATCATCCCGAGAACCTGGAAGTGATCAACGAAATCAATGATTTCGGCACCAATGTCCTGATTGTCGGCATGGGCATGGGGCGTCAGGAGCACTGGATTTTGGAAAATTTGGATCGTCTCAAGGTTAACTGCATCGGAACGTCTGGGGCCTGTATCGAATACTTCGCCGGTGCGGTGCCGACGCCACCTCGCTGGCTTGGTAGCCTGGGTTTGGAGTGGGCTTATCGGCTTTTGTCCAATCCTCGCCGCTTTGCGTGGCGCTATCTTGTTGAGCCTTGGATTACCGCTTGGCTGATCTTGGCCAATCAATTTCGCGAGAGATCACGAAAGCATTCGTAAGCGGGAGCTGAATATTGAAAAAGCTCCTCGATAAGGTCCGCAAAAGCTCTCTCGTCAAAAACGTCGCGATCCTCGCCTCAGGAACGGCCATGGCTCAGGTCGTTAATGTGGCAGCGGCGCCTATACTTACCCGCCTTTTCGATCCTTCCGAATTTGGTGTGTTGGCCATCATCATCTCCATCGCCGGCGTATTGGCTGCGATTGCTTGTCTCAAGTACGACATGGCGATTGTATTGGCTAAGAAGGATTCTGACGCAGCCGGTATTTTTCTGCTTTGCGGATGCGTGGTTTTGGTGGTCAGCCTCTCGGTCGGCTGTTTCATGTATTTGTACGGCGACTGGGTTGCTGCTCTCATGAAATCCCCCGAGGCGGGAGATTTGATGTTTCTGATTCCTGTGATGCTGTTTTTTGGTGGATCGGCACAGGCCGCGATTTCATGGAACACCCGCCGTAAATGGTTTAAATGGCAATCTTTTTCGAAGGTTACGACATCCTTTACCACGGCGGCGGCGCAGATCGGATTTGGCCTTGCGTCTTTTAGCGGTGCGGGATTGCTCTTTGGCCGTCTCATTGGCGAGTCGATTGGATCCATGCTGCAATCTTTCGCAGTCGTGAAAAACGATTTTGCCATGATTTTTTGCCGGGACGCAGTGTCGCGTATGGGCGCCCAGGCTCGCGAGCACAAGGATTTTCCAAGGTTCACGGCGCCTCGAGCCTTGCTGGTGAACCTATCGAATAACTTTGTCCCCATGTTTCTGGGAATCTTGTTTGGTCCGGCAGCAGCGGGATCTTATTGGCTAACCCATCGATTGGTGTGGATGCCCACTACTTTGCTGGGTCAGGCTGTCCAGCGGGTTTTTTATCAGCAGGCCACTGAGATTCATCATGACGGGAAGTCGATCGCGCCCCTATTGATCCAATCTACATGGTGGATGATGGCTATCGGGGCGATACCGTCCCTTCTATTAATGCTTCTGGCGCCGCCTGCCTTTATACTCCTATTTGGTGAGAATTGGGGCCAAGCAGGCCTCTTCGCTCAATGGATGGCACTTTGGTGGTTTACCACCTTTGCCGCGGTGCCCAGCAATTCGGGAATTTTCATTCTGGGTCTGCAGCAGTATTTTCTGTTTTTTGAAGCATTTGGAGTTGTTCTTCGTGGCTTGGCTCTTTATGTGGGATCCCAAGTAGGTGACGCGGTCATGGCAATCGCCTTTTTCTCAGCAACGACGATGCTGCTGAATTTCTATCGCATCTATTATGTGATCCGGCGGGCCAAGGCGGCGACTACTGACGCCGTCCCGGCGGAATAGGTGAGTTCCCGGGTCGCACCTAATCCTTTGCGACATTTCTGCGGCAATACCACGATGGTTTTTTGTTAATTCCCGCGCAGAAACACCGTTAAAGTAAAGCTTTGTTAAACCATGGGGACACTTTGTCACAGTTGCAACCTGGTTGAGCTGGCCAAAAGTGCAAAAGCGGGCCGCTCACAAGCCAAAATTTATTTTCAGGTCGGCAGCTATCCCGATATTTCAAGGCCTTGACGGGCAACTCCTACACCCAAGCTGGCACCAGCTCCCTACCTCAACCGGCTGGGGCAAAGACCCGTGTCCAAAAAATTAAAGCGAACTTTACCATTTGTCATAACCTCATTTTAGCAAATCCTGAACTAAATATTAGGGACTTCTGATCACTATAAAGAAGTCTATTCCAGTAGCTCTGTAAGACTGAGAAAAGAAGGGACATCGAAAGAAGCTCCAATTCTCATAGGGTTTTTGGAAGAGCCGGCTTTAGGTCTTTCTTTAAGGGCGCCGACCGTACAGATCGAAGCGCACCAAAAGATCGGGCCAACAACAAAATTAGAGTGGGAGAAAAAGGTGATAAAAAGGACATTACTTGCAAGTCTTATAGCGTGTGGCGTTAGCACGGCTCAAGCGGCGGAACTGGATGAATTCAACGACGTCGCACAGGACATAACCAAAGCTCCTTACAATGCGAAGTGCAACGGCTCGGCGGACGATAGCCCCGCCTTCGAAAAGGCCGTACGCGACGGTGGAACATTTTTCATTCCACCCGGCTCACGTTGCATGCTGAAGAGCACCAGCGACCATGCCTGGAGCAGCAGCACGGTGTTTTACGGATTGGCTGGCGCTCGTGACGATACCCACATCGATATCGGCAGTGGAAATACCTTTTCCTTAAGGTCCGGTGCGCGGGTGGGAATTTACAACCTGCGAATAAAAAATGGTGGAAATTTCCTGGTTGCCAACGATAGTCTCAGCGGTACAGTTCATAAGATCAACTGCGTCAACAATTTCTGGGATAATGTGAACACCTGGTGTCTGCGCTGGGGCGATAATTCGGAAAAGGCAAATGCCAAGATTGGGCGGATGCATGTTGAGAATAACACGGCCTTTATGCCCGATGGTGGTGAAGGCCTGTTCGCGTTTGGCGGTCAATATGAGAACATTAGGATCGTAAATAACTTTCAGTCCGGCGGACGCCGCGGTATTCGACTGGGATTTGTTGCAAACGATGATCCCGGTGGTGAGATCCATGAGCGAACTAATTTCCTAATCTCCGGAAACATCGTCCGAGACATTGACGGCCGCAATACAAGTTCAGGCGTGACGGTTTCCTGCATCGACGCTATGGGCCGTAATGTGATCATATCAAATAATATCTGCGAAGATATCTATGACAATCATGAGGCCAACACCGAGTGTATCTACTCAAAGTCTCAGCACGTGGTGATTTCTGGTAACACGTTGAATAATTGCGGTGCAAATCAAGGCGGCATCCTCCTGAAAGGAGCGCAAGGCGGCGGCTCTGTGGAAAACTGTTCGTCAGGTGCTTGTGCGCGACAGAGTATCGTATCCAACAATACGATCCGCAACACGGATACGACTTTGAACAACTATAATTGTGTTTGGGTTCAGTCTACAAACGCAATTATCGAAGGCAATCATTTTGATGGCTGCACCAATGCCGCGGTAAACGTTTCGAATTCCGGTACCTATCGCAATATCGTCGTCCGCAACAACCAGGTGCACAACCACGCCGGTCCGGTCGCATTCTACGTTCAAGGTAATAAGGAAAATATCGTAATCGAAGGCAACACCGTGCACGGATTTAACAGGTCAGCGACCTCATCCATGCAGGGTGTTGACATCTACGTGCGAGACGGCGCCGATATGAACGGAATCCGCATTGCCAACAATCGATTTTTCTTCGGCGAACAGTCCAACACGGCGACAACCGGCGTAACGGTCGATGTCTTGGGCTCTGGCGTCCTGGAGGACATCGAAGTGGTCGGCAATTATTTCGACCGGATGGATACCTGCATTGATGTTCATAACAACAATACCTTGCGGTACATGACCGTTATGACCAATCAAATGCATCACTGCAACACTCCCTATAAGCGCACCGGTGGTTCGGTTTCAAACGGCATGACGTCGAACAATCGGGGCTGGTCGGGCAACCTATAGCGGATCGGATCTCGGGCGGGAAAAGCCTGGAGACAACAGGAAAACCCGGATGGTTTCTGAGCCATCCGGGTTTTTATCCTTTGAATCACATTCCGGCGCTAAGGGTGCCGAAAAGCCTGTTCAACCAATCTGCGGTGACCCGCACATGTGACAATCGCAATTGAGTCTCATGTGCCAGGAGCCAAAGTTCTCGGATCTTCTCCGGTTCGGGCGGCTCTAGGCTCTCGAGCTCTTCTGTGGCCTGTGCGACAAGAATAGGGAGGTAGGACTTGCCAAGTCCCATGCGAACGGCCTCCAGCGCGGCTTCCCCGTCCGCCACGCGCAGCGGTGATAGGCTTTCGCCGCGATCTCTTGCGGCTTTGACAACCCAGCGGGCCTGGAGAAGATGGGCCATGGAGGTGTCATAGGCGATCCAAGGTAAGGTTCCCGGGTCTTCGTGGGCTTTATCCCTGCGGGCAAAGGGAGCATAGGCAATGTCAGCGATCCGACGGGCCTTGATCTTGGCACCACCAAATTTGGGTCGCTCTAAGCGCAGGGCCAGATCGGCTTCCCGGTCGGTCAAGCTTAGGTTCCGGCCCTCGGGAACCAAATCGATCCGCAAGGAGGGGTATTCTGTCAGGAACGGGTCCAGTCGTGGCAAGAGGATCCGATTTGCCACAATGGGAGTTGCGGTAATCCGAACCCGGCCCGAAAAAGGATCATGATCCGTTGTCAGCTTTTGCTCAATAAGGCCGATGTGATGTTCTACAAGAGATGCCTGGTGAGCAACGCCTTCGCCGATTGTTGTCAGCCTCAAGGTTCCATCGCTCAAACGCTCATAAATCGGCTGGCCGAGTAGTGCTCCCAGGGCATCCAGGCGCCGCGAGACTGTTGTTTTGTTTACGCCAAGGCGCCGAGCGGCCGCGGCCAGATTTTTCCCTCTTTGGATGGCCAGTACGAAGCGTAAATCATCCCACTTGGATTGCTGCATTTTTGCATTTTAGATTGGCTTAATTATCATTTCAATTCCTATTTTTGCAGTCTCATGATGATCCATACCACTCGATTTACAAAAGGAGGTCACTCATTATGTTTGCTGTCATTTTCGAGGACAATCTCGCCGCCGATCCTCACATCCGCGCTTCCCTGATGCCCGAGCATTTGGCTTTCTTGGAGGCCCATGCGGATCAGGTACGCGCCGCCGGCCCACTGGCCGAGAATGCCGGCGGTCCCTATGGCGGCTTGTGGTTGGTGCAATCGGACTCGGAACAAGACGTGGAGCGCCTGATAAAAAAAGACCCCTTCTGGGCGACCGACCTCAGAAAATCTTATCGCATTTTTGTCTGGAACCAGGTCTTTGCGAATGGAAAACACCAGGCTCCACCGGCATAGGGGAGAGGGCCCTAGCTTTGCGCGGCAGTTCTTTCCGAGTCGGCCGAAGGCAAGTCTAGGTCCTGGGCCGACTGTACGAGTAGGCGCTCAAATCCATCGGCCGAGCGCTCTGGGGTAAAAAAAACAACCCGTGCCAGGGCGCGCTCGGCCAGATCCTGACGTAGTGCTGGATTTTCCGCCAGGTCTTGCATGGCCTTGGCCCAAGCCTTGTCGTCTTCCACTGGCAATAAGCGTCCGGCCGGTTCCTGACCCTCTTCGACCAAGGTTTCGGCTTGGGGAGGAATATCACTGGCCAGAATGGGACGGCCGGCGTTCATCGCCTCCAATAGTGCGTTGCTTTGCCCTTCATAGCGCGAGGAGAGGGCAAAGGCATCGCTTGCCTGTAATAGGTCCGGAATGTCCTTTGGCTTCACATCGCCGAGGAAAAGTACCCGATCGGAGATCTGCAAGGTGGCGCATTGGGCCTCCAGGTCTTCGCGCAGTTCGCCGTCACCAGCCAGGACCAGGCCAATGCCGGTCGTTTGGGCCAAGGCCCTTAACATAACCGCGTGATTTTTTTGATCCGACAGGCGTCCCACCGAGACGATGTTGAATTGGTCGTCACAAAGCCCAAACTTTGCCTTGGCTTGGTCCTGGGTGAGGCTCGAGCCTTTCCAAGCGATGCCGTTATAGACAATCTCGATGCGCTTGCGATAACTGGCGGGATATCCCGAAAAGGAGGATTCCACAGCGCGCGAGTTTGCCACGTTGAGGGTGTAAAACCCAAGACTACCGGCGATCTTATCGGCCCATTCCATGGCTGTCCCGTAGCTCCAGCCGGGATTGCGTTGTGAGGCGATCCTGATCGGGACACCGGCGATTTTGGCGGCCACTTGACCCACGACACAGGCCAAAGGCAAAAAGGAAATAACCGCATCCGGGCGATGGTGACGCAAAGCGCTGATGGTCCGCGACAAGATTTGGGCATAGGCGCCGGCACCAGGATTCTCGGCCTCCAAGAGAACCTTGACCTGATCCGGGTTGTCGCCAAGGGGAGTCTTGTCATAAAGGCACCAAAGCTCCACATCATGGCCGCGCCGCTTGAGGGCACGTGTCAGGCGAAGGATTGCCTCTTGGGCGCCACCCGGGTTCATATGCGTGATCAAGCAAACAGTTTTGATCGGGGACATTACTTTCTTTCTAACTTCATAGCCCCACCGAAACGCGATGCGATGGCACTCTAATCCAATTTCAGGGGGAAGGGGGCTTATAAGAATTGGTTGATCCAACCGGCAATCGCCGGTTCCCCACGGGTCCGTTGGATCGGCTCAAAGGAATACTCAAATAAAGGCTCAAGGATACGAAAAGCACCCATTCGATCGTGCCTTGCTGCAGAAAGGTTCGTTCGGTTATCCCGGTGATCACCAAAAAGATGAGGCATAAAGGATGCCAGTAGCCGAAAGCATCCGTGGTTTCCGCCAGCCGACGCAAGGCATTGCGAGCCGCGACAAAAAGCGCAACTAAAAAAGTACCTAATCCGATGAAACCCAGGTCGAGCCAAATATCAATATAACCGTTGTGGGCGTGGCCGATGCCGCCCCCCCAATTTAAGAGCCGGTAAACGTAACCCGCGTTGTCGACGGTCCAAAAGGCTCTGTAGCCATGACCCAAGAGCGGTTTTGCCATGCCGAATTCAAAGGCAAAGCCCCAGATTTTAGTGCGTGAAGAGAGGTCATCGTTGCGGCCAATTAACTCCAGGCCTTCCTGATAGAAGGTGGCAAGTAAAAATAGACCGCCGCCGACAAAAACGATCAAGACCATGAGCATGCGTAGAGCCAAAGATGTATCAGACTGACGCAAGGCTCTCAGGGGCCAGAATGCGAAGAGCAATAAGGCGAGAGTGACCCAGGCGGTTCTAGAACCCGAAAGGACCACTAGGCCGAAACAGAGGCACATTCCAACAAGCAGCGCCAACCGGTGGTGTTTACTGGCCATGAATTGAATAAAAAAGGCAATGACGCCAAGTGTCATGATCCGGCCAAAAATATTTTTGTGCTCCCAAACGCCATGCCAAAACCCAATGTGTGTTCCACTGGTGTGGATGCCGTAACGCGGCGCAACAAAGGCGATCAGGTAACTGGTCACGGCGCCAATGCTAAAAGCGACGAGAAGCAGTTTCAAAACCTCTTCCTGGCGGAACCTCATAACCAAATAAAAGGCGAAAAGGGTTGTGCCGACCAGGGCCACGACCCGTCTTAGCGAAAGCGTCGGATCGTTCGACCAGATGACCGAAAGGACAGCGAGGCCCACCAGGGCAATCAGGGCAACGTTCCTTGAGCAAAGCCAGAAAAACTGGTGCACACGCGTGGCGATGAAAGCGGCGGAAACCAAATACACAAAAGCGCTGGTTACCTGAAAAGGTAAATTGCCACGGGTCAAAGAGCCCGTGCCTCCTTGGGTCGCGCTGATGTCTTGGAAAAAGCCGACCAAGGCCCCAAGCATAAGTAAAAGGCCAAAAACGGCGAAAACCTGCTCCGCGGCGCGCAGAAGCCCCGAGGTGTTGTTTTGTTGAGCAACCGATAGGGAGGAAATGGCCACGCCCTTTTCCCCTTATGCCAGAAGGAGGTCTTGGTAGCAGTTTACCGACCGGTCCACGGTAAAATCACTGGCTCGGGCTTGCAATGTCTGCGTGGAAGGGGGCTCTTGAAGAATTGCGGTAAGGGCCTCGGCAAAGCCGGACGCATTACCTACCTCGACCAGTGGCCCCAATTCACCGCCGCGCAAGATTTCATCCGGGCCGCTCGGACAGTTTGTGGAAACAACCGGCACCCCGCAGGCCAAGGCCTCAACCAAAACGGTCGGCAGACCCTCCCAGGCGGAGGAAAGGGCAAAGACCTTGGCTTTTGCCATCATGGCAAACGGGTTGTCCACAAACCCCGGCAGGTCCACATCTTCTTGAAGAGAATAGGTCTCGATCAGTTTTTCAAGTTCGGCGCGTCCTTCTCCTTCGCCAAGGATGATCAATCGTACCGGCATTTTCGACCGCACCTTAGCAAAGGCCTCAATGAGCATGGGGAAATCTTTTTGCTGATTAAGGCGCCCCACCCCGAGGATAACCGGCGGCTGGTCCGGTTCGAACCAAGGATGGCTGACAGGTTCGTTGGCCCGTGATGACAGCTCTGGTGTTACGATCGGATTGAAAATGACCTTAATCTTCGCAGACGGCAGGCCGCTGAATCGTTGCAGGTCATCTGCAACGCCTTGAGATACAGCGACGATTTCGTCCGCAAAAGGATAAAGATAGGGTACCAGTCGGTGGGCTAGGCGAATGGTTCTACTTTCCGCAACAGCGGCGTTTTTGCTGATCTGGTTGTGCTCGCTAAGCACCAACTTGGTCACTCGGCCGGATAATAGATGTGCCAAGATCGCTGCGACGTTGACATGAACCAAGGCCGATAACAAAGCGACGGGGCGTTCGCGGCGAATGTATCGGGAAAGTGCCCATATACTTTTGACGGTTCGCTCGGTACCCAGGTCTACAATTCTTATTTTTGAGGAAACCATGGAAAGGTAAGGGCCGTCCGGCCGTACCAAAACCAAGTCGACCTGATGACCATTTTCAGCAATGCCGTTGGCCAACTGCAGCATAACCCGCTCGGCTCCGCCGCCGGCCAGGTCTTGCATGAAGAGTGCGATTTTTTGCGATCCCATTTCCGCATCACCCAGGCTTTATAGTATTTGGTCAGGATACCCTGCTCCAACACGCTCAGATAATTCTTCCCGCTGAACAAGGTGGCTTGCCGACGATAAAGCTAAGGTCCTCCTATATCATAATCTGCTCGGTCACTGCGTGAAAACTTGTTCTCTAGACCGTCTATGAACAAAGGATCATGGCTTAGTAACGTACCGACATGTATCGGGCTGGCGCCGTAATCACGTTGATCGCCATCACCTGACGCTTTGCCAGCTTTTTTTGCCACTCATTGTCCAATCTGATTTCCGGTTTGCCGAGCACACGCATCGCGTTGCCACCCAAGTTGTGACGAACGGTCTCGTGCCAATTCAGTTGTGACTCTTCAAAATTCAGCTCCAGGTGGGCGCATATCGTTTTCAGGTGAGCCACGGGATCGGCAGCTAATTGTTCATAGCGGACCACTAGGGGGTCATAGCGGTGCAACTTCACTAGGCGTTTAATTGTTGAAGCGCAGTACCGCAAGGATGGGTAAAGCTCACTGCTGAACTCTCGCTTGATCATGGAATAGACCTGACCCCGCGGGTCGCGTATAAGGTGTATAGGCCTTACTTCAACAAAATTTGCCTGTGCTAACTTCAAAAATCGGCTGGTGAATTTACTTGAATCTATAATCCACGATGCCCCAGACACTTTGGCAACCGAATCGAAAAGCAGCTTATTGTGATGGGCAAAAATAGCGGGATCATGGGAATTGATGGTCAAGTCTTTTAGTGAAAGGTCGCTGATCTCGCGGATGTTCTGGTCAACTTGTGTCCAAAACTCGCATTCCCATACATTGGCCGCGCCGCAGGTGCACTGATTACCAAGAAGGGTTTTGTGCGATTCTTTGCGTTCCATGCGCGTGTAGCTGCCCAGCTCGAAGATTTCGCCAACGCTGAAGGCTTGGCTGTGGGCACCCAAAAGCGAATCCAACAGGGTAGAGCCGCTGTGGGTCATGCTGGCGATATAGGCAACTTTGTAATTCGCAGACATCAAAAAACTCCAACTCCCTCGGATCTCTGCCTTGCTTGGTCTGGCCGCCAATACAAAGCGATTGATCCTTTGATCATGACTTATCGTGGGTAGTGTAAATTCATTGTTAACTTTGGCGTATTGTCGACAAATTAAAGTCAATCTCCGGGCCGTTTGGTCATAAGTCTCTCATAATAGGGCCATTAAATTAAGGATTGCTGAGGCCTATCCGGTTTTCCCGAATGGAAAAAGCATACCCGCGGTATTGAGACGGGGCTAGCATCTCAAGTCTTTTTCATAGATTTTCGAATCTCCTCAAAATAGTGAACATAAGCGCCTTTTGAGAAGTCGTTTACGAATCGAACCTTTTCCGGATCGCTTTTGCAGCGGGTGCCGTTGTCTGTACACCAAAAGTTCTCTACCTCTGAGGAGGCGAATTGCACAAAATCACACTTGCCGTAGACCGAAAAGGAATTGCCGTGGATCGCCACGTTATCCATGCCCCCTAAGGTCATGAACCATTTGGCGTGATGGGGATCGTTCAGATGATTTCCGGGTCCGATGTTCCAATTTTCAGCAGGGTGATGGTCTTCGGGCGGATCATCCCTCCCCACATTTCGGTTCTCAAATGCGGCCAGATCGAAGACAGGGTAATCGCCGCGGCTCTTGCCCCAACCGTTAATAGCGCCAATCTCCATCTTGCTGTCTACGATGTGGATGTGCTTGGCCGACGGAATGGCCTTGTCGTTGTAGCGGTAATCCGGGTTTTCGACCGGCTCCCTAAGCGCATTAACATAACCACCGTCCATCCATTCAAAACGGCAGTGATCCAAGAAATAGACAACATTCGTGCCGATGCGGCCGCGCTTGGGCGGAGCGCCAAAAATAATGCCGCCATGAAGTCCGAACTTATTGCCCTCTTTTGGCACGCCCAGATAGGTAAATTGGCAGCTAGACCAGGTAACGTCTTCGAACTTGTGAACAAACAAACCGGCTCCGCGAACGCTCTTGACCGAGCAGCTTTCAAATTTACTGGTGCGCAGCAAATGGCACCATAAAAGGCCTAAGTGAACCGTTTTGCCGTTGCCCTCGAAAACAACGCCTTCCCAAATTGAATCGTTGATGGAGGAGCGAGGTGTTTCCATATCTCCGAAGCCAATCATCCAATCCCCGTCTTTGCGCAGGCAAAAACCGGTGGGATTGGTGTGATAAAGCTGATCTTCCTTCTCGTTGCCTTGCGCTTTCGCGCCAGCACCCGAATCGCCAACCACATGAATACCGTTGTTGAGATGGGTGAAGAGAATGACTTCAGGATCTAGCGAATACATCCCCGAGAGGCGGAGCACGCCTCCACGTGTGAAAAGGACAGCTTTGCGAATGGCGTCTGTGTCGTTGTGGGCATCGTCTTCATACCCGTTGCCAACGGCGCCGAACCATTCGGGCCGGACATCGGTCCCGCGGCATGGACCTTCTACAAGCCCCTCACCAAAGAAAATTTGGCTCGCCGGGGCGATGATCTGCCCTTTGACGGTTAGGGTGACGCCATCATCGACGGATAGGCCCCCACCCATGAAGTGAAGTATCCCTGTCAGCGTTGTGTCACGGCTGATCCGAAACTGGCCCCCTGTGATGATGGTGTATTCGTTTTGCACCAAGGTGGCCTCGACCGCATCACCGGCGCTGTGGCCCATCTGTCCCAGGGTGGGCAGCTTATGGGGATCGCCCCAAAGGCTCGCCGGCTGGATTTCCGCCCTGTTTTCATCGGATGCAGGGTTTGGCAAACGGCCGGCTGCCGAGGCTCGGTTCATGCAGCCGGGCAAAAGGGTAAGGGCGGCCACGGGCGCGGACGCCAGGGCCAGAGCCCGCCGCAGGGCTTGGCGACGTAAAAGTCCGGAAGATTGTTCGTCCTTTGGGTTTGACATGCTCGCTCCAGGGTCAGCCGCAGGGCTTCCCTTCCGTCCTTTCAAAGCACACGGCTGTTTCCAATTGCCTATCGCCAACCTTTTTATCCCCTAGGCGCTTATCTGACACATGAATTCCCAGTAACAAAACTCTTGGCCTTCGGATTAGGCGATGGCCTTAATGACTTCACCCTCCAGTTGATCGTTGGATACTTCCATGGTCGCCGCCACTGTGGTGGAGATATCGGCCACTTTGACTCGATCATTTAGCCGGCCCTGGCGGACCTGGGGACCCGCGCACAAGAACATGCCATAAGGGAGGTGGTCGCCGGAGCGGATATTGCCGTGATCGTGTTCCACTTGACCCACTTTATCCGAGCTCACCTTGCGGATCGGCTTCAGCCGATTCCAGGTCACCGTCAGGTCTGGCAGATTATCCAGGGCGGGGCCATTGAATTCCTTATGGATGCGTGTCACTTCCGCCACCAAAGGCTCGCCGGTCTCGTCATTGATGACTTGCTTGAGGTCCTCGATAAGCTGGTTGCACAATTGATCGTATTCTGCTCCGGGTTGGACGATGCCGTCACGCTCCCGGCCCGCCAGATTGATGCGCAATCCAGCCGAACGGTCATTGTTGTACACTTCAAAGCAACGTCGCTGCTCCCGGTTCGGCTGGAAGCCGTCGTTATAGTAAGCTTTCCGGGCCCGTGAGCGGATGGGGTTGAGCAGGGTTTTCACGGGTCGGGGTGATTTTTGCCACACCGTTTTCCAGGCGCTGCGCAATACCTTACGTGTGTTATAGCCGCCGCTGTCTTTACCGCCGGACTCCAAGCGGGTCAGGATTCGATCCAACAGGCGCGTGCCGCTATAGCCCTTGCCCATGCCATGGCTCATATAGACCATCAGATTGGTGTCGTCGTCGCATTGGGCGGCGATCGCACCCAAGGCTTCGTCGATTGCAACATAAATGTCGCGAATGGGATCGCCCAGCTTGGCAACCAATTCCGGATCGTGGTCCAGATGGGTGGGGTCATGAAGATGCCAGGCGTGATGGCCCATGCAGTGACATTCACAAAAGACGGAGAGGAAAAGGTCCCAGGGCTTGGTCTCCATGCAATGTTTGGTCATCTCGGTACGGGTACGGATTCGCTTGATTAGGGCGTCCCGGAACCAGGTCAGATCCGTCTCGCTGCGCGGCCGATAGTGATCGCACATGAAGCCGCCCAAGGGGTCTTCGCCGAAGCGTTCGTGGATCTCGTCATAAAGCTCCGGGCTGCTGGCTTCTAACTCGATACGACCGGCGTCCGGGATAGGGGTATGGGTACCCCAGCCCATGACGGCCTGACAATTGGGGTGGTCGGGCACGCGGATATAGGGCACATCAATCAAAAAGCTGCGCTTACCCGCCTTGGCCAGAATAGTCCAAATGGGATCGCGGGGAAGGTCGTCCTCCGCATAGGCCTCAAAGGCATAGTTTCCAGGATTGAAGCGGCGGTGACCGTCGTATTGGCCATGCGCGGCAGGCTGGGAGCCATAGTAAAAGCACGGCCAAGCGCTGCCGGCTTCCATGGAGCGAGGGTTCTCGATTTCGCCCCAGGCTGCACGATCCATCAGGGCCTTGAAATTGGGCAGATAGCCCTCACTAACCCATTGTTGCATAAGGTCTTTGTCGGCGGCATCCAAGCCGAAGATCACCATTTTCTCGGACATCTACGTGATACTCCTAATTATACAATTCGGCGTTTTTCCGGTTCGGGCACGTTCATTTCGTGCTCGATCAATAACTCATCATCTATCCGATCCATCAGCTCTTTGCTTTGTTCTGGATCAAATTTGCGGGCGAAAAAGGCATTGCTGCCTGCAAGTTGATCGAAATGGCTTCCGGTCAAGATTTCCGGGTTAGGTCGGCCGTCGAAAATATAAAAGCGACGATTATCCAAATCCAAGCTATCTGCGAAGGGGCTTTGCTCGATCAGGAATTGGTGCAAAAACTCGTCCGAGCTTTTGGTGAAGCGCATGATCTTGGCCATCTTGTTACCGGTTGCGGCCACCCAGTCGCAATAGCCTCTACTAAGCATATGCCAGCTCGAACCATAGGTCGTTAGCTTGTTGGATAGAATAGCTCCCGTAGGCAGGGGAAGCCGGCGGGTTCGTCCGCCCCATTCCAGGGCCAACCATTGATACCGACGTTTGACAACGCGGCGCAATTGCGGCTCCAGCTGTTGGATGGCTCGTGAATCGATAAAGTTCTTCCCTTTTTCTGCAGACAGAAAATCGGCAATTTCTTGTACAGGCTTGATCGGGTAATCCTGGCCGCTCAGGTTGATCCAATAATCCCAGCGTTGGCCGCTAAGGCAGGCCAGGCCCAGGGCCGCGAGCTCCATCTCACATTGGCTCCAGCCCGCCCACGTCACGGAAAGACGCGGCAGCAAGTGAACGTTGGGCCAGGCGGCAATCAGGTTGGCCACCTCCGCACAAAAGCTCTCTGACTGTTTTTGGTCAATGTGGACAAAATATTGATCACAATCCCGATAAAGGGCTCCGAGCAAGCGACCAAACTGCGCAGCATTTTTGTGAATTCCAATGAAATAGGCGATTCTCATGCCAAAATTCTCTTTGCAGACGCGGTCCGATGAGGAGTTAAAGAAGAATTCATAAATAAACGCCAACCGTGGCGACATTAGGATAATTTGAGCTCAATATCGCGCAAAGGCAAAATAGGCGCAGAACCTTAAAATGCCGTTGAAATATATGGGTTTGTCTCGCGTCAACTCAAAGGGGATTCGCAAAAGATTGACTGAATTTAACACGATCTTCCGCAGATTTTGCCGGGTTTTGGTGTGCGGGCCGTTGGATCGGAGCTAGAATTGGCTTTGTGGGCGAAGCGTCAATACATCTTAGGAGGGCACTATATCTTTGTATTGCAATCATAGTCGTGATATCAGGGGCTCTTGTCATTGCAACAACATTGGCTTTGATCTTATGTGGCCCTCTTCTGAAGGCATAATCGCCGTCCGCGAGTGCGGCTGCGATTTTTGCCAAAAGCATGGTGGTGTTTATACCTCCCATCCCAAGGCGGTGTTGAATGTCCGGCTCACGCATCCTGAAATAGTCACGAAATACCGCTTTGGCACCAATACGGCGGATTTCTTGATTTGTGGGCTTTGCGGCGTGGTCCCTGCGGTAACCAGCGAAATTGAGGGAAAGCTGTATGCGGTCGTCAACGTCAATACCTTTGAGAATGTTAAGTCCGATGAGATGGCCGTGTCGCCGGCGGACTTCGAAGGTGAGAATGAATCGGACCGCCTGGCCCGGCGTCAGCGTAACTGGATCGGTCGAGTAACCATTGCGCAAACCCCTTAGCGCAGTAATAGGCCCATGCCAGCAACCGCTAAGAGCAGCAAGACCAATTGGCGAAAGGTCTCGGCGGAAATCGTCGTTAAGAAGCGTCTTCCGGCCCAAGCGGTAACAAAGGCACAGACCACAAGCGACAATGCCATCCCGAGTTGTTCTTGGCCCAGCAGGCCGGCCTCGAAATAAACCGCCATTTTCGTTGCGTTGGTTACAATAGCGGTGGCGGCCATGGCGCCGACGAAGGCCTCCTTTGTTAAGCCGAGAGACTGGAAGAGGGTAACCTTCATGATGCCGCCGCTACCCAGCAGACCCGAAAGGAAGCCGTACAGCGCAGATGCAATGGCGATGGTGCCATTGTGAATGGTCAATCTTAGACGCCACGGGGTCCAGGCGACCAGGCAATAAAGCAGCACCATGACGCCCAAGCCCCTTGTCAACCAAGCGGTCTCTAGGCGATCCAGCCAAAAGGCGCCCAAGCCGGCGAAGGGCAGGGCAATGATGGTGATTTTTGCTGCCAATCCCCAATCCACATGTCGCCGAAACAAGAGGCTTTTAAACAGTGTTGCGCAAAAAAACAGAACGCTTGAGAGGGCAATCGCATCTTTGACCGGCAGAATATAGGCCCCCAATCCCAGTAAAATAAAAGCGCTGCCAAAGCCAAAGGTGGCCGAGACCAGGGAACTTATTAGGGCAATCAAAATAAAGAAAAGATCTTCAAGGACCATGATTTCGGCGACGGCATGTGGTCAAAGTTCGGCCCCATCAGCCCACCTGCTCGCATGGTGTCGGCCTGAGCGTAGAGGCGTCTTTCAATCAGGCCGATTTCATCCCTTTAGTCAATCTGTGCTGGATATTTTGCTTTCGGCCTCGCCGTTGTCATGGTGGTTTGATAATCTTCGGACCGAATTTAATGGCGTCGGTGCCAGAAAAAATAAAACGGAGATTGGAATGCCCCTCGAAGGTCCGCCGCTCACTGAAAATATTGACCTTAATAGGCTTTTGGCTCGTGGCCTGAGCGCCCGGCCCGATGATTGCGCACTTGCATCGGCCGATACGCGGATGAGCTGGCGCCAACTGGACGCTGCGAGCGACCACTTGGCGCGTGGCTATTTGGGCCTGGGATTAAAAGCGGGCGATCGGGTTGCTTCCCTAATGCCCAACCGAGCAGCCCTTATCGTCCACTATTTGGCCTGCATCAAAGCGGGTCTCGTGGCGACGCCGCTGAACTACCGCTACCAGCCGCCGGAAATCGATCATGCCCTGCGGGTAAGCGGCGCGTCGCTTATCCTGGCCCATTGCGAGCGGGCCGAAGATCTGGCGGTCAGCCAATTGGCTGGTGAATTGCCCTTGGGTTGGGTTGCCTATGGCGGCGATATGACCGATGGGGCCGGCAAGAACTGGCCCCGGTGCGAAGACCTCATAACGACTTGCGATACCGACACCCCTTTGATCGAGCCGGACTCCGATGCGCCGGCTTTCATCTTTTTTACTTCGGGAAGCACCGGCCATCCCAAAGGTGTCACCCATAGCCTTAAGACCATGGGGAATATAGTCGCTTGTGGCATTCAAATGCTTGAAATGACCGATCAAGACACTCTATTGCCGGGCTCCTCTTGCTCACACATAGGGTCCTTTATGACCAGTTTGATGGGCCTGGCCGCGGGCGCGCGGGTGGACGTGGCGCGCACCTTCGATGGCGACGAATTGTTGCCGTTGCTGCGGGACACCCGCCCGACAATTTTGCTGATGCTGCCGGCGGCCTTGATTGCCTTAATGCATGACCACAACGCCAGGCCTGAGGATTTTTCATCTCTGCGGCTTTGCATCTCAGGTGGCGATAAGGTGCCTGCCGAATTGGAGAAGGAATTTACCGACATGGTCGGTTTTCCCATCGATGAGCTCTACGGCATGACGGAAATTGGCCTGGCCAGTGGGAACCCGCCTTCGGGCATCAATAAAATCGGGTCAATTGGCCTTGCCGCGCCTGGCTTTTCCCTATCAATCCGAGATGAGAACGGTGCCGAAGTGCCAACCGGCCAGGAAGGCCGCCTTTGGGTTAAAGGACCCTGTAATTTGACGGCTTATTGGGAAAACCCCGAGGCGACTGCCGAGACCATCGTCGATGGATGGGTCGATACGGGCGATATCATGAAAGCCGATGAAGATGGCTACATTTGGTTTTGCGGCCGCAAGAAGCAAATCATCGTACATGACGGCTCCAACATTTGTCCTCAGGAGGTGGAAGAAGCGCTTGTGGCCCATCCGGCGATCGATAATGCCGGCGTGGTCGGCGTGCATGACCTGGTCCATGGGGAAAATGTTTGCGCATATGTAACCTTGACGCCGGGAACTGCCCGACCCTCGCGGCAAGATCTAATTCAGTTTGCGCGGACTCGGGTCGGCTACAAAGCCCCTGAAGTTATCATTTTCCTTGAGGAAATGCCGCTGAATGCCACTGGAAAGGTGGATCGGGTTACTCTGAAAAACTGGGCGCGGGAACGACACTAGATACTATGGTCCAGTCCTTTCAGGGGGTATCGGAAATCATTTATCATTAATTTTGTAATAGAGTTTTGCTAACAGAGAATAGCAAAACTGATGGACCTTGACGGTCAAATCGTCTATTAAGCACAATCTAATATAAAATAGATATTCTTTTGGATTATTTTGATGACGATGGAAGAAGTAAAAACTCGCAAAAAAATTGTCAGCGTGTTTGGTACGCGCCCTGAAGCCATCAAAATGGTGCCGATTTTGCGCGAGCTGGGAAGGCGACCCGGCGAATTTGAGAGCGTCGTCATAAACACCGCCCA
>JBCCHN010000102.1:0-18974 GCA_039028695.1 Pseudomonadota bacterium
AAAAAAGATATAAAAAACTTCATATCAGATTGTTATTATTACATAAAAATGAATGTAATGTTTCTATTTTGTTAAGGCCTGTGTGTTTTCCTAGGCAGGAATTTGGCATAACCGTATCTGAGGGCAACAGGCGGTGATTAAACAATTAAAATTAGGAATGGTTCTGGCAGCGGCCATGTTCACAGTGTCGGGCTGTGTATTGCCGCCGGCCATATCCGTGGCAACCTTGGCATTGGACGTGGGCTCCTTTGCCGTCAGTGGCAAAACCATGACCGATCATGGCATCTCCCTGGTTGCGCAAGAAGATTGCGCCCTGACCCGGGTGTTGGAAGGGGAGATTTGCGAAGCCTACCTGGAATATGAGGTGGCTGGCGATGTCCTGACACCTCTGCCGGCGGAAAACTTTGGCATGCTGGCTGAGGATGCCAATGCGGTGTTTTGGGATGATCGTCACGTCACGGGCGGGTCGCACGAGCACGGCTTCGAGCCGCCGGTGCAGTTGGTGGCAGCCCAGGCTCAGGTTGCCTACAGCTTTACTGTTGAGCCGGCGGTCGCCTCGGATGACTTGGAACTGGCGGAGGTAGCCGCCGATCAGCCCGAGCCTATCCAGTACGTCCAGCTCAAAACGCGCTGAGCCGATCCAACGCGAGAAGTTCGACTCGGTAAGCAGACCAATTTCGGCAGTTCTATAATAGTGGATCTATATCGGCGGACCCAGGCGGTCCGCCGATTTTCGTTGCGCCCTGCCTGCAGCCTTGCTTAGATTCTCGGGCAAGGAAATGCCAGACAATCATGTAGAGCGGTGGTCACATGCCAACACCTAAAGATCTTGGGTATTTTATGCCGGCGGAGTGGGCACCTCATGACCGGTGTTGGATGGCATGGCCCTGTCGTCAGGAACGGTGGGGGGATAAGATTGATCTGGCCCGCGACTGCGTGGCGCAGATTGCCAATGCCATTGCCGATTTTGAACCCGTAACAATGTTGGCCAACCCTGAGAATGTGGCCGAAGTGTCCCTCCGATGCGGCAGCGGGGTGAGCACCCTTCCCATGCTGCGGAACGATTCCCTGGTTAGGGATATGGGCCCCAGCTTTTTGATTGACGGACGCGGTGGTCACGCCGGGGTTGACTGGCTGTTTGACGGCTGGTCCGAACGCATGGTGCCCTATGACTTCGACGCTGCTTTGGCGGCGGCCCTCTTGGACCACGTGGGGATGGAGCGTTTCACGCCGGACGTGGTGATGGAACCGGGTGCGTTCCATGTGGACGGTGAAGGCACGCTCATTGCAACGGAGCATAGTTTGCTCAGTTCGGGTCGGAATCAGGGTGTCACCAGCGGCGATCTTGAAGCGCTCTTGAAGGCCTACTTGGGTATCTCCAAAGTCATTTGGTTACCTCAGGGATTAGCAGAGGATTCCCGCGACCAGCCGGTGGAAGATGTGGCCCGCTTTATTGCGCCGGGTGTGGTCTTGGCCCTGACCTGTGACGATCCATCAGATGCTAATCATACGGCCTTATCCGCGAACTTGGCCTGCCTCAAAGAATCGACTGACGCACAAGGGCGGCCCTTGCAAGTAATCGAGGTGCATCAGCCTGCGGCGACGACGGCCGATGATGGGCGCCGTCTGGGTCTCTCCTATTTGAATTTTTATATAGCCAACGGCGGGGTGGTCATGCCCGCCTTCGAGGATGGTAAGGACGAAGCCGCCTTTGCGGCGATCCGGGCCGCCTGTCCCGAACGAGAGGTCGTCCAAATCTCAATCGTGGATCTGATGGAGGGGGCTGGTATCCACAGCATCACCCTCCAACAGCCATCCTAGTAACTGCCTCCCTAATTTCGTAATTGGGCGTTAAACCACCCGATTCGGCAGGTCCTTGCCGGCAAAAAAGGCGTCCAGGTTATCCATGACCATGAAGCCCATGGCATTGCGGGTCTCGATGGTGGCACTTCCCATGTGCGGCAGGATGTAGGCGTTATCTAGCTCTCTGTAGCCGGGGTGAATGTTGGGTTCGCCCTGGAACACATCCAGGCCCGCCGCGGCCAATCGGCCGGATTTGAGGGCCGCGATCAGGGCATCGTCATCCACAACCGGGCCGCGGGCGGTGTTCACCACGATGGCGTTTTCCGGCATCAGGGCGATCCGCTCCGCATTCAAGAACTTGATGGTATCGGGTGTGGCTGGACAGTGCAGGGTGAGAAAATCGGACACGCCCAACAAGGCCTCCGGGGTCTCGTGATAGACGGCGCCCTCTTCTTTCTCGGGGGGTAGTCGGAATTGGTCGGCGTAGTGGATTTCCATATCAAAGCCGCGCGCTTTTTTGGCGACAGCTTGACCGATCCGCCCCATGCCTAAGACGCCCAATCGTTTGCCGCTGACTTGAAGGCCCATGAGCTGGGTCGGCGCCCAACCGCTCCAGCTATCGGTCCGCAAGATCTTCTGGCCTTCATAAGCCCGGCGCGCGGCAGCCAGCACCAGGAAAAAGGCCAACTCGGCCGTTGCGTCCGTCAAGACGTTGGGCGTATGAGTGACGGGACGACCGGCGGCCTTGGCCGCCTCCAGGTCGATGTGATCGAAGCCCACGGAAATCGTGCTGATGATGCGTACGCTGTCAGGCAACTCGGCAATGAGGCTGGCGTCAATCTTATCCGTCGGGGTGCAGATCATGCCGTCACACCCTTGGGCCAGGCTCAACAGCTCCTCACGAGAATAGGGTCGATCTTCGGCATTCTTTTTGGGCAGGTAGTCCCGGTCCAAGCGCGCTTCCACATCATCGGGCAGGCGGCGGGTCACAAGAATGGTAGGTTTCTCAGCCATTTTCTGTTCACATCTCCAGGTGGGGTAGGTCGGTTGGCATCCTTAATCCGAAGGGGCCGCCCAGCGCAAGCTGTCCAAGACCGGAAAATAGGTGTATGCCTTATTTTCTTATGAAATCACATGTTTAAGATCACGAGGCGATCTGAATGCGAAATCTTCCGATCCATAATGTCCGAAATGCGACCCTGGCCGGCGTTATGGCGGTTTTCTGGTGTGTGGCGGGCCCCGGGGATGCGGCGGCTGCGGCCCTGGTCAAGCCCCACCGGGCTGTCTACGAGCTGCATTTGGGGGCTCGTACGGCCGATTCGACGGTGACCAATGCCCGGGGAAAGTTGGAATTTGAGTGGAACGATGTTTGCGATGGCTGGACCATAAGCCATCGCTCGCGCATCGCGTTGGATCACACAACAGGGCGAGTCGACGATTTTGTTTGGATATTCGATTCCTGGGAGGACAAGGCCGGCGAGAACTATCGCTTTTTTGTTCGGGAAGCAGCCGGTGGCCGTCCGGTGACGGAAACCCGCGGCAAGGCCCAGTTAGACCCGTCCGGGGGTGGTTTGGCGGTCTATAGCTTGCCCGAAGAGCGGGAAGTTCCCTTACCCGAGGGAACCGTCTTTCCCGGTTTTCACACCTTGTTGGTGATGGAGACCGCGGAAACGGGAGACTTTCCGTTGTGGCGTTTCGTCTTTGATGGCAATGGGGATGATGGTTTGTTTGGCATTTCCGCCGTGGCCATGGAATCTTTTTCGGCCGGTACGGTGCCGCAGCCAGGGGCCGCGATCTTGGACAGTGAGAAGGCCTGGCGGTTCCACCTGGCCATTTACGGCTTGGACGACCGTGTCGCCGAACCGGAACAAGAGCAAATCCTGCGACTCTTTGCCAATGGCGTCGCCGACCAACTGGAATTCGACTATGGGGATTTCACCCTGGATGGGCGCCTGAGCGAACTGGAGTTTTTGCCGGATCCCGGCTGTCAGGAGTCGGACGAGTAATCTCTGGGTATTGGAGATTCGCGCGGTTCCTTTAACTTTTTGCCTTTAAACGCACGACCCTTCACGATCGAGTTTTTGCCCAAGCGGTCCCTTACCTTGTCGATGGTTTGTTCGACTTTGCGTCGCTTGCCCTTGTCCGGATCCAATAGGTCTGGTGGGTCGGCGAGATGGGCATCGCAAAGATCCGCGCAGCCCACGCCGATGAGCCGAAACAAGCGACCGTCTGCCTCTTTTTGTAAAAGGGGTAGGGACTCTCGATAAATCTCCTCTGCAATTTGTGTCGGAGCCAACAGCTTGCGGCTCCGCGAGATCAGCCTGAAGTCGGTGGTTTTCAGTTTCAGCGTGACGGTGCCGCCGGCCAGTCCAGCGGTCTTCAGCCGCCGCGAAACCGTTTCGCACAGGGGCCACAAGGTCCGGCGCAGTGCATCCAATTGGCACATATCTTCAAAGAAGGTGGTTTCTGAGGAAATGCTCTTGGTCGGCGCACGCGGATCCACTTTGCGATTATCCTGGCCCCGAGAAAAGCGGTGGAGCCGTCGCCCCATGGAGCCATAGCGGGCAATCAATTCATGTTCGTCGTAACGCCATAAGTCCTTGATCTTATATATGCCGCCTTCTTCCAGGGTTCTTTTCAGGCTTTTGCCCACACCCCAGATGAGGCTGACCGGTTGCTCGGCCAAAAAGGGGACGGCATCTTCCCGTCCCAAGATCGCAAAGCCCCGCGGTTTGTCCAAATCTGAGGCGATCTTGGCGAGGAATTTATTGTAGCTCAGCCCAATCGAGGCACTAATCTCCGTCTCAGCCTCAATACGCTTGATCAGGGCGGCGAGGGACTGGGCGGGGCTAAGCCCGTGCACCCGCTCGGTTCCGCTTAGATCCAAAAAGGCCTCGTCAATGGATAAAGGCTCAACCAGGGGCGTGAGATCCCGCATCATCTTGCGGATTTGTCGCCCGACCGCCTGATATTTGGTCATGTTAGGGGGAATCACGGTGGCGTCCGGACAAGCCTTGAGGGCCTTAAACATGGGCATGGCCGAGTGAATGCCGTAAAGGCGGGCCGTATAACAGGCCGTTGATACGACGCCCCGCTTGGAACCGCCGACGATGACGGGGCGGTCCCTTAAATCCGGATTATCCCGCTTCTCAATCGCGGCGTAAAAGGCGTCACAATCCATATGGGCAATGGTGAGGCTGTCCAGCTCCTTGTGACAGACAACGCGAAATGAGCGGCAATGGGGGCAGCGAAGAGGAGCGCCGTCACTTTGTGAGCGGGTCGGCATCTTCCTCAAACAGTCGCGGCACAGACAAGACATTACCGCTGCCTTACCCCTGGGGATCCACTGGCTCAGCCGGCCAGAGCCTCGCAGCCCCCCGCACGCCGCTTGAGTCACCATGCTGGGGCGGCAAAATCTGGGTCGTTACCCTGTCCGAGAAGACGAAAGGTCGTATCAGGCCCGGCAGGTTCTGGTAAAGCTCCTTTTGGTTGCTCAGGCCACCGCCCAGAACAATGACGTCTGGGTCGAGCAGGTTGACGACACTTGCCAGACTGCGGGCCAATCGACTCTGATAGCGTTGAACCGACTCTTTTGCATGAGGCTCTCCTTGCGCGGCAGCTTGCCAGAGGGTTTCGGCGGTCAAGGTGGCGCTGGCCTCAGACGGCGCGTGACGCAGGTGATCTTGAACCATGCCGGGGCCGGACAATAGGGTTTCCAGACAACCTCTTTTCCCACAATAGCACGGCGGTCCCGGAAGCTCCTCACGCTCTGGCCAGGGCAGGGGATTGTGACCCCACTCCCCGGCGATGGCGTTTTGCCCCGAGACCAATTGACCCTTGATCACCAGCCCACCTCCCATGCCGGTTCCTAAAATGATGCCAAAGACGCCACTTGCCCCCTGTCCACTGCCGTCCAGGGCTTCTGAAAGGGCAAAGCAATTGGCGTCATTTTCCACCTTTATGGCGCGCGCCAACAGGTTTTCCAAATCTTCCTTCAGGCGATGGCCGATGAGGCAGGTGGAATTTGCGTTTTTGACCTTACCAGTTACGGGTGAAATTGCACCGGGAATACCAATTCCGATGGTGCAGCTCTCGCCAGCCATTGCTTCTATCTCCAGGGCCAATTGCCTGACCTTATCCATTGTGGCGTGGTAATTGCCTTTAGGAGTTAGGACTCTTTTCCTTTGGACCACCTGATCATGGCGATCCATGAGTATGGCTTCAATTTTGGTGCCTCCCAGGTCCACACCCATACGCATAAATCGGCTCCATGACTTGCAAAGTCTTATCCTGCCATTAATGGAAAGCTTACAAAATATTAACTTTAGCCGCCTATACCGGTTCTAGAACATGGCCGGAAAACCTCCGCAATTTTGCAGATGGATTTTGGTGTTAAATCTTAAAAGTGGCGAGTAAGCCATTGTTTTGGCGAAAGAAGAAAGTCCTGGGAAAGTAGAAACGCGCTATGACGACCACAGGGGCACTTTCGATGGTTCATGGTGAAGATCCCATAACGGAATCAGGCGCGAAAACCGTTTTGGTAGTCGAGGACAATGATCTTAACATGAAGCTCTTCCATGACCTCTTGGAGGCGCATGGATACCACATCTTACAAACGAAAGATGGGGTTGAGGCGTTGAACCTGGCGCGTGAGCATCACCCTGACTTAATTCTCATGGACATTCAATTGCCTGAGGTCTCCGGCTTGGAGGTGACCCGCTGGATCAAAGAGGATCAAGACCTTTGTCAAATCCCCGTGGTGGCGGTAACCGCCTTTGCCATGAAGGGAGACGAGGAAAAGATTCGCGAGGGTGGGTGCGAGGCTTATATCGCCAAGCCCATTTCCGTAAGCAGCTTCTTGGCAACGGTCCGCCGGTTTTTGCACTAGCGCATGAATAATCTTGCCCCTTTGTGCCGTTTTTTGGATGGCCCATGACAGCTCGTGTCCTGATTGTTGATGACATCCCAGCCAATGTGAAGCTGCTGGAGATCAAGCTGTCTGCGGAATACTACGAAGTTTTGAGCGCCACGGACGGTTTGAGTGCCTTGGAGGCTGCCGAACTCCACAATCCCGACCTCATCCTGACCGATATCATGATGCCAGGCATGGATGGCTTTGAGGTTTGTCGCCAGCTCAAGGACAATCCCAAAACCCGGCATATCCCTGTGGTCATGGTCACGGCGCTCAGCGAAAAGACCGACCGGGTTCGGGGGCTGGAGGCGGGGGCCGATGATTTCCTGACAAAGCCGGTTAACGACACTGCCCTATTCGCGCGGGTCCGTTCTCTGGTGCGGTTAAAACAGCTCATTGATGAACTGCGCCTTCGCCAAGCGGCGTCGGGGCATACACCGGTCATCGAAGAGGATAATCGGCGCTTGGATTTGCCAGCGCGGGTTCTGCTGGCAGAGGCCAATCCCCATATCGCGGAGAATATAGAGAGCTTTCTTCAAGACGACGGTCATGCCGTTGTGCGGGGCACGACCACGAACGAAACCCTTTCTATCTGTAAGTCCGATTGCTTCGATGTTGCCATCGTAGGCCTACGCCTTGGCGACGAAGACGGTCTGCGGCTCTGCTCGCTCTTGCGATCTAATTCGGCGACCCGGCATGTTCCCATTTTGCTGATGGTCGATGAGGACGAAATGAACGGTCTGGCCAAGGGCTTGGAACTGGGGGTGACCGACTATCTCATCCATCCCATCGACCGCAACGAGCTCCGGGCCCGCTGCCGAACTCAAATCAGACGGCACCGTTACCACAATGAACTTCGCGAAGTGCTCCAGCAAAGCGTTTCCCTGGCCTACATCGATGCGCTTACCGGGGTCTATAATCGCCGCTACATGCAATCCTATTTGGATCGTAAAATTATGGAGATTGGCGAAGCCGCCCATCCGGTCTCGATTTTGATGTTCGATATCGACTACTTCAAAGCGGTCAACGACAATTACGGTCATGTGGCCGGCGATATTGTCCTTAAGGAGCTAACCAACCGGGTGGCGTCGGGCATGCGCGATTCGGATATGGTGGCCCGCTATGGGGGCGAGGAATTTGTGGTGGTGATGCCGAGCACGGACCGGGACGTTGCCTTATCTGTCGCCGAGCGCCTCCGAGCGCTGGTTGCGGAGAACGACTTTCCCCTGCCGGACCTCGATCAGCGCCTGAAGATCACCGTTTCGGTCGGTGCGGCGACCACGCGCGATCCGCTGGAAACCGCGGAATCCCTCCTCTCCAGGGCGGACAAGGCCCTCTATCGCGCCAAAGGGGAGGGACGGGATCGGGTGAGAGAGGAAAGCGCGCTCGAAGGCCCTTCACAGGCGTCTATTCCCCAGGGAACCCATTAGGCACAAAAAGCAGTGCCATCACGACAGCCATAAACGTAAAAAAGGCTGCCCGGCGGAGGCAGCCCTTTTATTGGGTATCGGTCCGAGAGACCTCACCGCATCTTTGATTCCTTAAAAATGACGTGCTTGCGCGCCACCGGATCGAATTTCCGCATTTGCAGCTTTTCGGTTAGCGTGCGGGAATTTTTCTTGGTCACGTAAAAATAACCGGTGTCGGCGGTGCTCACCATTTTTATGAGCTGTGTTGCAGGTTTAGCCATGGCGCGGTCCTCGCTGCCTCATTTAAACTCAAGGTCCGGGAAAATAACCGCCTGCCCAGCCAAGTCAAGGCCCATCTTGCCCAAAAGCGGGCCGAAAGTTCGGGCCCTTCCAACTGAAGCGGGTGATTGGCAGAGGCTCAACCGCCTCGAGGTGCTTTACAGCCTGGGCCAAGGCGAGGGTACCAATTTCCCCCATGGGCAGGGTCATGGCGTCTTTCAACGGCACCCAATCAACCTCGTCCAATTCGCCGCTGCCGCCGATGGCTCCATGAGCAAGGCGGCCGTCGCACAGCAAAAAGCGATTATGAAATCGAATCGGCGAGCCGGTCGGGGTAATGGCCCGGGCAACCAGACGGGGCGCGTCAAAGGCCGGCACCAGCCCTCTGTCCCAAAAGGCATTCCAATGACCGGTCGGGGAGGGAAGCGATGCAGAGGCGCTTTGGCGGCCAATGAGCAGGCCGGTTTCCTCATGGGTCTCCCGCAAGGCGGCCCGAACAAAGGCCCCGAAGTGATACCTTGTTTCCCGGTCCACCGACTCCGCGGGCGCCTGAAAAGTTTCGTTGAATCCGGACTGCCGCCGGTCTTGGCGATCAAGTCGGCCACCGGGAAAAGCGAAGATTCCTGGCAGGAACCTGTTGGCGCGCGTTCGCCGCCCCACCAGCACCTCGTAGTCCGAGGGACCGTGGGTGATGGCACAGGGCCGAATCAGAATGAGGCTTGCGGAATCCTTGGGGCTGACCACGATTACTCGGTGGCCAGGGAGAGACCCAAATCGGCGGTGTTGGGAGAGCCTCTCAGAGTGCGGGCGAAGAGGTCGTTCTCCTGAAGGAGGGCAATGGCCAGTTCAACGTCCAGATCCGCGCTTTTTTCGCTCGAAGGGCAGTTGGCCCGGAGCGATTCCACCGCGACGCTATCGTTTGGGTCGACAATTCGGGCAATGGTTTTGCGGTCCACCCTAAGCTGGCCTTGCCGCAACTCTGTAAGAATTTGATCCGCGTCGGCATCGCTCGTGGATGTGCAGAGGTGGGGAATAACCCCACGATGATGCAGCGCATAGCCGGCAGGGGAAAAAAACCGGGCCCATGTTAGCGTAAGCTCGCCCTCGTTGGGCAAGCGGAGCAAAGTCTGAACGGTTCCTTTGCCGAAGGAAGAGGACCCAATGAGGATGGCGCGACGGCTGTCTTGCAAGGCGGCCGCAACGATTTCCGAAGCCGAGGCCGAGTTTCCGTTGATTAAGACGGCAATGGGTTTGCCGCCGGTTATATCAGACCCACCGGCGTCAAAGAACTGGTGACTATCGGGATGCCGTCCCCGCGTAGAGACAATGCGGCCGCTGTCGATAAAAAGGTCCGAGACCGATACGGCCTGATCCAAAAGGCCTCCCGGATTGCCGCGCAAATCAATGACAAATCCGTGCAAATCCTCCCGCATTTCCGCACGCGCCAAGGCGACTTTTTTCTCTAGGCTACGGGTGGTGTCTTGATTGAAGCTGGACACTTCAATGTAGGCCACGTTGCCCTTGCGCTCATAGGTGACGGTTTGAGGAACGATGTGCGCCCGGCTGACTTTTACTGATAGGGGGTCGCTGATTTCGTTTCGGTCGATGGTCAGCCGTACGATGCTCTGGACCGGACCCCTCAATCGCCGGACCGCCTCTCTTTGCGAAAGGCCCGCGGCCGATACGCCGCTAATTTCGGTAATCAAATCCTCAGCGATCAGGCCCGAGGCTTCTGCCGGCGTACCCTCCATGACCGACTGAACGAGCACACCCTCTTCAACGATACGGATGCGTATACCGATCCCGCCGAAGCCATCGCGACTGGCACGATTTTCCCGTGCAGCTTCCCGGCCGGAATAGCGGGAATATTCGTCCAATTCGCTGAGCATGCCGTCGAAAATTGTTTCATAGACTTCTTCGGCGGAGCGGTCCTCCAAATCATCCGACTTATCGCGGCCGACTGAAATGACGGATGCGGTGACCTCTCCCCATGCGCTTACATCTCGATCTTCCGGGGCCTCGAATTGCCCTGCTTGAACGCCATTATAATAAAGCGTCAGAAGGTTATCCTCGCGATCCAATGAAAGGGCGGGTTCGATGCTGGCCAAGCCGTCCAGTCCGGCCGTTGCCAAATCGGCGATCTGGACCCTCTCGATGTAAATCTCCGAAATATCTTCATAGCCCTCGGTGAAAACCCGTTGGGCCCGATTATCGTCATAGGCCGTGATGCGGCTGGAATCCTGACTGGCGCAAGCCGCCAGGAACAGCACCATCGCCAATGATAAGGATTTGCGGCTGGGCGCGGTCAAAGCCCTGCGGACTGCGCCGCACTTGCCGGCAACAAAGTCTTTTCCAAACGCCTTCACCCCACGAGCCTTTCTCTTGCCCGGACGCACTTATCAAGAAAACAATGTTTTAAACGCCAGGTATTGGTTTTTTTCATAATAATGAAATAAATGTTATTTGCAAATTTTTCGAAAACTAGCGCTAGATAATGCTCTCCAAATGGTTAATTTTTTAATATTAACGAACGAGGCATTTTTTCTTTCGAGTACTCTGTTGTCGAGCCAATGGCGGCTAAAAGTTGCCGATGTTCTGGATGCACCACCGGCTAACATTGAATAGGGGCTTGAACAAAAAAAGGAAAATCTATTTTCGCTTTTTGATACGTTTTTTACCGCGCCTTTTTCCCGAATCCTTCCGACGGGCCTGACCACTTTTCTCCTGACCGCTATTCTCCCGTCCGCCATTCTCCTGTCCGCTGTCGATCAGGCTCAAGATGACACTGCCGGTCAAGGGTTCCACTTCCTCGATCTTGACCGAAACCCTGTCGCCCAGGCGGAAACTTCTTCCCCAGCGGCGTCCCGTCAAGCTGTGGCTTGAGCGGTCATGATCGTAATAATCATCGGTGAGGGCACGAAGAGGGATCAGGCCTTCACCGCCGCTTTCTTCCAAGGCGATAAACAGCCCAAACCGGGTTATGCCGGAAATTCGGCCGGGCATCGCGGCGCCGACCCGATCCGCCAAAAAGGCGGCGGTAAAGCGGTCCACGGCTTGCCGCTCGGCGGCTATCGAACGACGCTCGCAGGCGCTGATGGCCTCGCCGATTTGCTCAAATTCCGCCCCGGCACCTTTTTCGAGCCCGCCTGGGCCCATCTTCAAGCCGGAAACGAGGGCGCGGTGCACCAATAAATCCGCATAGCGCCGGATTGGGGAGGTAAAATGGGCATAGTGGGTCAGCGCTAGGCCGAAGTGACCTCGGTTTTTTGGATTATACTGGGCCTGACTTTGGGATCTTAGGATCAGCTCACTGATCATCGGAGATTCGGGCTTACCCTGGAATTTGGCAAGGATGCCATTCAGATTTTTCGGCCTGATCACTTGACCCCGTGCCAACCGATATCCAAAGCTGTCCAGAACCTCCGCCAAGGCCTCGATCTTTATGGGATCTGGCGGTTCATGGATGCGGTACATGCAAGCTTGTCGCAAGCGCTCCAGTTCTTTCGCAGCGGCTATGTTGGCGGTGATCATGAACTCCTCGATCAACCGGTGACTATCCAGGCGGTCCCGCTTTTCGATTCTGCAGGCAGTTTGCGCTTCGTTCACGATCACCCGGCGTTCCGGCAGATCCAGGTCCAGGGCGCCCCGTTCGGCCCGCGCCCCATCTAACGCGCGAAAGGCTTGGTAAAGCGGGGCGAGGACAGGCCCGACAAGTGCGGCGGTTGTTTCATTTGGGTTGCCGTCGATGGCTTGCTGAACCTCCTCATAGGTCAGGCGAGCGGCCGACTTCATGAGGGCGCGTCGAAACTTATACCCGATGAGTTCACCTTGCGCGTTGATGCGCAGATGGGCCGCCAAACAGGGCCGTTCCTGGTTGGGCACCAGAGAACACCAGCCGTTCGACAATGCTTCCGGCAGCATGGGTAAAACCCGATCAGGAAAATAAGTGGAGTTCCCGCGTTTCTTGGCTTCACGATCCAACGCGTCACCGGCGCGCACATAGTGCGCCACATCGGCGATGGCCACTGTCAGGCGCCAACCGCTTGAATTCTTCGGATCGTCATCCGGCGCGGCGAAAACCGCGTCGTCAAAATCACGGGCATCGGCGCCATCGATGGTGACCAAGGGAATATTCCGCAGGTCTTCCCGTGTGCCCAGATCAACAGGCCCCGCCTGCTTTGCCAAGTCAATGGCGGCGTGGCTGAACTCGTCCGGCAGATTGTGCTCGTGGATCGCAATCAAGCTAAAGGACTTCAGTCCCTTTGCGGAGCCCAGTCGCTCAAGGACCCGAACCGGCTTCAGACCCAGGCGCGGCCCTCTTTGACCGGACAAAACTTCCGCCAAGACCAATTCGCCGGGCTCGGCACCGTTGGCTTGGTCTTCGTTGAGCAAGTAGTCTTTCTTAGCGCGTCGGTCCACGGGCCGCAGTCGCCCGCCGGTCGTACTCATCTCATAGCGACCCAGAACCCGCGTGGGGCTATTCTGCAATTTACGGATTGTCCGTGCTTCGTAATCGACCTTGCCGATTTTATTCAGACGGGCCAGAACCCTATCACCGATCGCCAGGCCACCATGATGGGGCTTGTCGATGGACAGATAAATTTTGGGTAGGGGCTTACCTTCGTCCCAAGCACTGGGCCGGGCAAGCAATTCTCCGTCCTCGTCCTGATCGATGATGTCCACCACTAGGACCGATGGCAAGCGTGCGGGATCCATATCAGGCTTATCTTTTCTATCGTCAAGCAAGCCGTCCGCCTTGAGCTGCTTGAGGGTTTGTTTGAGCCGAATTCGGTCGTTGCTCTTTATATGAAAAGCGCGGGCAATCTCGCGCTTGCCCACCTTTGCTGGACTGTCACGTATGAACTGCAGAATTTGGTCCGAGGTTGGAAAGGTCGCACCGCCCTTTCCTGGGGCTGTTCTGGCCTTGGGGCTTTTGGCCTTTGCCACGTTCATGTCCCCTGGCTGCGAAAGAATCCTGGTCCTGGATCAGCTTTCCGGTTCTTCGGTCGACGCCTTGATGACGCTTTTGCTAGACGTCTTTTTGGCAGCTGTTTTCTTCGTACCAGTCTTTTTCGCGCCGGCTTTCTTGGTGACAGCTTTTTTTGTGCCAGCTTTTTTTGGGCTCGTCTTTTTTGAGCCCGTTGCTTTACCGCCCTTAGCCTTTGCGGCTTTTTTCTCTGCCTGCGCAGCTAACAGCTCAACGGCCTGATCAAGGTTTACGGACTCCGGGTCCATCTCGGAGGGAATAGAAGCATAGAGCTTGCCATGGCGCACATAAGGCCCAAACCGGCCCTTGCCCTGAGATACTGCCTTTCCGTCGCTGGGATGTTCCCCGATACGCCGTGTGGCCGACATCTTCTTTTTCGGCGCATCGGCGATTACCGAGACCGCCCGATTAAGGCCGATGGTCAGGACATCGTCATCGTTGCTCAAGGAGCAGTAAGCGCTGCCGTGCTTCAAATAGGGACCGAAGCGACCGATTCCGGCGGTAATCGTGTCGCCTGTCTCGGGATGTTTTCCAACCTCACGGGGGAGCGCCAACAAAGCCAGCGCCTTTTCCAGATTCATATCGGCGATTGAAATATTCTTGGGCAAGGACGCGCGTGGCGGTTTGGATTTGCCCTCTGCTTCGCCTACTTGCACATAAACCCCAAAGGGGCCTTTTCGCAAAGTGATGGGCTTGCCGCTGTCCGGGTCTTGACCCAGTTCCTTAGGATTGGTGAGCGCGGCCTCTGCTTCGTCGGCGTCCGGGTCGGGGACCGCCAACGTCCTCGTGTAACGGCAGTCAGGGTAATTCGAACAGCCGATGAAACCGCCGGTGCGCCCCAGCTTTAGCCCAAGGCGTCCGGCCTTGCAGGCGGGGCACAGTCGAGGGTCTTTATCCGGCGCATTGGGGTTTGTTGGGAAAAAGTGTGGGCCCAAATCTTCATCGAGAGCGTCGATCACCGCGGTGATGGAAAGTTCCTTAGCGCCGCTAATGGCTTCGCTGAAGGCTTTCCAGAAATCTCTTAGGACCACCTTCCATTCAATTCGGCCGCCGGAAATATCGTCCAGCTTTTCCTCAAGGTCGGCGGTGAAATTGTACTCCACATACTTTTGGAAAAAGCTCGCCAAAAAGGCCACGACCACGCGGCCCCGGTCTTCTGGGATAAAGCGCCTTTGCTCGAGCCGCACATAATCGCGATCTTGCAGCACCTGTAGGATCGAAGCGTAGGTCGAGGGACGGCCAATGCCCAGCTCCTCCATCTTCTTGACAAGGCTCGCTTCGGTGTAGCGGGGCGGCGGCTGAGTAAAATGCTGCTCGGGCTGAACCTTTTGACGCTCAGCCTGATCGCCTTGGTCAAGTTTGGGCAAGCGGCGATCCTTGCCGTCGGACTCACCGCTTTCGTCGCCGCTTTCTTGATAGAGGGCTAGAAAGCCGTCGAAAATCAAGATCGAGCCATTGGCGCGGAGCTGCGCCTTGCCCTGGTCCACCGCGATGTCCACCGCCACCTGATCAAAACGGGCGGATTCCATTTGACTGGCGACCATGCGCTTCCAGATCAGGTCGTAGAGGCGGAATTCGTCGCCGGATAGATGCCGGGACATGGATTTGGGATCCCGGCGAACGTCGGTTGGGCGGATCGCCTCATGGGCCTCTTGAGCGTTTTTGGCTTTGGTCTTGTAGTGACGCGGGGCCGACGGCAGGTAAGGATCACCGAAGCTCTCAACGATAGAGGCTCGCGTGACCTCAATGGCTTCGTTGGAGACCTGAACGCCATCGGTTCGCATATAGGTGATGAGGCCGACTGTCTCGCCGCCCAGGTCGATCCCTTCATAGAGCTTTTGCGCAGTGCGCATGGTGCGGGTCGCCCCAAAGCCCAATTTCCGCGATGCCTCCTGCTGCAAGGTGGAGGTGGTGAAGGGCGGGTAGGGATTACGCCGCGTTTGCTTGCGCTCGACCGAGGCGACTTGAAAGCTGGCGGCTTGTTCGAGTTTCGAGGCCGCGGCGGTAGCGACCTGCTCGCTGCCCAGGTCGAATTTTCCGAGCTTGTCGCCCGCCAGGTGGGTCAGGCGCGCCGAGAAGGGGTGGCCCTGGGGCGTGGTCAAGGCCACGTCGATCGTCCAATATTCTTGCGGTCGAAAAACCTCGATTTCCGCTTCACGCTCGCAGATCAGTTTCAGGGCCACCGACTGCACCCGACCGGCGGAGCGGCTGCCCGGCAGCTTACGCCACAAAACCGGGGAGAGAGTAAAGCCCACAAGATAGTCAAGAGCGCGGCGGGCGAGATAGGCTTCGATGAGTTCCCGGTTCAGGTCTCGGGGATGTTCAAATGCCGCCAGCACTGCCGTTTTGGTGATTTCGTTAAAGACAACCCGCTTGATGGCCACATCGCCTAGCAAGTTTCTTTTTTTCAGTTCTTCGATGATGTGCCACGAAATGGCTTCGCCTTCCCGGTCCGGGTCGGTTGCCAGAAAAAGATGATCGCTGCTTTTAAGGGCCGAAAAGATATCTTTAAGGTGTTTCTCGGACCTGGAATCCACCTGCCAGGTCATCGCGAAGTCGTCGTCAGGCAGGACTGAGCCGTCCTTAGGGGGGAGATCCCGAACGTGCCCGTAGCTTGCCAAAACCTGATAATCGCTACCGAGGTAGCGGTTAATGGTTTTGGCCTTGGCCGGAGATTCCACAATGACCGTATTCATCACAATAAGACTACCATTCGTACGAAACCGCTAATATATCGACAAAACAACACCGAGCGCCGGTTCAAGGTTCCAGCGGTTTGCCATCGTGCAAGCCGATGAGGTCAATTTATGGGCTATTCCCGTTAAAAATTAATGCCACCCGATTGCCTGGGTGCCTCTCCAGGCGCCCGGCCAGCTCCAACTCCAAGAGAATGGCGCTGACAACGGCGGGAGACAATTGGCATTGACGGATCAATTCGTCAACCGCTACCGGGGTGGGACTAAGAAGTTCCTCTAAAATTTCCCGGCCTTCCTTCAGTTCCGAATCTGATGGCAGCGCTGTTTGGCCAGGCTGGTAGGCGGTAAAACTATCCTCGCTCAGGGGCTGTTGCAACGGGCCTTTGAGCACATCGGTAATATCACTTGCCGATTGGATGAGGGTGGCGCCCTGGCGGATCAACTGGTTACAGCCACGGGCTCGAGGATCCAGGGGGGACCCTGGCACGGCAAAGACTTCCCGACCTTGTTCGGCGGCGTAATTGGCGGTGATCAGTGATCCGGACTTTGGCGCTGCCTCGACCACAACAACGCCGAGGGACATGCCGGAAATGATTCGATTGCGCCTTGGAAAGTGCCGGGCCTGTGGCCGGGTGCCCGGTGGCATTTCCGATAGAATGACGCCGCTGGCAACGATCTGATCATAAAGTCCTTGATTTTCGGCCGGGTATACGATGTCCAGGCCGCCGCCGACGACGGCTGCTGTACCGCCGCTTAGCGCGCCCTTGTGAGCGGCTGTATCAATACCCCTGGCCAGCCCGGACACCACCAATAATTCTGCCTCGGCCAGGTCTCTGGCAAGGCTTTCAGCGAACTTCCGTCCGTTGGAAGAGGCATTGCGCGCACCGACCATGGCCACAGCAGGTTTGTTAAAGAGATGCTTGTGTCCAATGTAGCTGATGATGGGCGGCGCGTCCTTTGAGGCTGCCAAAGGACCAGGAAAATCAGGTTCGCAAAAGGCCAAAAGGCCAGCGCCGAGCTCATCGAGCGCTTGGATCTCCGCCTGGGCGGCGGGCAGGGGATAGGGGCGATAGGCTTTGCGGCCACCGCCACGTTTGGCCAACTCGGGAAGCGCCTTCAACGCGGTTGCTGCGTCACCATATTGGCGCAGAGCATCGCGAAATCCAATGGGACCAATTCTGTCCGAGCGATAAAGCCTAAGCCAATCAAGGCGTTCGGCCTCACTTAATGAAACGTTTTTATGATCCATCATTTCGCCACCTTGAGTGGTTTAGTAATGACGGTCAAGATGTATGGGGGTGTTTTTAGGCGCAGGAAACGGTTTAACCGGCCCCATCGCCAAGGCTTTTCAGCTCTTTTGACCAATCTTGCTTTCTTTTCCTGAGAGCAACCGCCGGATGTTCTGATGGTGGCGAAACCACACCAAAAGGGCGATCACGGCAGTCATCTCCACCAACTGCAAGTCGCCGGCGATCAGCCAACTATACAAGGGCGCCGATGCGGTCGCGCCCAAGGAGGAAAGGGACGAGTACCGAAAGAGGGCCGCCAGCACCAACCAAGTAAGACAACAGGCCAGTCCGACAAAAAAATTTAATCCAATCAGCACGCCGAGGGCGGTTGCTACGCCCTTACCGCCTTTGAATTTCAGCCAAACGGGAAAGAGGTGACCCAAAACCGCGCCAAGCGCGGCAATCAGGCTCAGGTCGGGCCCCCAGAATCCGGCGATCAACACCGCCATGTACCCTTTGCCTCCGTCGAGGATCAAAGTGGCGGCGGCCACGTCCTTGCGGCCGGTGCGCAAGACATTGGTAGCCCCGATGTTGCCCGAACCAATGGCGCGCACATCGCCGAGGCCGGCAATCCTCGTCAGGATCAGGCCAAAGGGAATGGAGCCTACGAGATAGCCCCAAACCAGGGCGGCGGCATAATAGGGGCCGGAGAGTTCCCATGAAATCGGGTCGGGCATATGAAGCCTCTAGTCCTGCGCGGCAAAGATACTGCGCCCATCCACAACGGTGCGGATGATTTTGCCCTGGACAGGATGATTGTCAAAAGGAGAGTTTTTAGACTTGCTGACAAAGGCTTCCGGATCAAGGCGCCACGGATGGTCCGGATCGAAAATTACCAGGTCGCCTGCCGCGCCCTTGGCCAGGCGCCCGGACGGGAGCCCTAGAATGGAAGCCGGATTGAGACTTAATCGGCGGAGCAGGTCCAAAAGCCCGATGTCGCCTTTATGAAAGAGCGCCAAGGACAGAGGCAGGAGGGTCTCCAGCCCAACGATACCCGGTTCGGCGACGGTAAAAGGAAGGCGTTTAGACTCTTGATCGTGGGGGGCATGATCGCTCGCGATGGCATCGATCGTGCCGTCGCACAGCCCTGCCGCGACCGCGGCCCGGTCTTCTTCCGAGCGTAGAGGGGGAGAGACCTTGGCAAAGCTGCGATAGTGGCCCACGGCCTGTTCGTTGAGGGTAAAATAATGAGGTGCCGTATCGCAGGTTACCGGCAGCCCTCGGCGCTTGGCTTGGCGGATCAGCCGCACACCCTCCGCGGTCGAGAGGTGCGCAGCGTGATAGCGGCTACCGGTCATTTCCACCAGACGCAAATCCCGCTCAAGCAAAATCACCTCCGCCATGGCGGGAATACCCGGCAGACCGAGTCGGGTGGCCAGCTCGCCGCCGTTCATGGCACCGTTGGCCAGCGTGGCCTCCTCCGGGTGCTGGACCAAGACCTTGCCGAAGGTTCGGGCATAGGAGAGGGCCCGGCGCATCACTTGAGCGTTCTGAACCGCAACGATCCCATCGGTGAAGCCAACAGCGCCATTCTCGCTCAAAAGCCCCATTTCGGTGATTTCCCGGCCTTCAAGCCCTCTGGTGATGGCGCCATAGGCG
>JBCCHN010000103.1:0-18810 GCA_039028695.1 Pseudomonadota bacterium
CATCTTCTCTCCTTACGTCGTTACGATGAGCCAAAAACACTCCCTTATTCAATCAACCGAGTCTGTCCAACTTTCCATGACGGGGTACAGTCCTCCATATGAAAAGAGGACATCCATTTATGTGAATAAAGTTTTCCTGTCATACAGCTATATCTCAGCTATTTCGGCTATCGCGACTATTGGTGCTTATGGGGCACGTTCAATTTTTGACGAGGTGTGAAAAAAGTTGGTACGCGATGCATTTAGGCGATTAGATGGACCCATGAAACAGAAGGGCCGGAGTTTCCCCCGGCCCTAATCCTGTACTAGTCCGCCTCAGAAGGAAGCGGGCTCTTTTCAGGAGAGTGTGAAGTTTCGTTTTGGCGTATGAAGTCCTCGATCCAGTGCAGAACGTGCTGCTCAACCCATAGCTGCTTGCATTTTCGAGGGTCACTGCCGTTCCGTACGAAGCGGTACGGGGCCGGAAATATCCCTTCCTTAATCCAAGTCCGCAAGTGAGTGGCACTCATCGGAACCAAATCTTGGACTTGCTTTAACGTCAATAAACGCATCTTCTTCATTGCCTTAACTCCCAAACAGCGAGCTATCGCAATGCCCTGTGCATGGATAGCACAAGGACACTTAGGCTATCAGGAATCGATGATTGGTTGAATATATTTTTTGATAATCTCTCGGCGCTACTATGTTGTTTTCCAAAGTGGAAGAGGTGTCGTTGTAAAATCCTGCCGGGTATCGCGCATGCCCCTAAGGAAAAACAGTTCCGGTTTTGCTGAACTTGTTAAATTTAGAATGGAGCATTAAGGCTTCTGTCGATGCCGTGGATTTTGCCACAATAGCCAGGTGCCATCACGTACCTTGCGACGATAGATGCGGTCGCAGGTCTTGAGATGTCGTAAAAGTCTGGTGTACTGATCATTCATGCAAGAAAGCCTACAGCATGTCCGTCTTAGTTATAGTCGGCCCCGGATGATGCAGCTTCAAACGCGGCCGTCTTGTATCCAGATGTCAGGTTTTGGTAATCTGACCGCATAATTTCCCCTACAGATAGAGTCAATCCCACCACAAGGGTCTCTGTTGCTTCGGAAGGGTTTTACCCTTCCGATTGGAGCAACCAGAGAAACCTAAGTGGTGGATTTTTTATTCTGACATTCTGCTGACAACGATTCTGATGAAAGCACATTTCGGGACGACTACTGCGCAATGCGAGCAATCGATACGCTGATGTTCCTATCAGCGTAAGCCAAACAATTATGATCAATGACCTTGCACTTGATTTAAGGACCGCCCGCCGAAAGTCGGGCCTCAGCCAGGAAGACTGTGCCCATCTTCTTGGGGTACATCCGTCCAGAATCTCGCTTCTGGAGAACGGCAAGGCTATGCCTTCCGTGTCACAGATATGCAGGCTGTCGCTGATCTATGGTCGAAGCTTTGAAAGCCTCTTTGCGGGGATACTGGAGGAAGCGCGTGAAGGCCTCCGTGAGCAAATTACCTACATGCCTGATGCACCAAAGCGATGGTTGGGCAACTTCAATCGGGAAAACACACTTCGCGCCCTCGCCCATCGCCTTACTGATGAAATCGATGATAACTATGGCGGAGAAGCTTAGGGTCTTAGCAATGGCGGTGGGAACAGGCAGGATTGGCTACGTATTCCTCGTGGATGGCAAGCTCCGTGATTGGCGTCTTTCAAAGAAAGCGAGCAAGAGCCCGGAGCGTGCAGCCAAACAGGCCAAGATTTGGATCAACAACCTGGAACCTGATGTGGTAGTTACGGAACGGATCGGCGAACACTCGGCTAAAAGCGCAAGGACGAGGGCTCTGATCGATGCCATCACCGACATTGATGTCGGCCGAAAGTTGCTCAATGTGAAAGCAAAGCGCGTTTGTTCGGCAGCAAACAAATATGAAGAAGCGACGGTACTCGGTGAACAGTTCCCGGAAATTCAGGCTTGGGTGCCGAAAAAGCCACGAATTTGGGAAACCGAACCTCGAAACACGGTGTACTTTGAGGCGCTTGCGTTGGCGCTTCAGGTCTTTGGTCCAGCCGGATCAGATCCGTATACTTGAGACTTCCCAATGTTGGGATCAAGCAATGTGTTTTGGTGGGTGTTGCTTTTGCTATGCGGGACCAATACCGGGTCAAAAAGTGACATTGCAGAAGCCGTCACCAGAATTTTGTCCGAACTCTATCCCGTGCCCCCACGTCGCAAGTTATGGATCAGTGGGGACTACCAAATGCCCATGTTTGAAGTGATTGCGCTGGCACTTACATTTGATCGGTCAAGTGCCATGCGAAGGTACAAAAACTATGCGACAATCTTCTTCTGCCAGCCACCGTGGGTTAATGCTGGTATGGTTGAAGTATTTAGACGGCTCTTGGTTTTCGATCCTTCGTAGGTATCAAACTTGAAGGATCATTCTTCTGGATCTTCAGGAATGTATTCCATTTGCCATCCATCACGTTTGAATAGCTCGGTAACCTCTACGTAATGTCGTCGAACTAGATATGCAGCATCAGAACGAAATGTAAAATCATACCTTGCTTGATGGCTCGGAAAGTCTTCAGGTTTGGTTGCTTCTAGAAGGCTGGCTAACAGAGCGGCTGTTTCAGAAGCATCCCAAATTTGATTGTTGCCAGAAATTGCTTGTAACAGATCGTCAAGCTGCCTGCTTTTCAGCTTGCCAGCATATGGCAAAATCAGGTCTCGAAAATTCTGTTCAGAGCCTCGGTAAGAACCTGAATCTGAAAATACTTTGAGAGCCCTTTGCCAGAGTTCCATCATTGGGGCCACGCGAATCATATCTCGCAGTTGCTCGTCCGGCAATTTCTCCACAAATTTTAAAATCGGTTCTCTAAAACCAGGCAAACGGGCAGCCTTCAGAATTTGCAAGTCCAATGCTGGCTCCTGTGAAGAATTTTCGATTGTTTCTTTTAGGGCCGTAATGGTTGATTCCTGCAACAGCTCCAAGAAATCTGGAAAAATTGTGAGGAAGGAAACTGCTCTTAAACGGTGTTCTGGGGGACTATCGTCGATGAGGCGAACTATATGAGCACTTACTTCAGGCCAATGGTTTGATGATTTTTCTCGGACTGCAATTAAAGACCAAATTACTTTTTCACGGCAAGAAATCCAGTCTTTTGGTATACCCCTCAATAGTGACTTGGCAAGAACGACACCAAAGTTTTTGGTAATTCCGCTTCTAAATCGAATCAAGTACTTTTCGGCAACATAAACTTGGACCTTTTCGTATGTTCCCGGAAATCCAGAGGACCTAAGGTCTATGTCAAATTGACCAAGCATCGCTTTGCCTTGTAGAGGTGCCTGCGCAAGAACGAACTCAATTGCGTTCACCAAATGGAGGCGGGTCAATTCTGGACTTGGTTCAAACAATTCAGCTTCGGACGAAAAGGCGGGATGCGCACAAAAGTTCCGATCGTCCATCAGCCTTTTCAATTGGGATTCTGCAAATTTGTCGATAATCTGTGTATTGTTCGATGCATCGGTCAGAATATTTTTTTCGAGTTCCAACAGCTTTTGTACATTATTGTGCTTTGTGGCGTTGTCCCAGGATTGCACAAATTTCGTTGCTGCGTGGTCACCCAATCCGGCAAGTTCGCGGTATTTGGAGATAAGATCAAAAACGACCGCGATCCAAATTCCTAAGATTGAGGATCGCAATGCCCCTGCTTTATAAGAATTTACTACTTCCAAGAAGTAGGTTCTGGATCTAGGTTCTCGTATCTTGGTTACTAAGATATCGAGGTCAACAAACTTCGAGTCCATCGCAAGTTCCAATGATGGCGTCAAACACGGAGATGCAAATTAAAATTACTTTACTGAAAAATCATGCATTCGGGAATAGCAAATTTCTTGGCTTAAATATATTGTGGGCTATAGACCTTGTTTTCCAGGGGACAGTTAAACGATCTGATTTGATTATATAGCTGTTTAGGAATTTAAACACGATGCAGGTTTCCCACGTAACTAGACGCGACATAGTTGATGCAATTCGGGTTGAAGGTGTCAATTGGTATGGTCGTTTGGAGGAAACAGAGTTTCTTTCCCGAATATTTGATCTCTCAATCCTGCCCTCTACAGACAAACGGTTTCAAGACGCAGCTGGCGATATTTGGCAACACCGAATAAATAACGACGACTGGGATGAAAATTGGATATTTTTTGATTCGCGGTTCAACCTCCTACATGGGGATGATGGGATTTTCTTGCGATTTTTGTGTGAAACCATTCATCCGGTTGTGCGCCCTGACACAACAGAGGCTGACCGTCTCTGTCAGATGTACAATGGCTATCTTGGTAATGATAAGTTCCAGATAATCAAAAAAGCTGAAATATCTGGAAAGCCAGTATTTGTTGGTCAAGCTTTGAAAAATGTCGCAGCACCTGCAATAGCTATCGCTCGAAAATCTTTGCCGGTTGCTGACGCGGAATACATTGCCCTGCAAATAAATCGGATGGAATCTGCTATACAGAATGATCCCAGCCTTGCTATTGGCACGGCGAAGGAACTGGTAGAAACTTGCTGTAAAACAATTCTATCCGACCGCAATATTAAAATTCCTGCAGGCACAGATATCCCAAAGCTTGCCAAATTGACCTATCAAGAACTCGAACTAACTCCGGATGATATTCCGGAAAGAGCCAAAGCGGTTGAAACAATCAAGCGGCTTTTAAGTAACCTTGCGTCAATTACTCAAGGAATCGCAGAATTGCGGAACAATTATGGTACTGGCCACGGTAAGGAGGCCAAAGCTCGAGGATTAAGCGCTCGTCATGCAAAACTTGCTGTAGGCGCAGCTTCAACATTGGCGGTGTTTCTTTCGGAAACACATGACGCACGATCAGTTGGTAAAAACAAAAATGAGACCTGAAAACGTTATTGTCCGCTCAATTTTTGTTGTAGACCGCACGCTACGGAGTATGTTTCCAAAAGATTACTACAAGCGATGCATGTATGTCGCTTTTGGAATATCTGAACTACTGCGGAATGCCGGTATAAACGCGCAAATTCGCGGGGGCGATTTTTTGGCACTCGTCGTCGCAAAAAAGCAGCAAAAATTACAGATGCATGGATTCGGTCGAAGCGGTTCGGCAGACCCGTCTCACTATTGGGTAGAAACTTCAAGTACACTCATTGATCTTGGCCCACACTATTTACCCAAAGGTTCTAGTTTTTCTGCCAGCGCTATGCCCGTGATAGCGTGGAATACGTCCACGCCATTACTAAGGTGCCTGCATTACAATTGTAGGATCACATATGATCCTGAAGTTATGCTATTGGCTAGCGCCTCCATTTTGGAGCGAATGGATGAGTTCTTGGATCGCTGTAACGCCAGGTACAAAGCGCAAAAAAGTCAGCCGAATCTGCGAAGCTGGCTTTTGACCGACAAATCGTCATTAATTTCTTCTGCTGAACGGGGAGACGCGTGGTCTTTGGCTGCGGTTAGGTTCGAGCGATCGGAATTTGTCAAATTGCCCTCTTTCCGATGAGAATGCCATTCTCTGCTGTGACGCTATCGCCCGAAACTCTGGATGGGCGAAGTCTGCCAAATGCCGGCGTATAAGGCATTCGGATTTATTGTCACATATTACATAGACGTAGCCCGAGAACCTATTATCAGAGGCGGGAGGTAATTTTTCGTGGACCACAAATCCACGCTTGAAGTTTTGAAACAGCAATGCGATAACGCCCGCCGCTCCGGCAATCCTGTTTTCGGAGCCTATGAAGCGGGCAACATGAAAGAGCCTATAGAGAGCCTAACGTGAATGAGGAAATGAACTAAGTTATTGAAATATAAGGTGTGGCGGGGTAGCTCAGCTGGTTAGAGCAGCGGAATCATAATCCGCGTGTCGGGGGTTCAAGTCCCTCCCCCGCTACCATTTAAAGAACTGATAAATAGCAAATTGTTTCAAGAATGCTTGACCTCTGGAAAATCTAGGCTCGCTATAGGCTCGGCGTTTTGGGAGTTAGGTATCTAAGCAAACTGCAACCTTGCCAAATTAACTTTCAGGGCCACAGTTTCAGTAAACCAATTTAGTATCCGCTCCAGCACCCAGATTAGTCTGCTGATGCTGAAAGTGTTTTTGCTTCATTTTGCCTGACTACGGATTAGGCGTTTAGGAGATCGAATCTTCCCGGGGGCGCGATAAATATCTACGGCTCACCTGATTTCTAGAACTTAGGCTTTACGACTTAGGAAGCATATGGGAAGCATCAGAATGCCATCCTAGGACGGAGCGGGATACCTGGAAGTATGCGCGTAAGGCTCATAACCTAAAGGTCGCAAGTTCAAATCCTGCCCCCGCAACCAACATAAACGCCGCCAACTCAAATGATTGGCAGCGTGATACATTTCTAACACAGCCAATCTAAAGACCCAACGGAAGCACCAGGAATCCAACAGAAAGAGAACAATAGCGTGCTTCGGCGTAGGCAAAAAATTTTACAATCTGATCCCGGATAATAGGTGTAACCTTCCTGCTGTAATCCCTGAGTCGAAGCTTGAAACAAGAGGGGCACGCCAACCCGCCTATCATTATTTTACTGAAATGGAACTGGATACATTGAGCGGCCCCACGAGAGTGGCTCAAATGGAAAATTAGTGCACAGTTGGCCTTTGGTCTATTGGGACGGTGGCCTCTGGGGCCGTTGGTCTGCAGCCCAAGACGCCATGGGGCCGTTTTGTGTCGTAGTGCCTCCTCCGGCTTTCGATGATGATTTGAGTTTCACGCGATCTCTAGCAGGGAACACCACCGAACCCTGCACCGCCGCAGATGGCGCGACGGTTAAGTAGTACGGCCAGAGACCGCCGCACAACATTCAATTCATGAAAGTTCAGCTGACTGTTCTCGCATATTCGTTGTCGAATATGACCATTGAGAGTGACCCCTTGCCTAACCACTATACCAATACAACCACTATTTGGCCCAACCAACAACTCCGCCGGCGCCAGAAACTTAATACATCGGTGGTTCGGCATAGGTGTTGTCAATCCGGTTCCTTCGAGAAAAGAGGACAATCAGATGTCCAGGAAGCGGTTACCAGTCGAGCCGACCATCAGTTGGCGACGGCCGTTCCGCGCCCCGTCTAGAGCTTCAAAGCAGGGCGAAGCAGCGTGAAGCAGGGCCGGGCCGGGCAGCAGGAGACGTTGGCGCAGACCTTTCTGGAGGCTGAGCGGTCCGGCCTCCGCTTCGCCATCACGGGGCGTCTGGTGGCGCTCGGGCTGATTGGGCTCTTCATGGTGCTGTCTCGCATGCACGACCCAACCCATGCACTCGAGTTGGCGGTCGGCATAGCCGGCTTCGCCGCGCTCGGCCTGATCCATCTCGCCCTGATCGGCACACGCTTCGACCGGCACTGGCTCAAATACCTTTTCATTACCCTGGATATCGCAATCCTATCCTGGCTGGTCGCGACCCAACCGATCTACGACACGATTGACGTGCCCCAGGTGATGACCTTCCGCCACACGACATTTCCCTTTTATTACCTTTTTATCGCTGTCGCCGCCTTCAGCTACTCGCCGGGCCTGGTGCTTTGGGCAGGGGCGGCCGGGGCGACCGGCTGGCTTGGCGCCTTTGCTTGGACGATCCGCAACATGGATCAGCGTTATACCTGGACCGATATCGGCACAGCACCGACCACTGAGTTCTTTCTTGAGATCTTCTTGAGCCCCAATTTCGTTGGCACCGGCAGTCGAATTCAAGAAGCGGTCGCCTATCTGGTGGTCGCCGTGCTGATCGCTGCGGTGATGTGGCGTGCCCGGCGCACGGTTCAACGGCAGCTCGAGCTCGACGAGGAGCGGCGCACCCTGGGCGATGTGTTCGGGCGCTATGTGCCCAAAGCGATCGCCCATGCGCTGATTACCGACCGGGGTCTCCTCGAGCCGGTTGAGGGCACGGCAACGGTACTTTTCATCGACGTCGCCGGTTTCACTAAGATGACCGCAGCAAACGCACCCCGGCGCATCGTCGGTGTGCTCAACGCCTTTTTCGAGCGGGCGACCGGTATCATCTCGCACCACGGCGGTGTGGTCACCCAGTTCATTGGCGACGCCATCATGGCGAGCTTCAACCTGCCGGCCGAGGATCCGGAACACGCCACCAAAGCGCTCGCCGCCGCACTCGAAATCGCAACCCTGGTCGAGCGCGAGCGCTTCAACCAGAAGCATCTTTCGATTCGCGCCGGAATCGCGAGCGGCCCGGTGATCGCCGGCAGCGTCGGCGGCGGCGGGCGCCAAGTCTATTCGCTCTACGGCGACACTGTCAACCTCTCGGCACGCCTGGAATCCCTCAACAAGGCGCAGGGCACGACGATCCTGCTCGACAGCAAGACTGCCGAGCGTTTGGATGGCGTGCCCCTGCGCGCAATCGGCAAGGTCGCGGTGCGCGGCTTCGCGGAGCCGATTGCGGTGTTTACGGTGACGAGGAAGACCCAGTTGGCACTTCAAAAGAGCTGACGCGGATCATTGCACGGGCCGTACGATAGGGTGTCATGGACGGCTCCGACCCACGGCGATCAGAATGGAACAAACCATGCAAACCGCATTTACACGCGCGCATGTTGGAGTGCAGACTTTGGGCTACAAGTATCACATAGCTGGGATTTCCGACGATGTGAGTATCGGCAAGGATCTTTTGGCATTGAAGCCGGACCATATGTGCGCCGTATTCGATGCAAGGCGTGCCCTTGGCGAACCACCCTCACCTTGAACTTATTCTCCAACTAACACTGGAAACATTCCCTCGTATCTACAAGGCTGTTAAGGATCAGGCTTGGTACCATCCGGCACTTGCGCAGCAGCAGATTTTCATCGAAGAATGCGGAATAGGTATACGTCGGTCTAAAGGTGACATCTTTTCAGGTCAGCCAACTGGATAATCTTCTGATCTCTCCGCACCCATTTGGAATGATGTAATTTTAGTCAAGCCTTCAGAAGACCGTGCGCCGAGGATAACCAATTACAATATCGAGGACTCTGGTGAAATGAAGTCGGCTTTGTTGCCATTTAGCCAGGAAAGTATAACCTGGCGGCTCTTTGATCGGCCGACGATCGCCCAAAGGTCAAAATCGCCACACCATAGGCGTCAGCCCTTAGGCAAATGGTAACGAAATTGAATGACGCAGCGCTTTCAATTGAGAAGGTCACTTTCCGTTTTGGGGCCAAGTTGGCGCTGGATCAGGTTTCCTTTTCCTTGCGCGCCGGACAGTTTTGCGCGCTCTTGGGGCCGAATGGGGCCGGCAAATCGACTCTCTTCAATCTGCTCACCCGTCTGATCGTGAGTCAGGAGGGAGGTCTGTCTATTGCCGGCTACGATCTTGCCAAGGCACCGAGAGCTGCTCTTTCTCGGGTCGGCGCGGTGTTTCAAGAGCAAACTCTAGATCTCGACCTATCGGCACAGCGCAATTTGACCTATTTTGCAGCTCTGCACGGTTTGTCCGGGCCGAAAGCGCGACGCCGGATCGATGAAGCGCTGGAGCGCCTCGGGATCGCGGATAGGGCTTCGGAAAAGGTGCGCACCTTAAACGGCGGGCATCGGCGCCGCTTGGAAATTGCTCGTTCCCTGATTCATGAACCGGCCGTCATGCTGCTCGACGAGCCTACCGTCGGATTGGACGCTGCGAGCCGCCGTGCCATAATCGAGCATGTCCATGCCCTCTGCGCCGACAAGAGCCTCACTGTCCTTTGGGCAACCCATCTGGTGGATGAGGTGGAGGCCCAAGACCGACTGGTCATCCTGCATCGGGGCAAGTTGCTAGCGGACGGCATCGCTGAAGAGATCGCGGCCGGCCACACCTTGACGGAGCGGTTTCTGTCCCTAACCGCCTCAGAGTTGGAAGAGGCGTTGGCCTGATGCCTTATCTGATCTGCCTGCAAGCAATCATCGCCCGGGAGTGTCTTCGCTTTATGGGGCAGAGAGGCCGCTTTGTCGCGGCCTTGGTGCGCCCGCTGGTGTGGCTACTGATTTTTGCTGCTGGCTTTCGCGCGGCGCTGGGTCTGTCGATCCTTCCACCTTATCCCACCCAAATCACCTACGAGATTTATATCGTCCCCGGCCTCTGTGCCATGGTGCAACTTTTCAACGGCATGCAAAGCTCGCTTAGCTTGGTTTACGACCGGGAAATGGGCTCAATGCGTCTGCTATTGACCAGCCCCATGCCACGTTGGTGGCTTTTGACCTGTAAGCTGATCGCGGGGACCTCGATTTCCTTGCTACAGGTCTATGCCTTCCTGGCCATCGCCGCGGCCTTCGGCATTCTGATGCCCTGGCAAGGTTATCTTTTGGTCTTTCCGGCCCTTCTTTTAAGCGGCCTGATGCTCGGCGCCTTGGGGCTCGCCCTCTCGTCTACGATCAAACAGTTGGAAAATTTCGCCGGGGTCATGAACTTTGTCATCTTCCCCATGTATTTTCTTTCAACCGCGCTTTATCCGCTTTCCATGATGGCAGAAAGTTCGGCCTTGTTGGGAAACCTTTGCGCCTTAAACCCCTTTACCCACGCGGTCGAATTGATCCGTTTTGCGCTCTATGGGGAATTCAACCCGGAGGCAACCGCTTGGACCCTGCTGACCTTGATCCTATTTCTGGGATTTGCCGTTTGGGGATATGATCCGGCGCGCGGCGTGTTGCGTCGTAAGCTGGGACCTTAGGAATCGGCGCGCGATAAGGTCTGTGTTGATCCGCCATAGCCCCGATAGATGATCTCTGCCGCTTCTTCCGCAGCGGACTCAGCCAGCTCCAGGATTTCGTGGTGCCGTCCGGTGCGATGGCACACCGGATCGGTCTCCCCGGCATCGCCCGCCAGGGCCAACGCCTGGCAACGGCAGCCGCCCCAATCCACCTCACGCCTGTCGCAGACCTTGCAAAGATCCGGCATCCAATCCGTGCCCCGATAGGCATTAAAAGCTGCACTCTCGTACCAGATTTCCGAGAGGCTTTTATCAAGTACATTTTCGAAGGTCAGATGTGGGATCGTTTCGGCTGCGTGACAGGGCAGGACCTTCCCCGAGGGAGTCACATTAAGGGATCGACGTCCCCAGCCGCCCATACAGGGCTTGGGGAAACGTGCATAATAGTCCGGCACCACCGCATCAATGACCAACTGGCCTTTCAGGCGTGCGCGGGCTGTTTCCACCGTTTCCATGGCCCGCATGACTTGCGCGCGCTTGGGCATCAAAGCGCTCCGGTTCTTGAGCGCCCACCCATAGTACTGGGCATGGGCTACTTCCAAGCGGCGCGCGCCAAGCCTAAGGGCCAGGGCGATCAACTCCTCAATTTTATCGATGTTGTACCGGTGCACCACCGCGTTGAGAGTCAGCGGCAATCCAAGCGCGGCAACCTTGGCCGCGGTTTTCTGTTTTGCCTCAAAAGCCCCCTTGAGGCCGGCCACAAAATCGTTGATGCCGCTCTCCGGCCCTTGAACAGAAAGCTGAACGTGGTCGAGGCCCGCCTCTTCCAATGCGTCCAGTTTGTCTGCCGCTTTGCCGACGCCGGCGGTTATGAGGTTGCTGTAAAGACCCGCGGCGGCGCAGTGAGCGACCAATTCGACGATGTCTTGGCGCGCCGTCGGCTCGCCGCCCGACAGGTGAACTTGCAAAACGCCCAGTTTGGCCGCCTCTTGAAAGACCCGCGCCCAGGTCTTGGTATCCAGTTCCGCGCTGCGCCGGTCCAGCTCAAGGGGATTGGAGCAATAAGGACAAAGCAAAGGGCAGCGGTGCGTCAACTCCGCTAGCATCCCCATGGGGGCAGGTATAGAGGCTTGAGACATGCCCATCTTTTTGTTCGGTCACTTAAAGGTCAGCATGGCCCTTGCTTGCATGTCTTGCAGGAAAGCACGCACATCGGGGTCGATGGTTTCCGGTCTTTCCTCGAATGCGACCGCAAGATCCGCAATGATCGCCGTGAGCGTCGCTTCTCCGTCACAGCGCTTGAGGATCTCGAGAGAGACCTGATCCAGCTTGAACACCCGCTCCGGCCCCAACAAAGACCAATGTTCCCGCGTTTCGTCATAGCGCAGGCGCACACCGCGCGGTAAATAGGGAATGCTGTGATCGCCAAGCGCAGCGGATGATTCGCTCATGAATCTCAATCCTGTGGGTGAAACGCACCGGGCGGAATGCGGCCTGGTGTCACATAGGCGTGCTCCAAGGCGTCCAACTGCGCCCAAAGAACATTACACTTGAAACAAAGAGCGGCAAGGACGTGTTCTTGTGTTTCCACGGTTGTTGCATATTCGCGGACATATCCAAGTGCAAAACCCGAATCCCGAGAAGCCTGAACCGGCCGCTTTTCGAAATAGGCCAAAATGTCCGGCGTTACGAAATCGTAGTTGGCCAACATGCCCTTAACCCGCGCCCCAATCGCCATGGGAGAAAACAATTCGGTCAAGGAGGAGGCGATAGCTTGCAGCAGGCTTTTCTCACGCACGAAGTGCACATAAGCCTCCACCGCAAAGCGGGTGGCAGGCAATACGCCTTCTAGGGATTCCACATAATCCCGGTCGACCCCCAAGCCATCGGTTAAAGCGACCCAACGCTTGATGCCGCCTTCATCGTCGTTTGCGCCGTCATGGTCGATGATGCGCTGGCGCCAATCGCGACGCAGTTGAGCGGACTGCATCCGCGAGAGTATCGTCGCGTCCTTCACCGGGATCATGCACTGATAATAGTAACGATTGAGCGCCCAGGCCTGCACCTGTCCTTTGTTCAATTCGCCGGCATTGAGCTTCAGCTGAAAGGGATGGAGATGGTGATAGCGGGTTCGACCGATTTCCCGCAGGGCTTCTTCAAGTCCGTCGGGGGAAAGGGGTGCCGACTCAGCAAGGGTGGTCATAGAGAAATCTCCATGCCGTCGTAAGCAATCTCCCAGCCGGCCTCCTCGGCTTGCCTTCGCTCGGGACCATCATCAATCAAAGTCGGGTTGGTGTTGTTGATATGAACAAAAATTTTTTGGGCAATCTCTGCCTTTGCAAAAGCGGCAATACTGCCCTCAGGGCCCGACATGGAGATATGCCCCATCCGGCGCCCGGTCTTTTTCCCAGCACCCGATTGGATCATCTCATCGTCCTGCCAAAGCGTGCCGTCAAACAATAAAAGCGACGCCCCCCTCAGCCGTTTGAAGAGGCTATCGGGGACATGGGCACATCCGGGAATGTAATAAAGCGTGCTACCAGTCCTCTTGGAACTCACCCGCACGCCGATGGTGTTTTCGCCTTCGGCACCGATATCAGGTTCACCCTCTTCCAAATAGAGGGGCACCTTGCCGGGAACGGCGAAGGTCTCCACCTCCAGGCCCGGCAACAGCTCTTTCGTCGCGCCTAATTCAATCGCTTTTCGGGACACAAATTTGGGGTCGAGGGCGTCGAAAACCCGATTGTCCTTCAGGGCTTTCAAAACGCTCGCGGTGCCATAAAGGGTAAATCGCTGCTTTTCCCGAAGGGTCAATAGACCGGCGATGTGATCAATGTCGCCATTCGTGACCAGCACGGCTCCAATTGGCGTGTGGCGCGGCGTTTGGCGTGGCTGAAGAGCGGGTGTCTGTATAATTTGTTGGCGTATGTCCGGCGAACAATTCAGCAGTAGCCAATCCTCACCGCTTACCGAAACAGCTAAAGAAGATTGTGTTCGAGCCTGGACACGCGGATCGCCATCCCAAAATCGTGCACACACCGGGCCGCGGCAGTTCCACTGGGGAAAACCGCCACCTGCCGCGGCGCCCACTACAATGGCACGGAGGCCCGTCATCAGAAAACCTCTCCGCCACCATATCGCTCAGATGATTTTAAAGCTCAGCCGGAAAGTACATATTGATTTCCATACCGACACAGATTTCTTCAATAAGCGGTGCCGACCATTTCATGACAATCTCCATTTTTATTAGCATAATTGTAAGTTATTTTACCGCTAAAGCTTCGCGCTAGTTTTCCACTTTACTGAAAATAGGGAGATTTAGCTGGGGCGCAACTGATTTGATGTCACATTTTCAGACAAACATGAAAGGAGGGAAAGATCAATCTCCACCACCGAGCGCCCAATTTCACTCTTCCAGCGGCTCTTACGCTCCTCGGTATCCGAAACCTCCAAAGTTCGTCCGAAATACTAGGTAGATCCCTGCATAGGATTTCGATGACGGATAGGTCTTGACATCCATCATCACACTATTTGCCGAAAACACATCGACAAAGCGCCCATTGGATCGCCTACCGACCAAGTAAGATATCTGTTGGATCGAGTTTTTGCTCATTGGTCCTGGGTGACATCTCTTTTGCGAATTGGGACATTACGATTTTGGCTCAAGCCATATGTCTCTTGAACAAATTAAGGCCTCATTCTGCCGAAACAAACGCGACTTGGAAGGGATTGCACAAGGCGTGCTTTGTATTCCCTAGATCCCACCTCTCCACCACCTGAGCGATGAGTCGCTTTCCAATGAAGATGGCTTTTCTGGCACAACATATGGCAGTTGCGACAATTGAAGCGAATGCCATCTGGCCCCAATTTTAAGAAGGAGATTGCGTTAGGACCTGCGAGCAAGCTCCGGGCGTAAACTCAGTGCAGCTCAGCGGATAGTCGTACAAAGCAGAGACCAAAAAGGGTGGGAAATCAGTCATGTCAAAATGCTTATTCACTTTAGCCGTTACCGTTCTGGCAATGTTCGGTGCCGGAAGCGCTCTTGCAGATAGCAATGCTCAACATCTTAACTCAGGAACAGTCATACCTTCAGGACTGGCCGTTAGCGAGATTGTTGTCGCTAAAGATATGGTCTTTATTTCTGGAATGATCGGGGTCAAGCCACTGTCCCTAGATCTTGCTGAAGGCGGCATCGTTCCCGAGACACGCCAAACGATGCAAAACGTCAAAATGATGCTTGAAGCCCATGGTTTTAGTTTAAGAAATATCACAAAATGCAATGTCTATCTGGCTGACCTATCGGAATATCAGGCCTTCAATGCAGCTTACGGTGAGTTTTTCGAAGAGGGTAAATACCCGGCGCGTACCGTTGTTGGCGGCAACAAGATCGTGGCTGATGGCAGGCTCGAAATGGACTGCATTGGCGTAAAGTAACCCCACAGCCCAACCGCGTTTCATCTCCCTGAAACGCTGACCAAGGCAGGGCTCCTCCCAGATCAGCCTTTGCTCAAAATCCAGACGCATAAGATGGCCATGGTAGAGGTTTTCTGACGATCAATTTCTGATTTTTGCAGATTGTCTTATTTGGCACATTATATGTCTTTCAAGACAATTGTCTGACTCTCGTCTTTACAAGTAAATTTCGTCTGGTGAATGAGTGTGCTTCGTCAACGCACTGACGAACTCACAGCAAATGATGAGGAAAAAAATATGAAAAGCCCTGCAAGCGCCTATAAGATTTTACGAACTGGCGTGCTTTCATTACTGGCATCAGCTGCACTGGCGCTGCCTGCCATGGCTGAAGACAAGTCTTCGTCCTTGGCCGCGTCCACATTTGAAGTCGTGGCTGAACTGGATATCAACCCGGGGAATGTCGCCGTCTCCAAAGAAGGTCGTGTCTTCACAACCATTCACCCAATCAGAAAAGGCTCGCTGCAGCTAGCTGAAGTGCTGAGCGATAGTACCCTGGTTCCATTTCCTAATGAAGCCATGCAATCCACGTCTGACAGCGCCACCTTGGACAAGTTCGACGCACCATTGGGGCTCTTATTCGACAATAAGAACCGACTCTGGGTGGTGGATGTCGGATTGAATTTGGGACAAGCGCGCATCTTTGCATATGACATCGACACAACGGAGCAGCTTTACCGCTTTGATGTGCCTAAAGAGCTCGCTCCGAGCACCAGTTTTGTCCAAGACATCGTGGTCGATGAGGGCAATGATATTCTATATATCGCAGACGCGATTAACCCAGCTCTAATTGTCATCGATATGAGATCGGCGACTTTCAGGAAGATCGTACACACTCCCAGCATGGCTCCCGAGGACATTGACATGGTCATCAACGGCCAGGTTCAATATTTCTTCGGAGATCCGATCCGGATCGCCATTGATGGGATTACCATCTCAGAAGACAGAGAAACTATCTTTTACGGCGCCATGAGCAGCACAAACTGGTATCAAGTGTCCGCGAAGAAAATCCGTGAAGGTGCCAGCGACGAGGAGGTTTTTGAAACAATTAAAAGGGTCGGCGCAAAACCACTTAGTGATGGGTCTGCGACTGACAATGATGGCAATCATTACTTTACAAACGTTCAGGAAGGCAGCATCTCCGTTTTGTCAAAGGATGGCGAACTGAGCACCCTGATGAAACACGAGTTCCTGGATTGGCCTGACAGCGTGCGTATCCACAATGATTGGCTCTATGTAACGAGCAATCAGATCTACAAATCAGCAGCTTTCCAGGGCGAAGAACAAGCAATTACCCCATACAGAATCCTGCGCTTTAAATACCAGCAATAATCTCAGGTCGGGCATGTATTGTTGCGCAAGTTGCCAGGCTTTTCCAAAGCCTTGCCATAGCCCCCTAACGATCAAAGAGGTGAACAATGATTAAAGGAATAGGGTTAATTATCGGAATTCTTCATCTAAGTGCCCTGCCCGCCTTCGCTGAAACCCGCGAAGAGTTTCAGCGTGTCGCGAACGCCGTCGAAAAATACATTGATGGCACCGAAAATGGAAAACCAGAGCTATTGGAAGACGCGTTTCTGCCAAGCTTTGAGATGCAATGGGTTGATGATCAAAACAAGTTAGCAAGAATGCCAGCATCAGACTTCATAAACATCTTTAGAGACGGAAAATTCCGTGAAAGAAATGCTGAAATCATATCGTTGGATGTCTCAGGAAATGCGGCAACCGCAAAACTCCATTTGACGTTCAACAATCGCAGATATACCGATTACCTTCTCCTTCTTCAGGTTGATGGCGAATGGAAAATCTCACACAAGATCCTGCACTCGGTCGAAAATTAGGACCCTGGAGGGCGCCCCTACATCGGCAATTGTCGCGTTTTTCCTTATCCCCCGTTCGTTATGCCGACCTTGATCTGGGAATCTGGAGAGAAGGTCTCGTTTGGCCTTCTCATGGCGCCCTCCCTCTCAAGGTCAATGAATAGAGAATGTTTAAGCCCCCGCTAGTATCTGATCGCAGGCCACTGGACCGCTTTAAAGCCAACGAATATCACTGGAGAGACTTATGCCCAACATCAGTTTGAAACTCGCCCTTGCTCTGACCACCATAATCGCTGCATCCAGTGCGCATAGCCAGACTACGTCGTTTGATGTTCAAGGCAGCCAAGGCACCACTATTAAAGCCGTTGCCTATGCTGAATTTGACGAACCCTGGGCCATGACATTTCTCCCTGATGGTCGCATGCTCATAACAGAAAAATCGGGCCAGGTTGTCCTTGTTTCCGCCACAGGCGAAAGACTTGGATTGATCGAAGGCGTGCCGGAGACGGACGCAAGTGGCCAAGGAGGCCTCGGTGACATTGTCCTTCATCCTGACTTCCGCCAAAATGGCCTCGCCTATCTTTCCTATGTTGAGTTTGAAGGGTCAGAAAGTGGAGCGGTTGTTGAACGCGCACCTCTTACACTGACTGAAGATGGTGGCACATTTGGTCCGTTTGAACGCATTTGGACGCAAATTCCTAAGGGAAGCACGACCCGTCACTATTCGCACCGGATGGCCTTTGATAAAGATGGCTATCTGTTTATCACATCCGGCGATCGAGGAGAACAAACCCCGGCTCAGGATCTTGACGTTAACCTCGGCAAGATCATCCGACTGAGAGCAAATGGTGATGTTCCATCAGACAATCCCTATGTTGGCCAAACTACCATTTCTCAGGAATTTTGGTCTGTTGGCCACCGTAATCCTTTGGGGCTTGCCTTTGATGCAAATGGCAACCTTTGGTCACACGAAATGGGACCGCGTCATGGCGATGAGCTTAATCTGGTGCAGCCCGGCCAAAATTACGGTTGGCCCGTTGTCTCAGATGGCAATAATTACTCAGGCGCTCTAATCCCCGACCACGACACGTCAGACGAATTTTCGCGCCCTGCCATATCTTGGGTTCCGGCAATTTCACCAGCTGGCCTCATTATCTATTCAGGCGATGTTTTCCCAGATTGGTCTGGCAACGCATTCATTGGCGGGATGAGCAGTGAAGCCCTGATCAGGGTTGAAATCTCAGCTGATGGCACAGCATCAGAACAGGAGAGGTTTTCCTGGGAGCAACGGATTCGTGAAGTAGAGCAAGGACCGGACGGACATATCTGGGTATTGGAAGATGGTTCAGGTGGGCGTCTTATCAGGTTGGAGTCATAAGAGGGTCCACTATCCGCGCTCTTAGATTTTAAGAGAGAACTGCCAGAGTAAGGAGGGTAAACATACCCGTTTAAACCAGGACCTTGACAACACGGCCTGTTGAATTCGCGTAAAGAGTCGCAAGGCTGAAAGCCATTGTTCCTGTCGGCCCTGCAGCAGCAAAAAAATAGAGCTTGTTTGTGTCCGGTTCCTCGAAAATCATCGCCCAGATTGTGAGCGCGACCACCGCTGGAAAGATGATCAGTTTGATCAATACGGTTGTCGCGGCCGCCACATTGCATCCAAAGTTCGCCATTAGAAGAAGAGGTGAAAATCAGGCTGCCAAGTCTTTGACCTTAGAGTCGAAATTTTGGAAGTTACTCCGCCTCTGCAGAACCGAATGGATTATCTATGTAATAGTACCAGCTACCGTCTTCGCTTTTCTTCAGTACATCAACAGCGGTACCCACAAATTCTTCGTATTCGCCAGACTCGCCTCGCATTTCCATATCCCA
>JBCCHN010000104.1:0-18746 GCA_039028695.1 Pseudomonadota bacterium
GCGCAAGGCCTTGGGGCCGAGCACCGCCTCCCTCGTGAAGGCGGCGCGGGAGCGGGACATCCCCTGGCTGCGCTTGAATGATTACAGCCTGATCCAACTGGGCCACGGCAAGCATCAAAAACGAATTCAGGCCACGATCACTAGCGAAACCGACTATATCGCTGTGGAATTGGCCTCGGATAAGGAAGCGACCAATAAAATCTTGGCCGACCTGGGCTTGCCCGTCCCAAAACAGCGCCTGACCTTTAGCAAGGACGAGGCGGTGCGGGCCGCAGGTCGGATCGGCTATCCGGTGGTGGTTAAGCCCTTGAACGCCAATCACGGGCGCGGCATTTCCGTCGGGCTGGAAAATCCCGAGGAGGTGGCGGATGCCTTTGCCCTCGCCAAGGAAAATAACAGGGGAAGCCGCGGTGTGATCGTAGAGACCTATATCTCCGGCTTGGATCACCGCATGCTGGTGGTCAACAACCAGCTGATCGCGGTTTCCAAGCGAGTGCCGGGCCACGTGGTGGGCGATGGCAAACGCAGCGTCGAAGAACTGCTTGAGGAGGTCAATGCGGACCCCAGGCGCGGGGTCGGGCATGAAAAGGTGCTGACCCGCATTGAATTGGATGAAAAAGCGACCGAGCACTTGGATGAACTGGGCTATACGAAAGATACGATACCGCCCGAGGGCGAGGTGGTGTTCCTGCGCTCTACGGCGAACCTCTCCACGGGGGGAACGGCTATCGACGTGACCGACATCGTTCATCCCGACAATCGGGACATGGCGGTGCGGGCGGTCAAGGCCATCGGATTGGACATCGGCGGTGTAGATTTTCTCTGCTCCGACATTTCCCGGTCTTATAAGGAAACAGGGGCAGGGATCTGCGAAATCAATGCCGCGCCGGGCTTTCGCATGCATGTGGCGCCCAGCGAGGGAACGTCGCGGGATGTGGCCGGGCCGGTCATGGACATGCTGTTCCCGACCAGCGCGACGACCCGCATTCCCATCCTTTCGATCACCGGGACCAACGGTAAGACGACCACGGCCCGCATGGTGGCCCATATCTTTAAGCTGAGCGGCAGCACCGTGGGCCTGGCCACGACGGACGGCGTCTATATCGATGGCAATTTGACGGTGAAAGGAGATTTGACCGGGCCGGCCGCGGCACAAATGATTTTGCGGGACCCCACGGTGGACTGCGCCGTTTTGGAAACCGCCCGCGGTGGCTTGTTGCGGCGGGGCATGGGCTATGAGCGTTGCGACATTGGTGCGGTGCTGAATATTTCGGCCGATCATCTGGGCTTGCGCGGGGTGGAAACCCTGGAGGACATGGCGCGGGTCAAACGGATTGTTGTTGAGGTGGCCAAAGACACCGCCGTCCTAAATGCCGACGATGAGCTTTGTCTGAAGATGGCAAACCACACCCGGGCGGAAAACCTTTGTTACGTCACCATGAACGCGGGCCATCCCTTGGTGCGTGAACATGTGCGGGCCGGAGGCCGAGCGGTCGTGCTCGAACAGGGGATGAACGGGCATATGATCACCATCTACGACAACTCGGCCCACATCCCCTTGATGTGGACCCATCTGATCCCGGCGACCATTGACGGCAAGGCCATGCACAATGTGCAAAATGCCCTTTTCGCCGCCGCAATCTGTTACAGCAAGGGGCTAAGTCTGGAGGATGTGCGCCATGGCTTGCGGACCTTCTCCACCTCCTATTTTCAGGCGCCGGGCCGCATGAATGTCTTTGACGAGCATCCCTTCAAGGTGATCTTGGACTATGGCCACAACCCCACTGCCATTCAAGCCATGGCCAACTTGGCTCGACAGTTGGACGTCGCTGGGAAACGCATCTGTGTGCTGACCATGCCGGGGGACCGCCGGGACGAGGATATTGCCGAGGCTGCGCAGGTGGTGTCGGGTCATTTCGACAGCTACATCTGCCGGCGGGACGATAACCTTCGAGGCCGGGGCAGCGAGGAGGTGCCGCAGCTTCTAAAGTCGAGCCTCTTGCAAAACGGTGTGGATGAAGGCGCTATTACCATCATCCCCGAAGAAGAAAAGGCTGTCGAGGCGGCCCTAAAAATGGCCGATCCCGGCGATCTGGTCTTGATATTCGGGGACAACATCTCTCGCACCTGGAAGCAGATTATCTACTTCAACAAGCCCCGCGATGAAGACGGTAAGATTAAGGAGGAACCGGTCGAAGAGAAGAAGATCGACCCGGCCATGCTTGAGGCTGCCGCGCCGGACCCCTTGGCTGCCGCGCAGCCAGTGGCCGATGCCCCGCAAGTACCCGACTCGGTTTTGGTGGGTGGGATCGAGATGATCCGCGACGAAAGGGGGGTGCGCCTTTCCGACGAGCCGGAAGAATCGGATTAGGGTGGGTCGATGAAAATCACCGATGTAAGGCGCTTAACGGGAACCAGTTTCTTGTTGAACCGGCCCGGCGCAGCAGCCGAGGTCACCTTGCCGCCGGAAAAGGCCGCCTTATTCGTGTCCCTTTGGCGCCAAGAGATGGCGTGCTTGCTGTCGGAACTCGCGTGGAGCGGTGAGGAGCTGGCAGCGCGCCTGCACGACTTAGGGGCCTCACTCGCCATGACGGCGCCGGTGGACGGGCTTTATGTCGCTTGCGACATGATTGAATGGGGCTGTGAAGCGGCGCGGACACGGTTGCAGGGCAATGCCCCGGATGGCTTCGAGAAAACTGTTGCAGAATTCCAGCAAGCCATAGCGAAAGACCATAACCCGGCCCTTCGGGATTTGACGATAGCCGCCGCGCGGCACCGGGTGTCCTTGTTGGAAGAGGATGGCGTGGTGTCCCTAGGTCTGGGTGTTCGGTCGCAACGTTTTGCACTAGGGGATCTGCCGCTTGCCGATCAGGTAGATTGGCAGGGCATCGGGGACATTCCGGTGGCAATGGTAACGGGGACCAATGGCAAGTCCACCACTGTACGCTTGACCGCGGCGATCGGCAGGGCCGCCGGTCACTCGGTCGGCCTGTGTTCTAGTGACTGGGTCCGTGTTGGCGATGAAATTGTCGACGAGGGCGACTACTCCGGCCCTGCCGGCGCGACCATGGCGGCACGAGACCCAAGGGTCGAACTGGCGGTCTTGGAAGTCGCTCGGGGCGGATTGATGCGCCGAGGCTTGGCGATCGAGCGGGCTAAGGCCTGCGCCATCACCAACATCGCGCCGGATCATCTGGGTACCTATGGCATTACCGATGTGGATGCTTTGGCGGATGCCAAGTTTTTGCTGTCCAAAGCGGTGGTCCCCGAGGGACGACTGATTTTAAACCGGGACGATCCGGCGCTGGTGCGACGCAGTGCCGGCTTTGACGGATCCATTACCTGGTACGGTATGACTTTGAGCCGAAGCGATTTAGCGGGTTGGATTGCGGCGGGGCAAGAAGCGGTCTTTGTGGAGGACGGGCATATGGTCTTGGCCAAAGGCGGGGACTGCCACCCGGTTTTGGCGATTGACGATTTCCCGGCCGGCATGAAAGGGGCAGCCCGATACAATGTTTCGAATGCCCTGGCGGCCATTGGCCTGGCCGCGGCATTGGAACTTCCGTTAACGGCCATGGCCAAGGGCTTGGCAGAATTTGAAAACAGCCCCGCGGAAAATCCGGGGCGAGGGAACCTTGTGGAGGTGGGGGGCCTATCGGTGTTGGTGGATTTTGCCCATAATCCCCACGGGTTGGCTGCCCTCATCGAAACCTACAACGCCCTGCCTGCGGAGCGACGGATCTATCTCATCGGCCAGGCTGGGGACCGGCGGGACGAAGACATTCGCGAACTTACCCGCATTGTGTGGCAGGAACGCCCGGAAATGATCGTCATCAAGGACTTGCCCACCAAGCTGCGCGGACGCCAACTGGGCGAGGTCCCGGCTCTGATCGAGGCAGAGCTGCGCGACGGGGGTGCATCACCCGAGGCCTATGTACACGCCGGTACGGAACTGGAAGGCGTGCGGCAATCCCTCCGCCTGGCCCGGGAAGGGGATCTCTTGATTTTGTTGGTCCATGTGGAGCGCAAGGAGACCATGGCGCTCATGGGCCGCCTCGCCGAGGTCGGTTGGAAGGCGGGCGAACCCTTGCCGGAATGACAGAGCCGGCCAAAGGCAAGGCAAAACCCAAATTTCGAACCGAAAGTTGAAGAAAAATTCCTTTTGATCAAAATCGGGAATTCTTGTATATAAGAGGCTTATTTTATGTATTAAAAAGGTATATTGGATGACCTCAAATTTATTGGCTCAATATTATTCAAATCCAAATACTGTTAAATTCTATACTTCTGACGAAAAGCTCACGCCCTGTGAAAGTCGTTTGTTCGAGATTTGTGCCGCCGATATTCGCGATAAAAAGGTCCTGGAAATCGGTGTTGGCGGGGGTCGCATAACCGGTCCCCTGGCGGCGATGGCCGGGGAATTTTTTGGCGTGGATTATGTGCCGGCGATGGTTGAGGCTTGCCGGGCCCGCTTCCCCGAATTGAATATCGACCAGTGTGATGCGCAGGATCTTTCAAGATTTGCCGATCAGTCCTTCGACTTCATCTTGTTCGGTTTCAACGGCATCGATGATCTAGGCCATGACGGTCGCTTGCGAGCAATGAGCGAGATCTTTCGGGTTCTGCGACCGGGTGGCGTTTATGCCTTTTCTTCGCAAAACCTGGATCATGCCAAGCGGGTGCGGCTGTTTAATCCTTATATGAAGTTTGGCCTCAGATATATCTTGGTAAATGCACGAAACCTCTTGAGTTTTCTTTTCGCCATGCGTCATGAGGTCCATGCCGAAACATATAAAATATTGAGCATGCCAGCCGGCGGTTTGGGCAACCTCGGTGTCTATTCCTATTGTATCACCAAGGACAATCAGCTTGCTCAGCTCCATGAGATTGGATTTGAGAACACCCGGGCACTGAGTTTTGACGGAAGCGAATTGAAGGGTTCCAATCCCGATCGCGAGAGTCCATGGATCTACTATATTGTGCACAAGCCGGCGTAAAGGGGCCGCTCGCGGGCCACAATGGGCATAACCGGCTGGGGCGTAGGATATAGGAAAATATGATGAGCCGCCTTTGCAGGGCTCTCGGTGGTCTTTTCTTGATGATGCCATTCCTCCTGGCAACCGCTTTGGCCAAGGGTTCGGTGACCGGCTGGCCTGACCTCAATTGGGGGGCTGACACTGCAAAACTGGACCGACTCTTTGGCGCGCGCTTGGATCGGCTGGATCCTCCCTGGCAATTCGGTCCTTTCGAGGCGCGACGCAGCCTGCCGGATGGCATGCTGGGTGCGATTGCCTATCGGGTGTTCTTTCAGATGAATGGGGTTAATGCGGCCTCTGGCCAAGCCGGACTTCAACAAATTTTGCTGGAACGACGGCATGCTGCTGCGACGCCAAACGTATTTGAAAAGACCTTGCAGTTTTTGTCGCGCCATTACGGTTCACCCAACCAGGAATGCCTAACCGGGCGCTGGCGTACCGCTGCCGGTGATCCGGCTGTTGCGGAAGCCTTTTGGCAGCTGGCGGAGAATAAGATGCACCTGAGCTTTTTGAACTTTCGATCCAGCGAGATCCTCTATCTGGATCCTAACAAGCCCATCGATCCCTTGGTGCCCGAGGCCGATCGGCGCATCATCCACCCCAACCTGATGCCGCAGCGGATCCTGCTGCGCATTTACCCAGCCGCGCGGCGTGACCTGGACCGGCCGTTAAGGTGTTGAGGAAGTGAAAAACAGGACGATCAAGCGCTACTGAGATCAGGCCGCACTGCCGCCATAGAAGTTTCGATTGTTGCCTGCGCAATAAAGGCCGCTAAGCCTAACGGCCCCCATTACGTCGGGAAAGCCTAAGCCGCTTGGGTGCCTGACTGATTAGAGTTTTCGGACAGCCCCGGCTCGCCGACGGGCCTCATGGTGGCCAAGGCGGACTTGCCAGTTTCGCTGTCCAGAAGGCCCATCATGCCCTCCTGGCAGAAATAGCAGTCCCAGTCGTCATTGGTTTCCAAGATTACCGGGCCCTGGTCCGAGATAACCAGGTCCCACCCCAAAGAGGTAAGGGGGCGGAGCGCCAGAGAGGCCTTGGAAAGGACTTCGCGAATGAGATCCCAATTGGGCACCCGGTATTCCGCGAAGGGATAGTCGGTAACGGGATGCCGATCAAACGCTTGCCCACCGTGAGAGTATTTTCTATGGGCATATTTGGCGAGTTGACCTGTTTCAGGGTCGACCCGAATAATCATGGCGCCATTGGACCAACTATCCGTACCATTTAGGCAGGGGCCAATGCTGAGCATACATCCGTCCACCGAAACCTTGTCTTCGTGAGTGTAGGTCACGATGCGCATGGTGTTGATGCATTCGGGGTTGATCTCGTTCAGGCTTGGGTCTTGGACGATCCGGTTTTGAATGAGAATGTCGCCAAAGCGTTCTTCCTTAAGCACCGCATCCATAAAAGCCTTGCGTTCGGTGATGTTGCCCTCCCCATAAAGGAGTTGGCCGTTGTCGATCCAAAAGGGAAAAGCGCCCAGGGCTCGCACGCCCAACCGGGGTTTTACGAAAAAACGGCTCTCGTTGCTTTGCCTGAGCGTGGTCAAAAAGGTCTCGTGGTCGACAAGGGTTCCATCTACCTGGCGAATCTCTCGGTCGCCGCAGGCCAGGAATTGTGTCTCCGGCACGGGAACGTCGATGGAGCGCATGAGCAACTCAAATTGAAGTTTATCGGAAACGATATTCCGTTCTGCAAGAGGGTTGGAGGCGGCTATGAAGCGATAGAGATAATGGTGGGGCAAGTAATTCTTGATGTCCCCGTCAAAAGTATTCTTGTACATCCCATGACGAAAATATTGGATCGGAAGGCACTTGTAATAGCGGTACAAGCTGGCCATTTCGATCAGCTGCCGCACAAAGGGCTTTTTCGGCTTTGCGGCAAGATATTGTGGAAGTTCGGAGGAAATGACCTTTTTCAAAGTCTTGGGCATTATGCGTGTGCGCCAAGACCCGGCCGTGGAAAAGTCAACTAGTCGATCCGTCATGGTTCTTCTCGTCACCTACTTGGTTAAGACGTGTCTCTTGGGGAGACTTTGAATGTGGCATCAGGCGACAACGTCAGATGCAATGCCTAGATGCTTCAATTAAGGCCTATTTCGGTTAAAACTCCCTTTGCTGTTTCCATCAATTTTTCACTAAATCAGGCACCCGCCTCCTCTTTTGAGGGTCTCATGAGGCTCAAATTAAAATTAAATATCATCATAAGGAAAATGTCCAAAGATTGTGGCAATTTGATTCTTAAATCAGATTAAAGGGGTCTGGATGACCCCGACATTGCCGTCGTCCTTCAATTTATTAATTTTAATCGGATTTTAGGGGCTGGGTCGCGCCTGGTGTTAGGGGTTGGGTCGCGCCTGGTGAGGGTATTCGTGTTAAGGGAATTGTAAATTCAAAAGTGCAGTTTCCCTTAGGCGAGGAATTCTATGAGTCACAGCAAAACCTTAAAACAGGCGCCTACGGAAAATTGGATCAGCGGCAGCACTTTGGTCGCGGCTCTGCAATTGCCGTTATTTGCCGTGGTGGCGGTTCTCTTGCCGCCACGGTTTTGGGGGCCTTTCACGTTTGGACCAGCAGCATTTGTGGCGGGTATTGTGGCGCTGCGTGGACTGCTCTCGCCCCGGCGGTTTGCCGCTAAAAACAAGCATTATACCTGGCTGATGGGACATCGGCCCACCGCACGGCAGGCTTTTCAAGTGGACATGGAACGGCGCGCTGTAGAGGCCTGGACCCAATTGTTAACCATCCGTTGCCTTTGTCCCGGCGCCAGCTTGCCGACCATCGACATTGAAGGTGAGGAGCATCTTAAGGCTGCCTTGGCTGAGGGCCGCGGCGCGGTGATCTGGGACTCCACTTTTACGCAAAACAGCCTGACCACCAAGATGGGGCTTTTCCAAGCGGGCTATGCTATGTTGCATCTTAGCCGGCCTGATCACGGTCTAAAGTCCGGCTTTGCCCGGAAATACCTGAACCCCATCAAGATTGCCGGAGAGTGCAAGTTTTTGGGTGAGCGGGTGGTGATCCAGGATGACCAGCCGGGGCCGGCAATGCGTCGCCTGGCGGCGGGATTGCGAGAAAACCAAGTGGTTTCCATTACCGTGATCAATCTAGCCCGCAAGGTGCTGGCCGTGCGCTGCCTGCAGGGGGAAATCGATTTGGCGATGGGACCCGCGGCCTTGGCTATTCGCGAAGGTGCCAAACTCTTACCGGTCTTCACCTTGCAGACAGGGATAAACTCTGTGCGGATTACCATCGAGCCGCCCTTACCTCTCGGCGATGATTTGGCCGATGAAGAGGCTTTACAGGCGGCCTTCCAGATCTATGGGGACGCCCTTGGCCGCCATCTTAGGGTCGAACCGGGCCAATGGCAGGGTTGGTTATCCGTGCGCAAGCCGATGGCTTAGAACCCAGCCCTAGAGGTCTGTTTTATGAGTCGGGATTACCAGCGATCTTTTGAGGGTGTGCTGTCTCCCAATCGTTGCATTTTCGTGTAACTGATGCGACCATCGGACATGGCTGAACGATCCGTCAGACCGGAAGATGTCCTTCCCGATCAAGAAGATTTCAAAACCATAAAGGGCGTGCGCGTCCGCAAAGGTACGATTTTTGCCGCCATGCAAAATATGGAAATCTTGGACAGTGGAACCCCAGAAGAAAAAAGTGCGGCCAAGGCGACGATAAAAGAGTTGGCGCCTGGGCTTGTGGCTCTGGGCATGCGCCGGCATTTCATTTGCCGAAACCCGGAAGTCCAACAGATTTTGGACGAGGCGGCTAAAGATCTGGGGTTATAGTCAGCCCGATTTGCCAGTAGGCTTGTGACTTGGTCGCCGCCACAGCGGCGGGATCCCCAGCGTTGAGGAGGCGGGGCCAGGGTGCAGTTTCAGAGTCTGTTGGAATCCTACATTATCGTGTTGGCGCTGGTCGGATCCGCGGTTTGGCTGCGTCGTCGCATGGTTATCGCGAAGGGTGAAGAGGGCGTTTTTCCGCGCCTGGTCACGGACTTTGCGCTGCCGGCGCTCATTTTCGCCAACCTCAGCCGTGAGCCCCTCGAATGGCGGGATCTTGAGCTTGCCCTCATCCTTTTTGCCGCCATCACTGCGGTTATGACGGTCGCTTGGCTAATTGGTCGTTGGATGCGCCTGGATGCACCATCGCTGGGCTCGGTGATTCTGGTTTCTGGCGTGGGCAGCACTTCGACGTTGGGCTATTCGCTGATAGAGAATATCTACGGCGATAATACAGACATTATGCGTCAAATCGTTGTCATGGGTGAGTTCGGTGTGATCTTGCCGCTGTTCGTTTTCGGCGCAGCCATTGCGCGTTATTTCGGTGCGGAAGGGGAGGGGCGTCCCAGCCTGGGAGCGGCGATACGGGGCTTTTTTTGCTCGCCTATCTTTGTCGCCCTGGTGCTTGGCCTTTTGGCCTCTGCCATCGGGTTGCGCCAAGATTACTGGGTCGTGCAGCTTCTCAACAGCTTCTTGCAGGTGGTCAGCGATTCCCTCATGTTCTTGGTGGCCTTTACCATCGGACTGATGCTGCGACCGGTGGCACTGGTCCAGATCCTGAAACTTTTTGTCTTGGTCAGTGTGTTGAAGCTGGTCATGGAGCCATTGGTGGCTATCGGCTTTGCCACGGCTCTTGGCATGCCGGATTTGCAGCGGGATATTCTCCTGGTTGAGGCGGCCATGCCTTCGGGCGCACTGGCGACGGTCATCGCAGCCCGCTACGGCTGTGACGCCCCCCTGGCCTCGGCTCTTTTGATCGGCACCCTCGGCTTAAGCCTGATCGCCATTCCCCTGATCAGCTATTTGGCGCTTTAGAGGAGGAGAGGGACATCGCATCCTACAACGCGGGTTATCGTCGGGCCGTTGTGTTCCGATGAGATTCAAAAACGAATTACCCATGCGGTTTGACTCAAACCCTTTTTGGAGATCCGAATAGTCATGGACCAAGTGGACCTGCCGAAAAACGCGCTGGAATATCGCGGAACCTAGGAATTTACCGCAACCATCATCCCCAAGGGACTTTTGGCCAATCACAAAAACGGCAAAGGGGAGGGAGGGGTGCTTTTATTTTATGAAGAATCGCTGGACGATAGCCGTCCAGGACGCAAAGCGATCGAGGTGGCGGTGCAGCCCCGAGCAGCGGTCTTTCCCAAACAACAACACCACGTCATTTGTGACCGGCCCGCAGCGTTCGTGTCGTTGCGACGCTGTCCAGCATAATCATTGTTCCGCTCTCCAATATGAAATTTTCAGCCGCCTCGGGATCAAGGATGACAGCGCCAAAAACTTCGTCCAGACCGTGACCAAGCAGCAGGGGGCAGGCAGGGCAACTCGGACCGACCAAATTTCGAAAGGGCACACCGCCGCTCGCGGCCAATATTGGCGCCAAACTCCCGTTCATCAAAGTCTGTGCCGTAATGGAAAGAGTCTTGGCCGTTTTAAAGGCCGCCGGTGCATCGCGCGCAGGAATGTCGCCAGGCTTTGGCTCTCGCTCAATGATTTTTGCATTCGGCAAGCGATCTAATGCGCCGCGGAAGCCACCTATGATGAGCGCATTGTTGCCCGGCGCCTCAATTGAGGCCAAGCCGCCCCTTTTGGAAAGGAATGGTTTGACCTGGTCCGGCGGCTCGACACGGTTCCAAAAGCAATTGATCGCCGCCAGGCCAAGGGACCGGGCGAGCGGATCAAGGGATATCAAAAACCTAGCTACTTCGGAGAGGTCCATACCCACAAAACCCTCGGGCGGGCGGATTGTGCGGGCGCCCTCGGTTCCACGTGCGGGGCTACGGGCAATGCCGCAGAGCTCCCCAGACCTGACCATCGTCCAGTTAAACCCAATGACAACCTTGTCCACCCTGTGACCGGGCGGAATGCTGCGCACCAGAGAATTTTCCAGATCGCACAGCCCTAAAGCGTTCAAAACCGTCGCTTTATCCGGTTTGACCAGCATCTGGGGTGTGGGGAGCGGGTCGCGAGCAGAGCGATGGATTTCGACCCCCATGTCCCTCCCGTCAGGCGCGCAAACCGCGATCACACCCTGGCCAGATGGTTGAAGAGCCCAGCCGGATTCCTCAACCAGTCTAAGGATTGCGTTGAGTTCCCGATCGCATTCCGGATCTGAAACATCAAAGAAGACTTCTCGTTCGGGCAAAAAATCATTCCCTTTGCTGGGCCATTGCGGTCGGAAAAATTTTCAAATCATCAGCCTCAGAATTCCAAGCCTGCCGTATGATTGCAATCCTATTCGTTGGCTTCCTTTTTTCCTGCCTCAAGAATTGGCCGGGATCTTCCTTGGCCTACCCCTTGCCGGGCCCCTTTTTTAGGGATGGTGTTGAACCGGTCGCCGTCGGGCAGCCGACTTCAGGCTTAACAGCTAAATAAGTCTATGCTACCACTTGGCGAAGCGGCCCTATTCACGCAGCCCTTACTATCGCAGACCCAAATACATATGTACCGAAGATCTGCCCTGAAGTTCCTATCTTGCGCCATGGCAGGCGTTGCATTGTCGCGGCCGACTTTTGCCCAGCAGACAGTGCACATTGTCGAGATGCGTAGCGGTAACATCTACGTCCCCGAATATCTTGAGGTGGCGGTGGGCGACCTGGTGCGGTTCGTAAACGTGAGCGGCGGGCATAATAGTGAGTCCATTGCCGGCATGATCCCCGAAGGCGCACAGCGCTGGAAAAGCCGTCTGCGTGAGACCTTTGACCTGGAGATCAACCAAGTCGGGGTTTATGGCTATAAATGCACGCCTCACTATAGCCGCGGGATGGTTGGTCTGATTGTGGCCGGTGACCCCACTGTAAATCTGGAAGCCGCCAAGTCCGTCAAGACGCCCCAGCGTGCCGCCGCCGTCTTCGAAAGGCTATTTGCGCAAATCAGTTGAGGCGCTGCGAGATGGGCTTTTCCAGAGGTTCAGGCGCGGTCCATCACCTGGAAAAAAACAAAATCCATGTCTGAAACGTGGGCTAGTCATCGGATATTTGACCTGTAGGCGGCAACATTACGAGTCTAGGCTCGCGGGTCGGGCACATGACCAAAACTCACGGCCACCCTGTTCCAAGCATTCATTTGAGCGATAATAAGGGTAAGGTCGACAATTTGTTCATCTGAAAAATGACCGCGTAAGTCATCGAACAACTCCTGCGACGCGCCCTCGTTTGGGAGCAAGGTCACGGCCTCTGCCCAAGCCAGGGCCGCTTGCTCAGACTTATCGAAAAAGGGGCATTCGTGCCAAACGGAAAGGCAGTCCAGGCGCTGTTGCGTTTCCCCTGCCGCGCGAGCCTGGATTGTGTGGCTATCGACGCAATAGACGCAGCCATTAATCTGCGATACCCGCGTTTCCAAGAGCGCGCGTAACCTGCCGTCGATGGAGCCCATATGGTTCTTCGCTTTGGCCATGGCGGCAATTGCCGGCCCGTTGATCGACATGTAATCGAGACGCTCTATCATGATACTTCTCCCTGGATATCCACTGACAATGGTTTGAATTTCTCGCGATGTCTAGATTGGACCTAACTCGCAACCTGGAGCCCACTTTCCCGCCTGGAAAAGGAATTGACGAAACTATTGGAAAAATCCGGAGAGATTTCGATCGAAGAGGGCTCTCGCGCTTTTTACCGAAAGGACGGCCGCCCAGCGGCCTAAGAAGAAGATGGGCGGCGTTTTTGCCCCATGAAACGCTCTTGGTGGCCTCGGCCGGTTTCGAACCGGCACTCCTGATTCAGGAAGCAGATTTTAAGTTTGAATTATTAGCATTCCGATAGATTTACGTTCATTCCAAAAAATTCCGAAACTAAATTAAATCAATCCTTTTGTTATTCCTGTTCATTCCCTGTAGTTGCCGAATTATCCGAATTCCGTGCTTACTATGTGATTACTGGAAAAATTTCTTTTCGATACCGAGGATTTGAGCTGCGATGGCAAAGGGCATCGCCAGATTTCCCAAAAAGAAGCGAGAACGGACAGTGAGCTGGGATTGATGCCTTAAACCGAGCGGCTAGAATTCAACAGCTTAGGCTTGCCCTTCAAGCTCGAGCTGCCCGCGGGGCTGGTCTGGCAAGTCTATGCGATTGCCCGGGCGCGATAGCTCCTTTTGGCGTTATGTGGTCAACGGGGCGCCCATCACCCTCCTCTATTCCGGCCTCTCCAGCCTCTTGGCGCTCTACTTCGAGTCCAAGCTGCTGGTTTCGCAGATCGCCTATGTCCCCATATTTTTCATTGCCTTTTTGACCCATGAATTCGGCTTCTTCCGCAGCCGCGGCTCCACCGTCTGGGAACTGGCCATGTTCGCTGGCGTTCAGCTGACGTCGTTCTTTCTGATCTCCCTGGTCATCGTGGAAGCCTTCGCCCGCCTCGGCTCACCGGTAACAGCGTCTTTGTCGCCATCATCGTCACACGGGCGAGCCTCGACTATCTTTTCTTGCGGTTGTTTGTATTTTGGGGGAGGGAGACGGATGGGCCGCAATGCTAACCTGATTAGAATCCGCGATACTGGACTTGCAGGGTACGGGCAACACCGCTCAAGTGATTCCCTCCGATCCTTATCCAATCCGTCATTACGGGCCTCTTTGGTCAGGTTTCGAATTTTCGCGATCCTGATTTCCGTTCCATTCAAATCTCATGCCGACAAAAAAGCTTATAGTCAGAATAGACGGCACTATAGCAAAAACACCATTATAGCGCACCCTGCGAATCAAATAATCTCTGTTGATATTTTGCCACCTAAGTTTTCAGTTAACTTATTCCAACAAGTTAAATCTGCGACACCAAATTCAACCCAGTCCAGGGCTCTCGATGTCAAAAGTCCCATTGGCTCTTTGAAATGAATTGATATATATCCTTCCATTTCACTCATCTGCAGGTAAGTCACTCTTTCGACATTATCAAAATCTACAGCTCCTTTTCCGCCCGAAAAACCAATAAAGACCTTGTTATAAACATGACTCACTGAGAAGTGGCGGGAAGATTGGTCACTAGCCGAAAAAAACAATCGGCTCCCGTCTTCATCCACTGTGCAAGACTGCAACTTAAATTCTTTGAAGCCCAAGTTTTCATTTATTTTGGCAGCCATTGTGGTCTCCAATAAAAAGATTAGCACAAAACTTATCACGCCCAAAAACCTCATCCAAGTTACCTCCCTTTCAGAAATGTCTTACCCCCAACCATTCTTGGATCTAACCACCGAATTCATCATACAAATTCTGTGGGCTTGAAAATATCACACCAGTACTTTGTCCGGCTGCACTCGCAACGTCTGATGCAAAGCTCCCACACATGTTCCCAAAGAGACTGTATTTACCAGGGCTTTGCGAAACAGCATCAATATGATTAATCGCAGCCTTATATTCACTCTCTGTTATCAAGAAAGTTTTTGAAGCATTTAGGTTTGTTCCGTTTATGTAGTATTCATAATAACCGGTGTGCATTTCATCGAGAACAATACCGTCGATTTCTCCTGATATTGCTTCTCCATATGTTGCAAAACCTCCCTCCGGCCAATAACCGCGCGCCAAAACATTGCTATCTGAATCTTCCAAAATCACAAAAGCATGGCCAATTTTATCGCTTTCGTCATCCAGATGAGCAACAACGGTTAAACTGTGGTTTTTAGGCTCGCTTTGGGGTTTTCCCGCCGAAGTGTTTAGACGCTTTGATAAGCCATTATTAAACAAATACCCAAATCCGGCCGTCTGGGCTCCGTTGGCGAATTTGCCGCCGCCGATAACCGAGGCCGTGCCGCCCACTGTTGCGGCGGCTGCTGCTCCAAAGGCCATGCCGCCTACTGTATCTGTGTTGGCCGCTGTATTAATAAAAGGCGTGGCCGCCTTGCCGGCCGCGCCTGCCACAAAGCCGCTCAGGAACTTGCCGCCCTGGAGCTCGCTGCGGGTGCCGCCGACGAGGCCGTGGGCGACCACGCGGGTGGCCGAGAAGCCTTCAACGGTTACGCCGAAGTTTTTGATCGCCGCATCGAAGCCATCGAAGAAACTGGACGCACCTATAGCTCCAAAGATGGCCCCTGTGGCCGCCCCGAATGCGGCAGCTCTTAAATCAAAGCCACTGGAGACAAATCCCGCTGAAAATCCGCTGACAGCACCCGCCACGGCACCTGCGGCGATACCCTCTAGCCCGAGGATGGTCCCGGCAAAGAAGGAACCTGCCCCAAAGGTAAAGTAAGCCACCACAGCCGCCACGGCGATCTGGATGATCGGATTGGACAGGAGCTTCTTGAAGGCCTTGAAAAGGCTCGACAGGAAGAAGCCGCTGGGATCCGTGTAGGACAGGGGATTGTTGTTGACGTAGGTGTAGCGGTTAAAGCCTTGCGTCGATTCCGGCAGCTGGACGAAGGGGTCCGCCGAGAGGAAGCGACCGATGGTGGGGTCATAGACCCGCCCGTTCATGTGGATCAGGCCGACCGTGTCCAGGTGTTCGTGCCCGGTGAAGCCGCGCAGGGTTTCCGAGGCGTAGATGGGCGTTGCCGCCGCGTCCCAATCGGTTTCCCGCCGCTTGCCGTGGGCGTCGTAGGAAAGGCGCTCCTGCACAGCGCCCGCGCTGTCCGTCACCGTGTCGATGGAGCCCAGGTGGTCCTTGTGGAAATAGCTGTCTTTTGTGGAGGTGCTGGCGCCATCATCGGTGATGACGTGCATGGCCACGGTGGCGCCGGCCGCGATGTAATGGCGTTCCTCCACATTACCGCCGGGCAGGTCATGACGCTCGAAGCGCCCGCCGATATAGCGGATGGTGGTCAGACTCGTCCCCTGGGTGATGACCTGCTTCAGCCTCGCCCGATCATGGCCGTAGACGAAGGAGACGGAATCGTTCGTCGTCGTGTCGGTGATGATCGTGGGCTTGTTGTAGGAAGACCAGGTTATGGCCCGCCCGGCGCCGGCCACCATTGAGCCGTTGTTATCGTATGTGTAGGTATTGTTACCGGCGGTAGTGACCGCGTTGGGCCCGGCATTTCCCGCACCGTAAAGGTAGGCGCCCACATCCGACTTGCTCAGGATGTTACCGACAGCGTCATAGCTATAAGTGGTGGTCTCCAAGGTGGAGCCGGTGGAATTTACCTTCAGCTTATTTTCTGTCAGTCGGTTCAAACCGTCATAGAGGAACTGTTCCTTACGATCCAAATTCAGATCCCGGCGCTTGACCAAGTTGCCCAAGAAATCGAACTCGTATGCTAAGTCTTGGACGGAGGCGATGCCCGTATCCAAGGTTTGGATAGAGCCGATCCGGCCGGTCTGGTTGTCATAGTCGCGGAGGGTACGAAGCCCGTTCCCAAGGGTTTCCTCAAGTATGCGCCCCTCAGAATCCACAATGTCCGCTTCCCAATAGGTCGTCCCGTTGGAGCCGACCACATCGGTCAGAAAGCCATTTCCGTTATAATTATTCGTGACGGAGAAGCCGGACGGATAGGTAATTTGGTTCACCCGGCTGGCAAAGTCATAGGCCAAGTCTTCATCATAGCTGGTGCCGTCTATATTGGTTGTGGTCTGTGAAAGACGTCCCAAGCTATCATAGCTCAAGATTTGATAATTGCCGTTCGGCCCGTCTGCCCGACGCAGCTTGCCCACGCCCTTGGTGGCCGTGTCGTAATCCCAGGTGGAGGTTGCTGCCGACGGGGTCCCTGCCAGGTCGATCCTGGTTAGCATGCGCCCAAGCTTGTCGTAGGTCATGTCGGTTCTTTGACCCAGCGCGTCTGTCTGGCTCACTAGTTCGCCGACCGCATTATATTCATAGGTCCAGCTGCCCATGTTGGGATCATCGATGGCGGTCTTGCGCCCCCGAAGATCATAGGAAACGATAACTGTCTCATTTAAGGGATCTTTGGTTTCCACCAAATTGCCATAGAGGTCGTAGCTGTACTCGACAGTGTTGTTGTCGTTATCCTCGACTTCTTTCAGTTGACCAATCGCGTTTTCTGTTCGCGTATCGACCTGTAATACGGTTCCGTTCGGTTGCTTGCTGGTCGTTGACGTCACCAATCCATCATATGTGACTTCATTGAAGCTTCCGTCCGCGGCGATGGTTTTTAAGATACGGCCGATGCTGTCATATTCGGTGGTGTTCCAATAGATGCTCGGATTGGCACTGTCGTAGTAGGGTCGCGACGTTTTGATAACCCGGCCTTGATTATCGAATTCCGTGTCCACGAAGACCAGGCTGTTGTCAAAGCCTTCCGTATCCGTACGGATAACGCGGTTCAGGACATCGAAATAGGAACGCGTCCAGGAGGTATAGCGGCTGCCGGCATGTTCATGCCTTTCCTGCACCGTGTGAATGGCTTCGGCGGGGCAGGCGGAGATGCCGCCGGTACAAAATTTATATTCCCAGGTTGTATAGGTACCGTCTGCCCGGTCTTCTCGGGTTTTGCGGCCGAAACCATCGTATTGCCAGGTGGTTGTCAGGCTATTGGGCCCGGTCAGCGACGTCAGCAATCCGTAACGCTCGTCGTAGGCGCGGGTTTCCGAATGACCTAAGGGATTTGTTTCGCTGACGGCGAACTGACCGTCGGCATCGTAGGTAACCGTGGTCGTGCGCGGCGAGATATCCGGGCCATCCACTGTGGTGGTCAGGACATTGCCGAAGGTGTCGTAGGTATAGGTGGTCTCCAGCTTGAGGTTCGGATCGTTGGGTTCGATGGTTTCTCGTTTTAAGAACCCATTATTCGTATAGTCGAACTCCGATTCTCGGACGACAAAGGCGCCGCTGTCAGAGGGTATGGACTTGCGCACTTCGCTCGTGGTCAAGCGCCCGAGGTGCCAATCGTTTTCATCGACGGGGTAATAGGTATTTATTGTTTTGGTTTTGAACTCTTCCGTATTGGCCCCATTGTTGTCCTCGGTCGTTACCGTGACCTGGGTTGCCTGTCCATAGGTGTCGTAGATGGTTGCGGTTTCGACCTGTGTCACATAGTCATTGCCAGGGCCATCGTTCACTTCATAGGTCTTGGCGATGGCATTGCTCGTGTAGACAAAGCGCGACTTGCCTCCATGGAGTTGGGTTTCCGCCCAAGTGTTTTCCTGACTGCTAATCAGGGTTTTTCCACCACCATCTTCAAAGAAAGTTTCACTGGATTTAACTTGTCCCACATAAGGGAACACTTGTCGGTATTCTGTGCGGGTTATGATGTCGGTTTGTTCATTATCCACCTCGACCCATTCAAAACCCAGGAAGCCGCGCCCATTTTGATGACCCCTGGCCCCCCCGTAGCTATAGAAGGTGCGTGCCGTACCGCCCAGGCCGTCATCTTGGGAAACCGTGTCCACCAGGTACATGGGGGCAACGATGTCGATCTTTGCGGGCGCGTCAATATCGCCTTTTTCGTAGATCGCCGTGTCGGTCATTGGAGCATAGTCAACCGAAATGACTTTACCCAAGGAGTCATTCACCGATAGCAATAGATCGGGTGCCTCGGATCGGCCGCGCCAGGTCCGCTGAAATTTGTTGCCCGAGGCATTGGTATATCCTTGCACATGATCTACAAGACCGTCCGCATCAAGATCTGCAAAGGTGCCATGGGTCCACTCCCGCTTATCGGGGTGATTGTAGCTGCGCAGTATGTTTTCGAGTTTGTAACTGGTGTCATTAACCCAACCTTGACCGGTGTTAAGAGCAGTTTTGAGTTTGTCATTACCGGAAACATTTCGATAAGCACGAACAAAATCCACCAGACCGTCGCCATTGACATCAACCAATTGCGC
>JBCCHN010000105.1:0-18047 GCA_039028695.1 Pseudomonadota bacterium
CGGAAACCTTACCCGGTCAACTTATGATTCTTACTAAATTAGACAAAACCTACAACAAATTACTCTTGAAATTTATATAATAACTCCTAATCCTGCTAACTTAATGTTACAAGATAAAATATAGTATAAATATAGATAAATTTAGTATTTAATCTTTCTTGTGTTTGTTAATATTTTTTAATTTGCATTCTCTTAAATAATTTGATATAAAAAAGTCAGCATTTGGTGTTATTTGATGTTGCGCAGGAAGCGTTGCGTTGAATAAAAATTAAAGCCCGTAAAGCCGGGAACAAGGAGATCAGGTAGATTGCAAACCTTTGGGCCTCGAGGTGTTTTATCCCCAAGGCTTTTTGTCGGCGACTTAGCAAGGCGTAGTGTTTTCGCCATACTCCAGGGGGAGATTCGCCAGTACAACCTTTTGAATTTATCCCGCATGATTTGGTGCGGGGTTTTTGGAGTTTTTGCCAGGCTTAGGCTAAGGAGAGAGTAATGAGCGATACAAACAACCCTGAAGTTGGATTTGACGACGACGATAAGCCGGAATTGGCCGCGCTGGTGGCCAACGGTACAGGCGGAGATGACAATCTGACCGGTTCTAATGATGATGACACCCTTAATGGGCTCGGCGGTCGCGATGACCTTCGCGGCCTTGGCGGTGACGACACATTAAATGGCGGTGGCGGCCGAGATCAGCTGAGAGGCGGCTCGGGCAACGACATTCTGGACGGCGGCAACGGCCGCGACACCATGCGCGGTGGTAGCGGTGATGACACCTACATTGTCAATCAAGAAAACGATCGCGCGATCGAGTCCGACAATTCCGGCTTTGACTCCGTCCAAAGTTCGGTGAGTTTTACGTTGGCCAACAACTTGAACCAGCTGACCCTGACCGGTAGCGACAATCTCAATGGAACCGGCAACCAGCTCGACAATCGCATCGAAGGCAATACGGGTGCCAACGTCCTGCGCGGCGTAGGCGGCGATGACGTGCTGGTGGGCGATGCCGGCGCGGACCGTCTGATCGGCGGCGGCGGCAATGACCGGCTGTTCGGTGGCGCCGATAATGACGTTCTGAACGGCGGTAGCGGAAACGACGACCTCTTCGGCCAGAGCGGCAACGACACGCTTGAAGGCCGCACCGGTAATGACTTTATGCTCGGCGAAAACGGTGACGACACCCTATTCGGTGGTGACGGCAACGATAGGCTGGACGGCGGATCCGGTAATGACGATCTCCGCGGTGATGGCGGCAGGGACACCATCGTCGGTGGCTCAGGCGACGATGTCATCCGGGGCGGCGGCAGCTCTGACGTCCTTAGGGGCAGCGGCGGTGCTGACGACATTCGTGGCGGTTCCGGCAATGACACCATTCGGGGTGGCACCGGTGACGACAGGATTGATGGCGGTACCGGCAACGACACCATGCAGGGTGAAAATGGCGCCGATACCTTTGTGCTCGGCGCAAGCTCCGGAAATGACACCATCTCCGACTTCGTGAGCATGCAGGACGTCTTGGACGTGAGTGCCCATGGCTTTGCCAATGGCGCCGCGGTTTTGGCCGCAGCGACCGATGACGGCAACGACACCACGATCGACCTGGGCAGCGGCAACTCGGTTGTCCTGGAAGGCGTGCTGGTTGCGGAATTGGATGCCAACGACTTCATCGTCTAATGCCATCCCACCGGTTCCGTCGGCCTAGTTCCAGGCCGATGGCCGGAGCAAAACAAACGGGAGTTCGGCTTATCGCCGAGCTCCCGTTTTTTGTGTGCTGAAGTCCCATAGTTTCCATTTCCACACCATCCCATTTTACCTCGGCCAACCATGGTGACGCGACGCTCGGAGGCAGTAAAAAATCTCATTGCTCGGATCGTAGTAACATGGCCGACCTGGATCTGAAGTCGGGCAATCAGTTCGGGGCATTTTGTTTCAAGGCTGGATCTTGCCAGATTGATCCGCACATTATCGAGCTTATCCGATTCAACAATCCGGGCTTTCTGAAAAAGGCGGAGAGGCGGTTCATCCCGAGACCATCGCAAAACCCCAGTCAATGGACGTTCTCACGGCGATATTCGACCAGGACCGCTGCCGGCGTTTTTCAGGGGACATCCATCCCTCTTTCGCTGGCAATGTGGTCAAGCCATGGGGGCGCCGAACAGAGCTATCTCCCATCACCCTCGATCTGGCCAAGCTAAAACCCAGTGACATCTCCAACGGCGGGCTCATGGCCAAGCTCAATCGAGCCATGCGGCAGCACACTGACCCGGTTATTCGGCCGTCCCAGCGGGTTTCATCTCCATAGATAGGAGGCCTTTGCCCCAGGTGCCAACCAGAAGCCTGGCGTTGCTTTCGGCCAGGTGCACAACGGGTACGCCTTCCAGCAACCATCGTCCTTTACCACTCTCCAAATCCAAGAGATAAACACCGGCGGCCCAGTCCCCGAGGATTAGGATTCCCGGCAACGCAGCGGGGAACAACAGGCTCGAGAAATTACCTGCCGGTGCGCCGCTTGCCGGGCTCCAGGTCGCTCCGCCATCATTTGACAGCAACAAACCGGCCGCCGTCGCGAGAGCCAGGGCGTCGGGGTCGCCCGGCTTGATAGCCACGGCATAAGCCTTTGCGCCGACTTCGATCCGCTGCCAGTTCCCTCCCCCGTCCACGCTCGCCAGGATGATCTTCGTCGGTGAAGCAGCATAGACCTGCCGGCTATCCGGTGACGTCGTCACCGACCAAAAAAAGGTGCCATCCGCCCCAGATGCCTGCCAGCTTTGACCCCCGTCTTCGCTTCTGAAAACGCCATGACCACCTGTCACTGCAAACAAATGGCTGGGGTCCGATGCGACCGCCTTGATGTCACGGATATCCTGACTGGGAAAGCCGGTCAGCCGCTCGAAGGCGACCCCGTCATCACTGGAACGATAGAGGCCCTGCTTCCACGTTCCTGCCAAAACAACACCGGCAGGGCCATAGGCCACCGCTTGCACATCACTGGCCACCGGGTTTACCGGAGCGTCCGCGTTGAGCGTCAACCAAGTCCCCCCCGCGTCACGACTTTCCATAACCACACCCGATCCCGGCGCGCGCCCTTTGAGACCTACGAGAATTCGATCCGGATCGCTGGGATGGACCGTCAAAGATCGGATAATTTGGCCTGGCAAACTGGTTTGAATGGCGTCAAGGTTTTGACCGAGCGACGCCGTCTGTCCTAGGGCCCAGCAACTAAAGAAGGCAAAAAGCCCAAACACGATGTTCCGTCTTGGTGGCATGGCGAACGACTTTACTCTTTCTGTTACTTAAAGGATTCTCACCCAGCGCAAAAACCGCCTCAACCCAAATATAGTTTAGTCTAACAAATGCAAATGAGACGTCACGTCTTAGCGAGCAACAGAAACCATGTAACGGTTGACCCCCTACCCGCCTTCGGTTAGGCCATAAGGGCGCTTTTCCAAACAGGGGGCGGTCGCTTGAAAAAAATTCTGATAGTTGAAGATGTTGCCTTTAACTTGGATCTCTTGGTCCAACTATTGGAAGACGACTACAACATCATCACGGCGGGCGACGGCGCGGAGAGTTTGGAAAAGGCCAAGGCCGAACAACCCGATTTGATCTTGATGGATCTTTCCCTTCCTGTCATGGACGGATGGGAGGCTGCCCGTCAGATCAAGGCCCAACCCGACCTCGCCAAGATCCCGGTGATTGCCGTAACCGCCCACGCCATGCAGGGGGATAGGGAGCGAACCCTGGCCATTGGCTGTGACGACTATATCACCAAACCAATCGATGAAGATCTGCTGTTCGCCAAGCTCGCCCAGTATTTGGAATAGAGCTGTATTTGAGCGAAAACCAATCGCTCTTCCTACCGAAATTAGAGCTTGCCTTCCTGTGCTTCCGCCAAGATCCAGTCTTTAAATTTTTGCGCAGGTTCCCGCAACGGCACCTCGTTTGGGGTCAGCAAGTAAAAGGCCCCTTCGGTGCGCATCCTTTCCTTGGTTGGTCGGACCAAGACCCCTTGTGCCAAAAAATTTTCGGCCAATCGACCGCCCCCCAAAGCGATCCCCTGGCCATCCAAAACAGCTTGGATCAAGACCAGATAATTATCGAACTCGAGGCCGCGCTTTGACGGTGACCCGGCTACGTTAAGGGCGGAGAACCAGGAAGACCAGGTCACCCAGTTGCGGTCCGGCTCAACCAGGTGGATCAGGGTCTCGTCCAAGAGATCTTCCAATCTTTCGATTTCGGTTCGGCCCTGCAAATAAGAGGGCGCGCAGACCGGAAAAACCTCGTTGTCAAACAGATGCACCGCCTCCACCCGAGGCCATTTTCCAGAGCCGTAGCGGACAGCAATATCAATCCCCTCGGCTGTTAGGTTTCTTATGGGCGCAGAGGCCACCATACGAAGGTCCACATCCGGATGGGCGGCGCGAAACTTGGACACCCGCGACATGAGCCAATAGTTAGCGAAGGTCACACTGGTCGACACGGTGAGTTCCCGGGGGTTGCGGACCCGGGTGACCTCCTCCACCGCGGTCGCGATGTATTCCAATCCCATGGTCACCGCCTGCTGCAGGCGAGCGCCTTCCACAGTCAGCAAAAGACCCCGCGGCTGTCGCCGAAAAAGTGAAATCCCGAGATGGGCCTCAAGGCTTTGAATTTGATGGCTGACGGCGGCTTGCGTGACATTCAACTCCGCCGCAGCCCGGGTAAAGTTCAGATGCCGGGCGGCCGCCTCGAAGGCGATCAAACTATTAGCCGGCGGCAGTCGCATACGCAAAGATGACATTAATTTTTCTAATACCTGGATCAGAATTAGTGCAGTTTACATAACATAAAAAAGCTTCTTTCATAAGAAAATACTTTAGCCACTGCGATTCGGCCGAGGCTCTGGGTGGTTCAAACGAGGAGGATCAGATGCATCGGTTCGGTTTTTTGCTATCCCCGGAAGAAAGCACTCTTGAGGTCATGGTCTTTGTTGAGGCCCTGCGAGCGGCCAACAAGGCGGCAGGACGCAGCCTCTACGTCTGGCGCGAATTGCACGAACAGGATGCCGACAGCCTCTGGGAAGTAGAAAGCGTGGTGGTTTTCGGCCGGGTCGATGCCATCGCACAGCGCACGTCCGTAGCGGCACGGTTAAGGTCCTTGGCAGCTCGCGGCCGGCGCATCGGAAGCGTGGGCCAAGGTGTTTTTTCCCTTGCAGCCGCCGGGCTGTTGTCGGGAGCCAAGGCAGCGGTGCCATGGTCCCATATGGATTGCTTTCGCGAACTGTATCCGGACCTGGGAACCGTGGATGGCTGTTTCGTCATCGATCGGAACCGATTTAGCTGCTGTGGCCAGTTGGCAACAGCCGATCTGGCCGTGCGACTGATCGAAGGAGATCAAGGGACAAACCTAGCCGTCGAGGTAGCCGATGCCCTTTGCTTGGAGCGCATCCGCTGCAGCGAGGAGCCTCAAGGAAAACTACGCCGCGCCGGGTATAAGGCCCTGCATCCAAAACTTGCCACCGCGATTGCGGTCATGGAGGAAAACCTGGAGGAGCCAGTCTCCCTAGACTGGGTCGCCCAGGCGATTGACTTATCCCCGCGGCAACTGCAAAGGCTTTTTCGAGTTCATTTCCAAGAAAGTCCCTCGGCCCATTACATGCGGCTCCGCCTAAAAAGGGCCAAGTCACTCGTGGAGGGCACGGACATGCAGATCTCCGAAGTGGCCGTGGCCTGCGGCTTTGTCTCCTTGTCCCATTTTTCCAGGCGTTATCGCATGGAATTCGACAGCTTACCGGGCCAAGGTCGAAGTGGCGGCGGCAGAAGCCTTGTCCGACCAGTTGGTCCGGAAAGCACCGTCCAACAAAACACTTTGAACGAGACCCAGGTTTTTACCTAACTTCTAACTCGTGTGGCTCCCATGGCGCCCCGGAAATTGCCCCATCCTAGACCTTGACGGGCCGCTGCCGTTTGCGCTCACATGCATGATCCGCAGGCACGAGGGGCAAGGGCATCATGAAAAAAACAGCACGAGTGGTGGTCATTGGCGGCGGCGTGACCGGCTGCAGCATTCTTTATCACCTTGCCAAATACGGCTGGCAGGATGTGATCCTGGTGGAACGCCAGGAACTGACATCGGGCTCGTCCTGGCACGCGGCCGGCGGCCTTTTCACCGTCACCATGCCCAACACCGTGGCGGCCCTGCAGAAATACACCTTCGAGATATATCCCAAACTAGAGGCGGAAAGCGGCCAGTCCTGCGGCTTTCACGACACAGGCGGTCTCATGCTGTGCCGCTCCCAAGAGGAAATGGATTACATGGGGCGGATGCAAAGCGCGGTCCGCCGCCTGGGTATTCATTCCGAGTTTATTTCCCTTGAGGAGGCGCGGGAAAAGGCACCCGTTTTGGATACCTCTCCCCTGGTCGGCGCCCTTTGGGAGGAAGAAGGCGGCCATGTCGACCCCGCCAGCGCTACCCAAGCCTTTGCCGCCGCGGCGCGCCAACTGGGCGCCACGATTTATCGCCACAATCCGGTAATCGAAACCAATCCCTTGCCCAACGGCCACTGGCAGGTGGTTACCCAGGACGGCACCATTGAGGCGGAATATCTGGTCAACGCGGCCGGCCTGTGGGGCCGGGAAGTGGCCGCTTTGGCGGGCATCACCCTGCCGCTTATGCCCGTGGAGCACCATTATCTGGTCACCGAACCGGTGCCCGAGATACAAGCCATGGCCCACGAGCTGCCCCAAATCAACGATGGGGATTTCAACGGCTATGCCCGGCAGGAAGGCCAAGGCTTGTTACTCGGCGCCTATGAATCTCACTGCACCCATTGGGCCGAGACCGGCACGCCCCTGGACTTTGGCCACGAGCTTTTGCCCGACGCCTTGGATCGTATGGAATGGAACTTCGCCAAAGCGGTGGAGATCATGCCCTGCTTGGCCACCGCCGGCGTTAAGCGAGTGATCAATGGGCCGATGATCTTCTCGCCGGATCTGGGGCCCCTGCTCGGACCCCATCCCAAACTCAAAAATTATTTTTGCGCCAATGGGGTGATGACCGGCTTTAACCAGGGCGCCGGCATCGGACGGGTCATGGCCGAGTGGATCATGGAAGACGAGCCGCCCTTTGACATTTTCTGCTGGGATGTGGCCCGCTACGGGGATTGGGCGGACAAGGCCTATACCAAGGCCCTCACCGGGTATTTTTATGAGCACCGCTCGGACCGCATCTATCCCTATCAGGAATTCGAGGTAGGCCGCCCCCTCAACACAACACCCGCGCACGAACGGCTGGCTGCCGCCAACGGGGTGTTCGGTGCCAGCTTTGGCATGGAGCATCCCTTGTGGTTCGCTCCGGAAGGGATGCCGCCGCAAGACAACCTGACCTTCCGTCAGCCTAACTGGTGGGATTCAGTAGCCGATGAATGCAGACGGCTCCGTAATGGCGTAGCGCTCATGGAGTTCTCGGCCATGGGCAAGTTTCGGGTCGCCGGGCCCGGCGCGCAAGACTGGCTGAACCGGGTCATGGCCAACAAGATGCCGGAACGGGTGGGCCGCATGGTCTTAAGCCCCATGCTCAGCGAGAAGGGCCGTTTGATCGGTGATTTCTCCATCTCGCGGGTGGGCGAGGAAGAGTTTTTCGTGCTCGGGGCCGATATGATGCAATTGGCCTTTCAGCGTCACTTCGACGACTATCTGCCAACGCCCGGGGTAAGTGTCGAAAACCTCTCCGAATCCTTGAGCGGCCTCCACATTGCCGGTCCGGCCGCGCAGGAGCTGTTGTCGAAGCTCGCCGAGGCGGATGTGAGCACGGCGGCCTTTCCCTTCATGTCGGCGGGGCGCCTATCTATCGCCGGCTGTGAGGATGTGATCGTCTTGCGGGTCTCCTTCAGCGGCGAATGCGGCTATGAGTTTTATTGTCCCCGCGGGCAGCAGCTCGCCCTCTTTGATCGTTTGGCGGACCAGGGAAAAAGCCTCAACCTCTCGCTGGCGGGTACGCGGGCATTGATGATGACTCGCCTGGAGAAAAGCTTTCCCGCTTGGGGAACCGAACTGTCTCCCGATTACACCCCCTTCGAGGCCGGCCTTGGCCCTTTTGTGGCCCTTGACAAGGAAGATTTTGTCGGCCGCAGCGCAGCCCAGGCCGACCGGCAAAAGCCCTTGCGGGAATGCCGTGTCACCTTAACCGTCGATGCGGGCGATGCCTGCGTTTGGGGAGACGAAGCCGTTTTTAAGTACGGCGAATGGGTCGGATATGTGTCGTCCGGGGGCTACGGCGCCAGCGTGGAACAACACATTGCTTTGGCTTACCTGAACCCGGCGGCGGTCGAAGCAGGCTCGGGCTATACCGTCGAGATCCTCGGCGAACAGCGGCCGGCCATTCTCCATAAGGGCCCCTTGCTTGACCCCAAGGGCCAACGGATGCGAGCATAGGGCCATGGAAGAAGATCTGGGACAAGGTCTGAGCAAAGACCCGATCATCCGAGAGGAGACCTGGGCCGGCGCGAGCGCCTGAAGGCTTGCTTGACTTGGGCGTTCCCGAGCAGGGCAAGCGGTTTGGTTCGCCGCCATGCGGCGCCTGGTAACGCCCCTCCCGGAGTCTTGACATGTCCCGCCGCCAAAGTCCCCGCAATCGCAAGCGCAACCCCGCTGAGGGTGCCTTAAAGCAATCTCCCTTTCGGGCGGTTCAGAACCCCTACCCGCCTTTTGAAATCCTGTCGAAGGACCATATCGAAAACCTGCATCAAGCCTCGCTCGAGGTGCTGCGCGATGTGGGCATGAAGGTTACCGACGGACGGGCCTTGGATCTGCTGAAGGCCGCCGGGGCAACGGTGGATCGATCCACGGAAATCGTCAAATTCGACCCGGCTTTCGTAGAAGAAATGATCGCGGACATCCCTTCCGAATTCACCGTGCATGCCCGCAATCCGGAAAAAACCCTGACGATTGGCGGCAACAAGATGGTTTTTGCCACGGTGTGCGGCCCGCCCTTCGTGTCGGACCTGGACCGGGGCCGCCGGGAAGGCACCATCGAAGACACACGCAACATGGTGCGCCTGGTACACAGCGTCAACATCTATCACCACGATGGGGGCGCCGGTGTCGAGCCTCTGGATCTGCCGGCCAATTCCCGTCATCTGGATATGATGTATGCCCAGATCACTTTGACCGATAAGGGCTGGCAACCCACCTGGCTCAACTCCCGCAAAAGGGCACGGGACTGCATCGAAATGGCCAAGATCGCCCTGGGAGTGAGCGACAAAGAGCTTGCAGAGCGGCCGGCCTTTGCGACGGGCATCAACACCAATTCCCCGCTGGTACTCGATGGGGCCATGGCCGACGGCCTGATCGAGATGGCCCTAGCCGGCCAGCCGGTCAACGTGACGCCCTTTACCTTGGCCGGTGCCATGAGCCCGGCCACCATGCTGGGCTCGGTTGTCCAGCAAAACGCCGAAGCCCTGGCAGGCATGGTAGTGGCGCAAGCGGCCCGCCGGGGCTGCCCGGTCTTTTACGGGCACTTCACCTCGAACGTGGATATGCGCACCGGCTCGCCCGCCTTCGGCACGCCAGAATACGCCAAGTCGGTGGTCATCTCGGGCCAGCTTGCCCGGCGTTATGGGGTACCGATCCGCTCAAGCAATGCGACGGCCTCCACCTCAGTGGATGCCCAGGCCTCCTATGAAAGCAGTATGTCCTGCTGGAGCTGCATTCTCTCACACATGAACGTGATGCTGCACGCCGGCGGCTGGCTGGAAGGGGGCTTGGTCTGCTCTTACGAGAAGATGATCTTGGATGCGGAGATCCTCCAGATGCTGGCTGCTTTCTTGGAGCCGGTCACTGTCAACCGGGATCAGTTAGGCCTGGAGGCCATTGAGGAGGTGCGCCAGGGCGGTCACTTTTTTGGCGCTGCCCACACCCTGGCACGCTACCAGGACGCCTTTTATGAGCCGCTGCTGTCCGATTGGCGCAACTTTGAGAGCTGGCACGAAGACGGCGCCAAAAGCGCGACCCAGCGGGCCAATGAAATCTGGAAACAGCTGCTTAAGGACTATGAACAGCCGCCCTTGGACCCGGCCATTGACGAGGCCCTTCAGGCCTATGTGGCCAAGCGCAAGGAGGAGATTGCCCTTACCGGCGATTAGGCCCCTGCTATTCCGCAAGCCGCCTTTGCTTGGCGCCAACCGTCCCCTCCAAGGAGAAAAGGATGAGACCCAGCCAGATCAGGGCGAACATAATGCCGTCGCTGAAGGTGAAGGGCTCGCCAAAGACAAATACACCCGACAAGAAGCCCATAGTGGGCGCGATGTAAAACAAGGTGCCCAAGGTGGAAAGCGGCATGCGTCGGGAAGCGGCGACGTACCAGGTGATCGGCAGAATGGTCACCAATCCGCCCGAGGCCAGAAGCAGCAAATCGACCCAGTTCATGGCCAAACCGCCGCCAACGCCGTCCCATAGGGCGAGCGCGATGCCGAAGGGCAACAAGAACAGGGACTCGATAAAGACCCCCGCCAAGGCATCGACCGGCGCCAGTTTGCGAACCCCGCTATAGATCGCGAAGGTGCCGCCCAAGAGCACACCGATCCAGGGAAAGATTCCAGACCATGCGAGGGAAACCCCGACCCCTGTGGCCGCCAAACCCACCGCCCAGATTTGGAGTGGGCTGAGACGCTCGCGAAAAATCATGAGCCCCACCACGACCGACATGAGAGGTGTCAAGTAGTAGCCCATGGAGGCCTCGACGATCCGGCCGTTGTGTACAGCCCAAATGTAAAAGCCCCAGCTAAACCCCATGCTGAGTGTGGAAAAAAACAACAGCTTCATGGCCCGCCGGGAGCGCAGGGCGGCCAACACCGCCGGCCACTGACCTAGAAAGGTCAAAAGCACGGCAATCACCAGGACCGCCCAAATCATGCGATGGCTGATCACCGCCATCGCGCCATAAGACTCCAACATCTTAAAATATATGGGAAAAAAGCCCCAGGTGAGGATGGCCGCCATGGCAAAGGCAAGTCCTGAGGGGGTCACATTTTTCATAGCGACGATCTTGGCAGAAATCGCACCACCGGCGCAGCCAAATTTTTCGATGGCTTCCATCGCAACGGCGAGGCGATCCTTCCCCTCAGATAAAAAGGCTGTGGGCTCACAGGCACTTGATTGGCCGTTTAAGCCCTTATTCCTTATTTGCAGGCGGGCGTTCTGGCATCCCCCTTGGGACCCAATCGAAAAGGACAATCAAGAATATGACTCTTTCCTTGGCCGTCGCCCTCGGCATCATTGCGGTGGGTAGCTTTTTGCTGGCACCGAAAGTCAAGCATGCTTGGGAATTTTATCAGGGCCACTCCCCCGACGGCCAGGCGCCCGGCATGATCACCCTGATCTTCTCGCAGGTCACAACCTGGATCTTCGCCCGCTCCCTGCTGACCGCCGCGATTCTGGGTTATTATTACGGGATCGCGGGCGGGCTGGCCTACGCGGCCTATTATCTTTCCTTTTTCACCGGCGGGGCGATCATTGCCTCTTTACGGTTCCGCCATGGGTTCGGCTCGATCCAGGATTTCCTGCGGGACCGTTTCGGTCGCACGGGCCCTTGGGCTTATAATCTGGTGATCGGGATACGCTTGCTGTCGGAGGTTTTCGCCAACCTCTTGGTCATCGGTTTGATTTTCGGCGAGACCGGGACCTTGGCCTATGGTCTGGCCATGGGGATTCTAGCGGCGGTCATTTTGGTCTATTCCATGTTGGGGGGCCTGCGCGCCTCATTGCGTACGGACGTGTTCCAGATGTCCGTCCTGGCAGCCCTATTGGCCTACCTTTTGGCCGCCCTTCTGACTGCCGAGGGTTTTGCCTGGGCGCCGGTCCTTTCCAGTAGCCCCATTGAGCTGCAAAGCGGCTGGAGCCTATTGCTTGTGGCCCTGCTGCAGGTTTGGAGCTATCCCATGCACGATCCGGTCATGATGGACCGAGGCTTTTTGGCCGATCGCAAGAGCACCCTACGCAGCTTTGTTCATGCCGGCTGGCTGTCGATTATCGCTATTTTCGCCTTTTCCCTGCTGGGGGTCTATGCCGGGCTCAATGCCCTGCAGGACGAGGCTCTGCTGGATGCCCTGCGCCGACTCTTGGGAGAGGTTCCCATGACCGCTCTTTCGCTGGCCTTCATCGTCTCGGCGGTTTCCACCTTGGATTCCACCTTTTCCAGCGCGGCCAAGCTCTCGATCGTGGACATGGGCTTGGCCCAGCCGACCCTGCGCAACGGGCGGATCGCCATGGCACTGTTCATGCTGGGCGGCCTGGCCTTTTTGTTCGGCAGCTCGCAAGAACTTTTCAGCGCCGTGGCGGTCAGCGGCACCGCCTCCATGTATCTGGCGCCGGTCATTTTCTTCAGCCTATGGAGCAACGCCCGCGTCCCGACCTGGAGCTATTGGGTATCCTTTGCCGCGGCGATGGCGGGAGCGGCCCTCTATTACACTGAGGCGGGGGGCCATACGGCCCTGTTGGAGCCCTTGACCGGCTTGTCCCATAAATATGATAAACTATTGCTGATCAGCGGCACGGTGCTGGTGGCAGGCTGTGGCGCTTTCGCCATCGGCCTGTTGACCCGCAAGGCAGCCCCCCTTCGAGCAAGCGCTTGAAAATAAGGAAGAATATTGATGGGCGCGACCGTACAAAAGCTTGAGGCGGAGGGCCGCTTGCTGGTTTTTGGTGGGCCCTACAGCAATCTTCAGGCCACCGAGGCCCTGTTGGGCCTGGCCGGCGATCAAGGCTTGGGGCCCGAGCAGGTTCTCTGCACGGGCGATCTGGTTGCCTATTGCGCCGAGCCCCAGGCCACCGTGGATCTGATCCGGGATTTCGGCTGCCCGGTTGTGATGGGCAACTGCGAGGAATCTCTCGCCGCCGATGCGCCCGATTGCGGCTGCGGCTTTGACGCCAACAGTGCCTGCGACTTTTTATCCCAACAGTGGTACGCCTATTCCAGAGGTCGGGTCTCAGCGGACAGCAAAAGCTGGATGGGAAGCCTGCCCCGATCCATCGATGTAGTCCTTGGAAATTGGCGGTTTTTGGCGGTTCACGGGTCGGTCGCCTCGATCAACGAATTCATTTTTCCCAATACGGCAACGGAAAAAAAAGAAGCGGAGTTGAGCCTGGCGGGGGACCAATTCGACGGTATTTTGGGCGGCCACAGCGGCCTACCCTTCGCCGAGATCATCGGTGGCAAGCTGTGGCTGAATAGTGGCGCTTTGGGCATGCCGGCCAACGATGGAACGCCGCGGGTCTGGTACGCCCTCTTGGAACTAGTGGCAGGGGGCGCCCTCTCCATCCAAGTGCGCAGCTTGGACTACGACCATGACACGGCCGCCAAGCGCATGCGCGAGAACGGCTTGGACAACGGCTATGCCGCCTGTCTGGCGAGTGGCCTCTGGCCGAGCCTGGACGTGCTGACGGCCGGCGACAAAGCACGCACCGGCCGCCCGATTAGTGAAATAATGGTGACTTGGTGACGACCTGGTGACGACCTGGCGACGACTTCAGGGGGACCCGATCAGGCGTTCATGTCGACCACGACACGACCTTTCACCGCCCCCTTCAAGATTGCCGGGCCCAGAGCGGGTAGATCCGTCAGGGTGGCCGGCTGGATCATGGCGTCCAGCTTGTCCATGGGTAGATCCTGGGCAAGGCGTTGCCAAGCTTTCAAGCGGTCCTGATAGGGGCGCATCACCGAATCGATGCCAAGCAGATTGACGCCACGCAGGAGAAAGGGAATCACCGTGGCGGGGAGATGGGCACCGCCCGCGAGCCCCACCGCCGCGACCGACGCGCCGTAGTTCATCTGTCCCAAGACACGGGCCAGCATGTCGCCGCCGACCGCATCCACGCAACCGGCCCAGGTTTCCTTTTCAAGGGGCCGCTTGGTGGTCTCGTTCAGTTCTTCCCGCGGCACGATGCGGCTGGCGCCCAGCCCGGTCAGGTATTCCGCCGTCTCGGGCCGGCCCGTGACCGCCGCCACGTCATACTCGCAGTTGGCCAGGATGGCCGTCGCCACCGAGCCCACACCGCCGGCCGCCCCTGTCACCAGAACCTCGCCTTGACCCGTTTTAAGACCATGATCCTCGAGCGCCATGATCGCCAACATGGCGGTGAAACCGGCCGTGCCCACGGCCATGGCCCGCTTAGGGGACAAACCATCAGGCAGAGGCACCAGCCAGTCGGCCTTCACCCTTGCCTTTTGCGCATAGCCGCCCCACCAAACCTCGCCAACCCGCCAGCCGGTGAGCACCACCTGATCCCCCGCCCGGTAGCGATCATCGGCGCTTTCCTCAACTCGCCCGACAAAGTCAATTCCGGGGACATGAGGGTAGTTGCGTACCAGACCGCCCCCGCCAGTCAGGCAAAGACCGTCTTTGTAGTTAACCGTGGTATAGTCCACCGCGACGGTCACATCTCCATCAGTAGGCAGACGATCGGCGCCAATGTCCTCAATGGACTGAGAGATTGTACCGTCTTCGGCCTTGTCGACGATGAGTGCTTTAAATGTCATTCTTGGTTCCTTGTTTGGTGCGTTCGTCCGCTAGAGATCTTTTGCAGCTTGGCGCAGTTTGAATTTCTCAATCTTGCCGGTGGAGGTTTTGGGCAGATCGCCGAACACCACCTTTTTCGGGGACTTAAAGCCGGCCATCTGCTCACGGCAAAAGGCGATCACTTCTGCCTCGCTGGGACTGGATCCGGGTTTTAGCTCGATGAAGGCGCACGGAGTCTCCCCCCACTTCTCATCAGGCCGGGCGACCACCGCAGCCACAGACACATCGGGATGGCGATAGAGCACCCCTTCCACCTCGACAGAGGAAATATTTTCGCCGCCGGAGATGATGATATCCTTCAAGCGGTCCTTGACCTGGAGATAGCCGTTGGGATGGACAACCGCCAGATCGCCGGAATGGAACCAGCCGCCGGCGAAGGCCTCTTCAGTCGCCTCTTGGGACTTGTGATAGCCTTTCATCACTGTGTTGCCCCGGATAACGATCTCGCCCAGGGTTTCTCCGTCCCGGGGGACAGCTTCACCCGTTTCCTGATCGATTACCGAGACTTCCTCGGTCATGGGGAAGCGGACGCCCTGACGGGCGGCAATTTCCGCCTGCTCGCCAAAGGGCAGCTCGTCCCACTCGGATTGCCAGGCGCATTGCACCACATGGCCATAGGTCTCGGTGAGGCCATAGACCTGCATGACATCAAAGCCCAGGGCCTTGGTTTTCTCCAATACGGCGGCGGGCGGCGGGGCGCCGGCGGTCATGACCTTCACGGGATGGGTGATATCGCGGCGTTCTTCTTGGGGGGCGTTGATCAACATGGAGAGCACCACGGGCGCCCCGCCGAAGTGATCCACCCGGTGATCGGCCACAGCGTTGAAGATGTTTTTTGCGGTTATATAACGACAGCAAATGACCGTACCCGCCAGGGCAGTCATGGTCCAGGCATGGCCCCAGCCGTTGCAGTGGAACATGGGCACCGTGTAGAGGTAAGTGGGATGGGGCATGAGGCCCCAACCGGCAATGGTGCCATAGGTCATCAGCGCGGAGCCCCTATGATGGTACAGCACACCCTTGGGCCGTCCGCTGGTGCCAGAGGTGTAGTTGAGGGCCAAGGTGTCCCACTCACTCTCCGGCAGGGACCAAGCCGCCTCAGGATCGCCCTTTGCCAAGAGCTCCTCATAGGTCATCCGGCCCAAGCGTTCCCCTTCGCCTGGATGGAGATCGGCTTGATCATCAGCAATGTCGACCACTATAACCTCTTTGGTAGCGGTCGCCGCCAGAGCATCCTTGACCCGCGGCGAGAACTGGGTGTCGGTGATCAGGACGCGGGTGTCCCCATGCTCCAAAATGTAGGCAATCGTCTCCGGATCCAGCCGGGTATTGATGGTGTTCAATACCGCACCAGCCATGGCAATGCCGAAGTGGGCTTCAAAAAGCTCAGGCGTGTTGGCGGCGATAATGGAGACCGTTTCACCCCGTTTCACACCAAGCCCCGTCAAGGCCGAGGCAAAACGGCGGCAGCGGGCATAGACCTCCGCCCAGCTATAGTGTCGGTCGCCATAGACCAGACCTAAACGATCAGGATAAACATCCGCGGCGCGGGACAAAAAGGACAGAGGCGAAAGGGGCGTAAAGTTCGCGGCTCGGGGGTCCAGGTGACTTTGGGACATGGCGGTCTCCTCAGGGCATCTTTTTTTGGGGCTTTATCGCCTCTTTTGCTTAGTTATCCTCGAAAGGGATGGCACAGACCCGCGCTTGACGGGTTGTGCCATCGAGCAAGCTCACCGCGACCTGATTACCCAGGTCCCAATGCCCTCGCTCCATCATGGCAATGCCAATATTGACCTCGAAACGCGGTGACCAAACCGCCGAGTTTACGGCACCCACTAAAATCGGGTTTGCTTCCCCGTCACCCTTGAATATAGGCCATGACTCTCGGCAGGGGGGAACCGGCGGGCCCTCAAGCTTTATGCCACGTACCAGGCGGGCCGGGCCCTCGGCCTTAATTTTTAAGAGGGCTTTTTTGCCGATGAAATCCGGACCATCCAAGCGGCAAAAGCGGTCCAAGGCGCATTCATATGGATTGTTTTCCCGCGTCATGTCCGCACCATAGGACAACAGTCCGCTTTCAATACGTTCCACCAGGTTCGGACAACCCGGCCCGACCCCGAGATCACCCCCCGCCTCCCAAAGGGCATCCCAAAGGGGCAAGGCGAGGTCATCCCGATCCACGTATATTTCAAAGCCGCCTTGCTTGCTCCAGCCCGAGCGAGCCACGAGAAAGTCATGGCCTTGGAACGGCAACCATGCAAAGCGGAAGAATCGAATGTCACGAACCTTATCCCCAAAGACACGGGCCACCAGGGTTTCAGCCTTTGGGCCCTGGACCGCCACCGGATTTACCGGTGGCTCGGAAATTTCGACTGAAAGGCCAAGTCCGTATGCCAGGCCCTTGGCCCACAACAGGGCATCCGAATCCGCGATTGAGGCCCAATAGCGGTCTTCGGCCAGTTTCAGGATCACGGGGTCATTAATCATGCCCCCGGCCTCATCCACCAAAGGTGCATAGACGCATTGCCCGACAACGATTTTGGTCATATCTCGGGGCGTCATCAACTGGACGAGCCGGGCGGCGTCCGGGCCACGCAACTCGACTTGGCGCTCGCAGCTCACATCCCAGATCTGAACATGTTCGCACAGATGGCTGTAATCCGTTGCCATTGAGGTAAAAGATGTCGCCAGCAACATGTGGTTATAGACCGTATAGGCCTGCACGCCCAACTCCTCGACGCGGACCGAAAAGGGCGTCGAGCGGATCCGACGGGATAAAGATAAGATAGCTGATGACATGATCGGGCAACCTCAATAGCAATGATGCGGCACGGAGCGAATATATCTCCGCTAACAGTCCGGCCCAAGGAGTTTGATAGAGGAGAGCGATGTTCTTTTTTCCGGTTCTCACTTGGTGACAGCCTGACCGCTAATTCACGGCCTCTTTGGCAAGCGATCCGACCCCTTGCAAGCCCCGGAGTCAGCCGATCTCGAAAAATGGCTCTCCTAAAATTTCCCGACGTGCCTGCAATCCTAGGCCCGGCCGGGTCGGCGCGGCCATTTGCCCGGCCTCGCACGGCGGCATGCCCCGCGCGTTGGAGACCGTCACCCAGTTCATGAAGTCGACCGTGTGAAAACGGCTGCCCTCGGGCGTGGAGAGCATTAAATGGGCGGTAGCCGCCGAATCGATGTCGCTGCCACCCGTATCCTCGATGGTCACCCGCAAGCCCAGCTCAACCGCCACATCCCGCAGGCGCTTGGTCTTGGTTATGCCGCCAATGCGCGATATCTTTAAAGTGACACCACTCATGATGCCCAGATGGTGGGCTTCGAGCAGGTCACCCAGGCAGGCAATGGATTCGTCCAGGATCAGCGGCTGACGCAGATTGGCGGCCAGACGGGCGTTGTCCGCCATGGCCATGCAGGGCTGTTCCAGATAGTAGTCCATATCGCCGAGCGCCATTGCAAAGCGGAGAGCCGCGTCCAACTGCCAGGCCCC
>JBCCHN010000106.1:0-17730 GCA_039028695.1 Pseudomonadota bacterium
GATCAATAAAATTCGCGAGCTGAAACCGCATATTGCCGTTTTCTGGGATTCGGGCGCTCAACAAGCTCAGCTGATGAAGGATGCCGAGGTGGACATGACCACCGGCTGGAATGGACGTTTCGATAACGCCAAAAAAGATGGTGCGACGGTCGGTTACACCTTCAACCAGGCGCTGCTTGATTATGATTGCTTTGCCATGCCCAAGGGCGCGCCAAACAAAGATGTCGCCATGCAGTTTTTGGCCGAGATTTCCAAGCCTGAGTATCAAGCTAATCTACCCTTCCACATCACCTATGGACCGACCAACAAGAAGGCCTATGAAGTTACGACGGCATCAGCAGAGCTTATTGAGTCTCTGCCATCCCATCCCAACAACGTGCCCTTAATGTTGCCGATCAGTTTGGAGTGGTATGCCAATAATCGGGAAAAGGCCTTGGAGCTTTATATGGAACTCTTAAGCGAATAACCTGCAAAATCGTCGTCTGCCGGGCGGCTTGCTCGCCCGGCAGTTCCGCTCTGTTTGGGGGTAGGGTTTTGGCCAACGAAACCAATGATGCGCCGTCGGAAAACGCAACGGCACTGCCCATCCATATCCAAGGCCTGACAAAGCGGTATGGCGAGCTCTACGCGCTGGATTCGGTGGACCTGGAAATCAAAAGCGGTGAATTTCTAACGCTTTTGGGGCCATCCGGATCGGGGAAAACCACCCTCCTTATGGCAATCGCCGGTTTTAATAGACCCGATGCTGGAAGCATTCGTTTTGGTGAAAAAGAAGTCATTCTGACCCCGCCCCATAAACGCGATGTTGGCATGGTCTTTCAAAGCTATGCCCTTTTCCCCCACATGTCCGTTGCCGGCAATATCGCCTTTCCGTTGAAACTGCGCGGCGTCAGCCCGCAGGAACAAGCACGGCGCGTTGCCGAGGCCTTGGACACAGTGCAACTGTCGGGATTGGGCGAACGGGGAATAGATCAATTGTCCGGCGGGCAAAGGCAGCGGGTTGCCTTGGCACGCGCTTTTGTTTTCCGCCCGCGTATACTGTTAATGGACGAGCCCCTTTCCGCGCTCGACAAAAAACTGCGGGAGCGCATGCAAATTGAGTTAAAGCATTTGCACCGCCAGCTGGGTGTGACCACGGTTTATGTCACCCATGACCAGCGCGAGGCTCTGACCATGTCCGATCGCATCGCGGTGATCAATCACGGCAAGCTGGCGCAGGTGGGAGGTCCGGAAGAAATCTATAACCGGCCGGCCAACGCATTCGTTGCGGACTTCATAGGTGAATCCTCCATCCTGCCGTTGACACGAGATGGGTCCGGGCACCTTTTCTACAAAAGCCATCAAATTACCAAAGAGCCGGTCGAGGATATTGTCCCGGGATGGTCGCTGGTCATTCGGCCGGAACGGCTTTTCTTGGCCAATAGCGCGAGCGATGATACGGATCGGGCAATCATTTTCGGTGGCTCGGTGAGTGAATCGGTTTTCCAGGGCGAAACGGCTTTTGCTTTGGTGGCCATCGACGAAGAAACCGAGCTCTCCGTACGATTTGGAACCGGAACCATTGCCAAGGCGGTTTCCCTTCGCCCCGGTGATCAAGCCGCGATCGGACTGCTGCGCGAAGACGTGATCATCATTCCCAGGGATGACCGGCATGGCAACGGTTAAAGCGGCACCCGGTTCCCGCCTCGGGGAAGAGTGGCACGCGCACGCTCTGAAGAGCCAGGAAGCCAAGGAACAGTGGAGTCTGTTGAGCCTGGCGATACCGGCCTTGCTGGTCATTTTCCTGGTCATCGTGATCCCGGTGGGATGGTTGTTTTACCTCTCCTTCATCGGCAAGGACGGAATGCCGTCATTGGAACACTATCAAAAAATGATCGAGTACAAGTCATATGCTCGGGTCTTCATGACGACGTTCCAGGTTAGTTTGCTGACCACCCTGATATGCATTGTGCTTGGTTATCCGCTTGCTTATTTCCTGGCGCTCCTGCCCAGCCGCTGGGCCGGCATTTTTATGCTGGCCGTGTTGCTGCCCTTTTGGACGTCCCTCTTGGTGCGCACCTATGCTTGGTTGGTCCTGCTTCAAAAGAAGGGGCTTCTGAACGACTTCGCCATTGAACTGGGGCTTTGGGACGAGCCCATAAAGTTGGTCCACAATATGCTGGGCACCCTCATTGGAATGGCCCATATCATGCTGCCCTTCCTTGTATTGCCGCTCTACGGTGCCATGAAAAAAATTGACCGGGATTTGATGCATGCCGCCGCCAACTTAGGCGCCTCGCCCGTGAAAGCCTTTTGGCAAGTCTATTTTCCCCTCTCCATGCCGGGCATGGTCTCGGGATCTTTGATCGTCTTTGTCCTTTGCCTTGGGTTTTATGTGACACCGGCGGTTCTTGGCGGCGGCAAGGTGACGATGGTATCGACCCAGATTACAGCGATCCTTGAAAATCAATTCGATTGGGGCGCCGCCAGCGCGCTCGGAGTGGTGCTGCTTATTGCGACTCTTCTGGTTCTCTATCTTGCGGCCAAGATATTCAAATTCGACGCTGCGCTTTTCGGGAAGGGCTGACCGATGAGTTGGTGGACCAGACCTGCATCCGACACTCAGGTCCGTCATGGCGATCGCTTTTGGCTTTATGTGCTCGCTTGCATCATCATGCTTTTGCTGGTTCTGCCCACCTTTATCGTTGTTCCCATGTCTTTTTCTGATTCTCAATACCTTGAGTTTCCGCCTTCGACGTGGTCCTCACGCTGGTACGAAGTCTATTTTGGGTCCACCAAATGGATGCGGGCGACGGTAACGTCGCTCACCATCGGTTTTTTGACCATGCTGGTGGCCACGCCCCTGGGCACCATGGCGGCCTATGCTCTTTTTGTGTCCAGCCACAGGGTCTCCAAAGCCATTTTCATGCTTTTGATCACACCCATGATCGTGCCGGTTATTCTGATCGCGATCGGGGCATTTTATGCCTTTGGTCGTGTTGGGCTGAACAACACAATCTCGGGGCTGGTTCTGGCCCACACGGCAATTGCTCTGCCCCTGGTCATGATCGTGATAACAGCGGCGCTCCGATCCTATGACCTCAACCAAGAGCGGGTCGCCCGCAGCCTTGGCGCAACAAGGCTGAAAGCCTTTTTCTTGGTGACTTTGCCGCAAATCAAGTTCTCAGTCGTTACCGCTGCCTTGCTGTCGTTTCTGACCTCATTTGACGAGGTCATCATCGCAATTTTCGTCTCAGGTGGGGTTAACGCCACGCTGACGAAGCACATGTTCAGCGCCTTGCGCGATTTCATCGATCCCACCATTGCGGCCATATCGACCATCATGGTCCTGATATCTTCAATTCTGCTATTACTGACGCAGTTTATTGGGGGCCGGCGATAACCGTCGCAATACTTTGGGCCAAGAGCAGCATTCCGGCTCTCCTTCGATGAGCTTAGGTCTGGTCCTTTGCCTTCCTTTTTGATTTTTCTGCCTTGGCCTAACGCCCTAAATTTGCTGGGATCTAATCGCTCATCAACTCATCTGCGGGGAAAAGAGATGGATCTGGGACTTGCCGGCAAGGCGATTGTGATCACCGGCGGCTCGCGCGGGATCGGCTATGCGATTGCTGAGGCCTGCGTCCGTGAAGGCGCATCGGTGGCAATTTGCGGGCGCACACAAGCCGACCTTAATCAAGCACGGGACAGTTTGTCCCGCCTTGGTGGCAGGATTATCGCATCATCTTGCGACGTGTCGTTGCCAGATCAGGTCGCGCGTTTTATCGGCGAGGCCGCTGGTACTTTCGGGTCTATAGATGGATTGGTGAACAACCCAACCGGCCATGGGACGGGTGACGATGAAGAGAGTTGGAAAGAGAGTCTCTCCATCGATTTGATGGGCACCGTCCGAACCACAAAGGCGGCGTTGCCACACCTTAAGTCGGCCGGTGGCGCTGGGATCATCAACATCTCATCCATCTCTGGGATTGGTGCGTCCGGCGGTTTTGCATACGGCGCGGCAAAGGCTGCGGTGATTCAATTGACGCAATCCCAGGCGCGTTCTTTTGCCGTCGACAAGATTCGCGTTAACAGCATAGCCCCAGGGTCAATTGATTTCCCAAATGGCTTTTGGGATCACGCCAAAAATGAGGACCCGGCACATTACGAGCGGACCCGAAGCAGCATTCCCTTCGGCCGCTTCGGCAAGCCCGATGAAATCGGCCGGGTTGCGGCATTCCTGCTGTCTGATGCGGCAAGTTGGGTAACCGGGCAAATAGTCAGTGTGGACGGTGGTCAGAATTTGTGACTCCGCTCCCCGCTGGTCTCGGCGTTTAATCCTGCCCTCCGCGGCCATGAATTGATCGAAGCCTTGGGCTTCGCTGCTCCCTTTACGGTCGGTGTTTAAGAGCGAGTGAGATTTTTCGAATCCTTGGAGGGAAAAAGGAATGGGTAAGCGTAGACTGTGACCGCTAAGGCATCGACCTAGTTTAAACAGGGAGCCTGGATGGGCCGCTCTCGCCGGCCATTAAGTCGTCGATTTTTTTCGGGCGTCTCAAGGGAATTTTTGGCTTTAACTCCAAATGTTTGATCGGTCAGCCGGGGACTGTGCCGTCCGGAAGACTTGTCCACTTTTTGTCTAGTCTGTGATCGAAGTTCCTGAACCAGATAGGTCGCACGATGGGATGATTTGCCACGGTCTCTGTCATAGCCGTGCAGTTTGGCAAATCGGGACGTTCGTTGTGCCAAGCGTAGAGCATGGCCAAAAAAATATCAGCCGGTGACAATCCTTCCCCGCAAAGGCCCCGCGGTTGACAGAGTTGCTCTTCAATCAGTTGAAAAGCTTGGTGATTGCGGGCGAAAGCAGCGGCTTTAACGGATTGAATAGCGCCGGCATCGCTTTTGTGCGGTTGGGCCAGATATCTTTCGGGATAGGACCGACGCAAGGTTCCCTCATAGATGTTCACGGACAAGAATACCGTCCAGCGGTAAAAAGCAGCCCTATCCATCACCCGAAGATTTGGTCCGTTGGTGACACTTGAATGAGTGGCCGCGAGATAAAGGAGCATTGCGGCAAGTTCTGTAATCACATCCCTTTCGGGCGTTTCTAGCACCGGAACCTGGCCCCAGGGGTTAATTGCATGGAAAGAACTTGGCAGAGGTGTCGACGGCGTCGATTCCAGCAAATTCAGTTTGTAGGGCAGCTCTGCGAGTTCCAAAACCGCCTCGGCCACAAAGCCACCGGAACCCAAGCGATTGTAGAGGATATAAGGTTTTTGCACAGAGACCGTCGTCGCCATTATTTGGGTCGGTAGGGCGTAGCTTCCTTGGGGCACTCTTACTAATCTAAGGTACTATCGGGACAAGCAAGTGCCCGCCTCTGCTTGCCGTGCCGTGGATTAATCGTCAACAGGCTCAAGCAGCAATTTTTCTCTCTTGATCGGATGTTCCCACGGGTGCCCGAACAAGATTGAGGCCGCGATGAAGCCCCAATCATCAGACCCTTTCGCAGCATTGCCGCAACCGCCAACCGCGATCAGGATGCGGTCTTTCACCACATAGTCAATGATCGGTAGACGGCTCGCTGTATAGGTCGTCGCGCAGGTGTCCGTATGCCATTCTTGGCACGTCTTTAGGGCGGGGAAGAGCGTCTTCAGGATGTCAGTGAACTGCTCCCGGTCACTCTCGGAGCCTGAACCCTTAAACCAACGATCTAGTTTTTCAGGAGAATCTAATCGCGGATCTGCATCCGTTCCAATGCCAATCTTTAGATAGTGGCATCCGTCCGGGTATTGTATCGGCGGCAGAATATAGGCGCCGCTGGCGCTGTGGATCATGGTCGGCATGCCGGTAAAGTGCTTGAGCAGGGCTTCGTCCAGGCGCGCAAGGACCACGGTGCGACCATAGACGCTCAGGCCCAGATCCCGGTGTGAAAGGTTGAGGCCTTGGGTGAAGGCTCCTGTTGCAACAATTGCTTTTTCGGCGCTAATCAAACCCCCCGCCGACGTCGTGATTTCGACGCCCCTCGACCCGCCCGAGACGGACACGGCAAAGTCATTTACGACCGTGGCGCCGCCTTTTTCCGCCAGGATGGATTGTGCCTTTACCAGTGAGCGTGGACTAATGTATCCAGCCGAACCGCTTTCGGTTAGGCCATCCGCATCATCGGACACATTCAAAAATGGATAGTGCTCTCGTATCTGAGAGGCATTAAGGCGGGCTAAATTCGCCCCCATGGACAAGCCGATCCTCTCGCATTCATCGTTGTAGGTCTGGCCTGGTCCGCCGATGCCCAGATATCCGGCGGGGGTGAAGAAGGAGACCCCTGATCGCCTTTCCAAATCGTGGTATTGGGAAATCGACCGCTGGGCAATGATCGACCATTCGGGCGATGAATCGATAATCCTCGTCATTCGCCCTTCATCATAATGGCTAGCGAAGACACCATGGTGGGATTGGCGCTCGACCGGTTCCTCAGGGCCGATCACAACGACGCCGTCGGTTGATTCCGTTAAATGACGGGTTGCGGCACTGCCAATAAGGCCGCGTCCAACAACAGCAAACTTGAACATTTCAGAAAACACCGTCGATGGGTTTTTTGCTGACATACGTGCCTTTGCCAATTCTTGGCAACTGGGAACACCTCCTACGAAATTCTAACGCGGTCTGTGACGCCATAAGAGTCGATGGGACAAAAGCTTTGCTAAGGTAAGCGCCCCGGTGAATTGCGCCGATAGGCCACACATTGGGCCAAAGTCCGATCATCAGGCCTTCAGTCCGAACGCGAAAAGGAATCCAAGGTCATGGGCAGACGACAACTTGCTCGAAGGGTGGCACGGACCCGGCGCTATGATCGATTGCCGCGCTAACCTCGTCCAGTGGATAGCTGTGCGATCGGATCTTTTCCAATGGCAGTTGCCCGCTGGCAATCAGACGCACGAGGCGGGCCGGTGTCGCGCGCGGAAACCATAGCGAGCCCCGCACGGTGATGTCGCGGGTGACCAGGCCGGAGACACGTGGGGGCGTTTCTGGGGTGCCGGGTACAACAAAAGATCCAAACCGTTTCAGCCCACGCAGCGATGCCTCAACGAGATGCGGATCGCCGCCGTCCATGGCGTCCAGGACCATATTGACGGCAGAATCGGGTCCGGGCGGTGCCGTAGCAGTTTCGATTCGGGGATCCAAATCACTAAAGGCCGCCAATCGTTCCTGTGATCGGCCAACGGCGACGACGCGCTCAGCGCCCAGGGCGAGGGCGACAAGTACCGCGCTGACCCCAAGCTGACCCGTTGCTCCAAGAACGACCGCGCTCTGGCCGGGTTTGAATCCGGCTTTTTCGAAGGCTGAATCGGCCGTGCCAATCCATCCCAGGCGACACAAGGTTTCAGCGGATGTCCTCGCTAACGCCGGTTCGACCGGCGTCAAACACTCCGCCGGTAATACCAGGTGAGTGGCAAGGGCGCCGTCCGGCCACTGTGCCAGAAGAGATCCCGAGTTAGCGGAGATGGCAAAGCAGCCGGCGAAGGCGTATTCGCCGTCACCGGCGGCGTTCGGTGCTTCGATATAGCTGTCGCAGTAAACTCTTTCTCCGATAGACAGACCGTGCACGTCGTCGGCTATTTGCTCGATCGTGCCGATCGCATCCATGCCGGGCGTGAAGGGTCGAGGCGGCGTTTCGAACCCGCCTGAGCCGTCCACCAACGAGGCCATATAGGGTGTCATGAACACCGTCTCAACGCGAACAATTGCGCATCCTGGACGAAGTTCAGGATCGGCCACGTTTTCGACGGAAAGATCAACCCGACCCTCTGATAGTCTTGCCGCTCGCATTCTCATGTTTCCTTGTCTTAAGTTTAATCAATCAGGGGAATGGCAGAAATTCCGACCGGTATTTTACGGGCCGCATCTCACATCTTCGGAAAAAGGTTAACATCTTCAGTCTCCATAAAGCGACCCCTTGCGGATGTCAGTCGCTTACCTCCTCAATGCGGCGGAGGGATATGTCATCAGGGAGGGTGGACCGACCGCTCGCCCGCGCCATTTTGTTACGCTCTAGGATGCCCATGTCCAAGGTACCCTCGCTTTAACTCTTGCTATCAAAGGGCTAAGCGCGCAGACCGTCGAGCGCCGGAGCCGCCGCGCCGTCTCCTCGGCGGCATTGAAAGCGGCAAAGGCTTTAGCGGTTCCCTCACAGACGTCATGAGCAATTCACAAAACACGGCAACGGCCGGTGAGCAAACGATAAAGGGAGTTGCCGTCATGTAGGCGCCCAACGCGGCGCGCTGGTAATCGGCATTACCGGGCAGACCGGCGATCCATTGCATATAGCCGAGTTGGCCCATCTGCTGCGCCTCGTCCAGGGGCATGGCGCCGATATCGAGTTGGGAAATCGTTTGCTCGAGAAGCATCGCGCCCTCCGCGCAAGAGGCGGGTGCAAAGAAGCAACGGCGATGTTTCAGGGCCTGTTGGGTCCATCTGGCGTCTCTCCGCCCCAGGGCACCCCGCCCGGGTTAAGGTGACCGAGGCACGCACCGCGCACCCGAGATGGCAGGTCTCCTGACTTGCGGGTCACCGCTTCCCCAAACCTTCCCAAACCCAAGGGTTCAGTGGCGTTTTTCGGGGTCGCTCGCCGCTCACAGTTGCGGGGGCAGTCGTGGACTTGGGGCAAGACCCCGCACCACATTCCCTTTTCAGTCGACTCGAACGAGTTCGACGCCATCGCGAGATTGATTGCATGAACTCGAAATAGAGTCCAGCAGGAACGAAAGCTAAATTGGCAGCTTTCTCTAATCGGAAAAAGTCACCAGCTTTACCGGACCTTACTTCGGTTGTCCCTAATAGGCCCAAAAAATCTGAACAGTGCTGTTTGACCTGAAAGGGTGTTTTAACCGCTCCGGCCACTGACCTCGACGCGATCCTTCTCTGAGATCAACGAATCCGGCTGGTGCGATCCGCTGAGGGCTCGGCGAACGAAGACCGCTTTGATTCCGGCACGGACGACAAGGGTTTTCCGAAAACGGCTATGATAGGTGCTCTGCGGATAACTCGATAAGAGTGGATCTGAAACAAGCGATCCGGCAGTTCCAACCCGGGCTTGCTCAATAGACTATCTCAGTGGCATGTCCAAAAAGGCAACGAAGGAAGCCAAACCAATCAGCGTTACGATCGTCGCCCCGCCAATGTTTAGTGTGTGTCGCAAGATCGCCACACCGCCAGTTCCGCCGCCTGCATTTAGAACCAGTCGTGTTGCAGTTTTGCGAGCCAGAATCGCCCCAACGCCCAATAAGCAGATTGTCAATCCGATCCCTAGGGACATGGCAACGACAAGCACGAAACCGGGATAGATCATGTCATTTGCCACGGCGTATAACATGATTAGGACAGCACCGGGACAGGGAACAACGCCGGCAGCAAAAGCCATGAGGCCACTCTCTATTTTGGAAGCGTCTTGCGGCCGACTACCCTTGGCATGCCCATGAGAATGCCCATGAGAATGCCCATGAGAATGCCCATGAGAATGCCCATGAGAATTCCCATGAGAATGCCCGTGAGAATGCCCGTGGGGGTGCCCGTGAGAATGACTATGGCCGACGGCGCTCGCGTCAACATAGCCAAGCACAGCCCGAAAGGCCTGATAAAGCATATAGATGCCAATACCGGCAATGATTAGAAAACTGCCGGCACGGACACCGGGAACCTCGGACAAACCCATACCAAATCCAGCTTTGAGCACGGTATCCGCGAGCCAAACGATCACGATTGCTGCGATGACGTGCACCACCGCGACCTGCACGGCCATCAAGATTCCACGACCAACCTGAACCTCTCGCCCCAGAAAATAGGACACGATGATGAACTTCCCATGCCCTGGGCCGAAGGCATGAAAGACCCCATAGATAAAGGCAATGCTTAATCCTAAAAAGAATGCGTGTAAATCCTGTCCGCTCTCAATCGCGTTCATGTGTTCAGCCACCTGGGTATTGGCGTGGCGCTGAAATTCGATAATGTAATCGCTCCACCTTTCCCAAAGTCCTCTTTGGTCTTCGGCCAACTCGATTGTTGGTGCGACGGCTGTCGGCGGCGCCTGACCGCTGTCTTGTGCGATTACTTGGTCAGCCAGTAAACCACTCATCAAAAGTGCTGATGCCAGCAATAGTGTTGGCAGCAATCGCAACGAATGGATAGAGCCGAGCGAAAACTTCACATTTTTTCTCCGCATCGCAACCCGATGATCTTTTGGAGACCTTTCAGTGGCCCCGTTCCAGACCCCGCGCGAAAATTACAGGCGGAGCTGTAGGACCTTTCGACGCGCAAAAAAGTCTCACCCGCGGCCGAGAAATCGAATACGGTCTCCGAGTCATGAAAGCTGATGGTCGCGGTATGGCTGTCATAGAAAAGGGGCGGGACGATTTGAGTTGAAAACCTGAACACGAGCCCGCCCCTATCAATCCGAGGCTCAAACCTTTCCACGGTGAACGACTGCGGTTCGTCGTCTTGGAAAACGCGCAGATGGACGTGTTGTCGACTCAAGGGATCATTGATGCCAAGGCTTTCCCTTTCGTTTTTGGAGAAAATGCCATCGCCCTTAGTGTCATAGGTCCAAATTGTCCGATTGCTGAAAAAATCATCGAACTGCCACTCTATCGCGAGGGCATCGAGCCTGTCTTCTCTGAACTCATAGAGATCTTTGGCTTTGACCCAAGTATCCGGATTTGCCCCTGCCGGCCCAGCAGCAAGCAAGCTCACAATCAAGCACAGCAAATGACGTTTCATCTCAAGGCACCTAGGGGGAAGGTGTTCACCATGGGAAAATGCCAAATTCCATCCGATTTTACGCAATAGTTCATAAAATTTTTTTAACATGTCGAACAACCATAAGCTCGGCGCTCGACTATAGGCTAGAGTTTGAGTGTCATCCCTGTCCGTGGTATCGGTCGCGCAAGGGACATAACTGCGAGTTGTTGGGCCATTCTCGGTACGCCGGCGCCTGTGCTGGGGTCTGGTCCCGTCGCGAACAGATATTGCGTGCCGCGTCCCAGTGATGTCAGCACCTGGATAAGGCTATTAGTCAAAATCAAGGGGAGTTGCTCATCGAAGGGTAGCGGTGTGAGGCAAAACAAAGGGTGTTGGCACCTCAGGATTTACGCCGACCCGAATGCGGCAGCCATATACTTCGGACAGAATAGCATCGGTCATCACATCATTTGGACGTCCGGTCGCGAAGATGCGGCCCCCTTTCATGATCGCCATCCGATCCGCTTTGAGCGCCGTTAAATTGAGGTCGTGCATGACGGCGACGACACCCCCGCCACGCTGCGCATAACTCGAGATCACGCCCATCACTTCAAGCTGGTGGGCAATATCCAGGCTAGAGACCGGTTCGTCGAGCAAGAGCCAGCATGGACCGTCGTCGCCCACTGGTTGCCATACCTGGACCAGGACCCGAGCCAGGTGGGCGCGCTGCTGCTCGCCCCCGGACAGTTCTTGAAAATAGCGTCCTTCGAAGCCGGCGAGCCCAACTTCGGCCAAGGCCCGCGAGGGGAGCGATGGATCAGTGCTATGGGTCCCCATCATAAGACCCATGCGCACAACTTCGGCAACTTTGAAGGGGAATGCCAGTGTCATTGCCTGGGGCAGAACGGCCCGACGACCTGCCAGCTGCCAAGCCGGCGCCAATTTGATGTCCTGACCTGCAATTTCCACTTTTCCCCGGTAGGGTACTTCTCCGGTCAAAGCCCGCATCAAGGTCGTTTTGCCGGAACCGTTTGGGCCGACGATCGCGGTTATTTCGCCTGGATGGGCATGGAAATCCACCCCATGGAGAACGTCATTCTGACCGAGGCGAACGCTGATAGCCTGTGCGCGAATGCTCAAAGATCCACCAATCCCCGTCGACGGAGCAAGATCCAAAGAAAGACCGGGGCACCGATGACTGCGGTAACGATGCCGATGGGCAGCTCTGCCGGCGCGACGATAACGCGGGCAATAAGGTCTGCCAAAAGGAGGAATATGGCACCAAGCAAAGCGGCGTTGATCAAGAGCGTTTCATGATCCGGTCCCGTTGCCAAACGCAGGAGGTGGGGTACGATAATTCCGATAAACCCTATGCCCCCCGCGACGGCCACCGCGCCACCCGTCGCGGCGGCAACTGTCATGACGGCTCCATTCTTCAAGCGCTGTACGTTAACCCCAAGATGAAAGGCTGCCGCTTCGCCCAGCGATAAACCATTAAGCCCGCGACCCAGAAACAAGGCCGCCACCATAGCAATCCCAATCATCGGGCCTGCGACCAGCACCTTGGACCAGGTCGCACCGGCGAGCGATCCCAATCCCCAAAAGGTCAGGTCCCGCAGTTGATTGTCATCGGCCAAGTAGATCAATATGCCTGACACGGCACCGGCCAGAGCCCCCAGTGCAATCCCGGCCAACAACATCGTGGCGACTGACGTGCGGCCATGGCGGGTGGACACACGATAAAGTATGAAGGTCGACACCCAACCCCCAAAAAAGGCCGCAATGGGAACCAGCCAATATCCGATCAATCCGGCGACCACGGCCGGCAGGAAGCCACCCAGCACGATGGCGGTAATGGCGCCAAGACCTGCGCCTGCGCCAACCCCTATTAGACCGGGATCGGCCAGAGGGTTTCGGAAGATGCCCTGCATAACGGCGCCGGATACCGCGAGCGACGCGCCGACCAGTAATCCCAAGACCAAACGCGGCCCACGGATATCCCAGAAAACGATCTTTTCCAGCTGTGTGAGCGGTTCTCCGGCCAGAACTTTGCTTAATGTCGCAAAGAGTGTCATGCCCGTGGCCCCGGTAGTCAGGCTCAGCATGGCAACCGCCAGCAAAACGAAAGACAGCACCCAATGGGTTCTTCTTGCCCTTTGACGACGATCCACAAGGGGTTCATTGGCCGGGATAGCCATGACCTAGTTCTCAGTTCTCACCGTAAAGTGCGGAAGACAGCTCAGAGATTGCTTGTGGGGTTCTCGGGCCAAATCCCAGCAAGAGTAATCCGTTCATCCGCACAATTGAAAGAGATTGCGCGGCCGGTGTGGTGGTGAGAGCCGGCAATGCAAAGAGCTCATCGTCGCTGATGCCATGATTTCCTCCGCGATCCATCATCAAAATGACGTCGGGCGCCGCAGCAGTGACGGCCTCGTCACTCATCTGTTTGTAGCCTGAAAATCCGATTACCGCGTTTTGGCCGCCCGCCAGGCTGATCATTCTATCTGCAGCCGTGTCGCGGCCCGACGCCATTACACGCCCAGACTGCATCGACAATACAAAAAGGACTCGTTTGGGACCGGACTCCTTGGATCGTGATGTGGCGCGGTCTTCGGCTTTGGTGAGCTGATTGGCAATTTTCTCGGCAAGTCGTTCAGCATCCTCCGGTACCCCTAGGGCATGTCCAACCGCTCGGATTTTTTCGACAACGCCTTGAGCAGAATAGTCATCGGGAACCTTGACGATTGGAATTCGCGATTCTTGAAGCACTGCAAGCGTCTCGGGAGGGCCGGCACCGTCCTCGGCGAGGATCAACTGGGGGTCCACGGACAACACAGCCTCAGGAGATAAGGCGCGCATGTAGCCCACATCGGGTAGCTCTTCCGCATCCGATGGATAGGTCGATGTGCTGTCCCGGGCCACGAGGCGGTGCCCCTGACCAAGCGCATAGACAGTTTCAGTAATTGATCCGCCGATCGAAAGAACTCTGGATGCCGCGTCGTCGGTCTGCGCCTGAAGCGGCAAAGCTAAAACCAAAAGGGTTACAAGGAACGCGAAAAAAATACTGACATAGACCTTAGAGGTCAGAAAAATCTTTGATCGATATGGACTGTATAATCTCATCTGTTTTCCCTCACGTCCCATGCCTGATTTTTTTTGGGGAAAGTCATTTTGATTCGGCCCGCCTACAGAAAGAGGTTTTTAGGATAGTCTCTTAAACTTATGACACCTTGATCCTTCCCTCATTCTATGTAGGCCGAGAAAAGACGACCGTAATTGCCAGCGAATTTTTTTAGCGACGAAGGACGCGGCGGACCGAGCCCAATGGTCCTAGCAATCAATAGGGTTCTCAAAATTCGTGCAACTGATTATCGTTCGCAAATACGAGATTGCTTTTGGGTGATTGAATGTCAAGATCTCATTTGACGGCGGAGGGCCCCCGCAAGGATTGATTGTTGGGTTAAAGTGGGCCACCTTCACCTCAACGGACAAAGCCACTGGAACAGTCCCGTTTTTGTCATTTTCAACCATGACCCTCAAGGAAAGGGGCGCTGCAACGATGTCGTCATCACAATCAGGTATGTCAGATACCCAAGACGCTTTGGTCTCTTGTTATGGGAATGACGACTTTGCCAAGGCCCTTCGCCTGAGGCGGTCCACCGTTGCCAATCAGCTTGGCGAACCCGGTCCCTCGCCAGAGCAATTACAACAAATTCTGACAATCGCGGCCCGCGTGCCGGACCATCGCTGCCTGGTACCCTTTCGCTTTATTCGCATTACCGGGGCGGGGCGGGCCGAGTTGGGCGAGCGCTTGGCAAGGATCTATGAATCGGCCAATGAGGACGCGACGCCCAGCCAGCTTGACCGGGAGCGTAACCGTTTCACCCGCGCCCCCGTGGTGATTTGTGTCGTCGCCAAATTGGATTCAGAACATAAAACACCCGTATGGGAACAAACGCTGACCTGTGGTGCGGCATGCCATAACCTTCTTCTAGCCGCCAGTGCACACGGTTTTGCTGGACAGTGGATTACCGAATGGTACGCCTATGATGCGAATGTGCACAGAGAGCTCGGCCTTAGTGAGGGGGAACAGGTGGCTGGCTTTGTATACCTGGGCACCGCCCAAACACGGCTGCAGGAGCGCGCCCGTCCCGATATGGAGCAAATTCTGAGCGACTTCACGCTGCAAGCCAGCAACTAAGCGGGCAAAATCCTTCGGCGGGCTCTGCTCAATTTTTTTTCGGACCTTACGGCGATACATCCTGCCAACAGATGAAGACCGGGTCTTCCACCATTTGATAGACATTGTCGTGGGCCTTTTCGCCAGGCTCGATATGTTTGAGGATATGGGCATAGGCCGCATCAACCTGAGCCCGATCGCGGAACGACATGAGCGTGAAGTACCGGTGGTCCCGCTCTTCGTCGGTATCCATGGGCGTATCGGATTGTCGTTCGCCGATGGGGCCGGTGCCGTCAACCAGGCCGGCCACTTTCATTTCTTGGACAAAAAGGTCGTATGCGCGCCGGAACTCGCCGATCTGGCCCTCTGGTTTCAGATTAAAACATGACAGCATGTGAAACATGGGTGCGGCCCTATTCTTAACGGATGCTGATGGTGCCATAGCCTGATGGGAGGCACATTACTTTAATAATATCCCAGAATTCATGTTGCCGCTTTGCGCTCCCGATTTGTTGTTGTCCTTTGAAGCCATGGTATAGACTACGCCATGAGCAAAGGGCAGAGATTTGGGCTTTTTGGCGCTCTGACGGCCTTGGTGGCGGTCGGTATGGCTGCTTACGCGCTCACCCAACAAAGGGAGCCGTTGTCAGGTGATCTGGAGGCCCAGGGCGACTGCACCAACTGTACGCTGCGCCACGCCAAGACGCCGGGCTCGCAGGAAGAAGATCGCGCCCTTTTGCGAGAGCTCCTCGATAGCCTGGAGGACGCCCCCCAAGATCCAACCGCAGAATAACCTGCGGCTGGAGTCTGGGACCCGGCCTTCGATGGAAGTGCCGCGCAGTGAATCAGGCAACGAAGTGTTTCGTCTCACTCAAACCCGGGGAGGCGCTTTCGGCATCGCTGGATGGATCCAAATCAAGGAATCCGCCCGATTGGCGCGCCCACAGGCGGGCGTAGAGGCCGCCGGCAGCCAGCAGCTCGGCGTGGCTCCCTTCCTCGGCAATTTGTCCTCGATCCATGACGATCAAGCGATCCATGGCCGCGATGGTGGACAGACGATGGGCAATGGCGATCACCGTCTTGCCCGCCATCAAGTGGGTTAGCGAGTCCTGAATGGCCGCTTCCGACTCTGAGTCCAGCGCCGATGTCGCTTCGTCCAAGATCAGAACAGGAGCGTTCTTTAAAACCACCCGGGCAATGGCGATGCGCTGACGCTGCCCACCGGAGAGTTTGACCCCCCGCTCGCCCACGTGGGCGTCCAGGCCCCGACGGCCCTTTTGATCGACCAGATCATCGATAAAGTCGTCCACTTTGGCGGCCTTAACGGCGGCGGCAATTTCAGCTGCGCTGGCCTCGGGGTGCCCGTAGCAGATGTTGTCCCGTACCGAGCGGTGCAGCAGGGAGGTATCTTGCGACACCATGCCGACGGCGGCCCGCAAGCTCTCCTGGGTGACGTCGGCGATATCCTGTCCGTCGATACGGATCTGCCCGGATTCGGTATCGTAGAATCGCAACAGCAAACTGACGATGGTTGACTTACCGGCGCCCGAGGGGCCGACGAGGCCGATCTTTTCTCCCGGCTTGATGTCAAAGGAAAGCCGCTCGAGAACGCCGCTATCCTTGCCGTAGTGGAAGCGAACCTGATCGAAGGCAATGTGGCCCTCTACTATTTCGAGCGTTTTTGCTCCTGGCTGATCGATCAGTTTGTAATCCTGGGCGATGGTTTCCATCCCGTCCTGGACTGTGCCGATGTGCTCGAACAGGGATGCGACCTCCCACATGATCCAATGGGACATGCCTTTCAGGCGCAGGATCAAACCCACCGACAGGGCCACGGCGCCGGCCGTCACCGCCTCCTGGGTCCAAAGCCAAATCCCAATAAAGCCGACCGAAAAAAGCAGCAATCCATTGAGGGATTCCAAAACCACGTTCAACCATGTCACCAAACGATATTGCCGTCGGATGGTATGCAAAAGAGGCGTCATGGAACCCTTGGCATAGGCCTCTTCCCGCGTCGCGTGGGCGAAAAGCTTCACCGTTTGAACGTTGGTATAGGAATCAACAATGCGTCCGGTCACGTCTGAGCGGGCGTCTGCTTGGGCTTTGGCAATCTCTTGCATGCGCGGAATGAAAAAACGCATGGTGACCCCATAAGCAAGGAACCACAGCGCCAAGGGCAGCATGATGCGCCAATCGCTCTCTGCAAAGAGGAAAAGGGCGCCGATAAAATAGACCGTTATGTATACAAAGACTTCGGTGGTCAGGGCCACCACCTCTTGGACGGCCGCGGCGGATTGCATGACCTTGGCGGCGACACGCCCGGCGAAGTCTTCCTGGAAAAAGGTCACCGATTGACGCAACACATAGCGATGGGCCAGCCAACGCACCCGGCTATCGAAATTGCTCATGATGCTTTGATTGGACGCCAATCCGTGCACGAACTCGATGAGCGGCATGGCAACCACCGCCAAGAGGCCCACGCCAATCATCCACCACAGGTGATCGGACCAAAAGCTCTCCCGGTTTTTGTCTGCAAAAAAGTCAATTAGGTTGCCGAAAAACCCAAAGAGCGCCACTTCCAGCAAGGCAAAAGCGGATGCTGTGAGGGACACCAATACCAGATGTGGCGCCAGGGGCCTCGCATAGTGCCACATAAAGCGAAACAGACTGCGAGGCGGTCTAGGCGGGACGGCGGAAGGAAAGGGATCGACAAGTTTTTCAAAGAAGGCAAGCATGACTTCAGTCCAATTGCGGGGATAAAAACGTCCCGGCCGGACCAAACATCGCTGCTTGTGCGGCCGTGATTCAGACGGTGTTTATGAATCGCGGTATCATTAAAA
>JBCCHN010000107.1:0-17678 GCA_039028695.1 Pseudomonadota bacterium
CCTCTTCGACCGGCCTTGCGGCTGGCGCCACGTGGCAAGGGACAGCTTAAACGCCGCGGACTTGCCCTGGCGGGTGGTCTACCTGAGCGAAAATTTCCTGAGTGTGCGCACCGCCATCAGCGCCGGCCTTGGCGTCGGCATCCTGGCCCGCAGTACTATGAGCCCCGACCTTAAAATTCTGGGTGACGCTGAAGGCCTTCCCCTGCTGCCTCCGTCGGCCCACACCATCCTCAAACGATCGCCGGCGGCAGGCCTCCACAATCTTCACATCCCAGACGAGTCTCAACCGATCCGCGCCAATCAAAACGCCTCTCAAGAAGTCATCGACGCCATGGAAACCGCCCTCCGCGAAGCCATCGGCGCCGAAGCGATGAAGCAAGCATTATTTTAGGGACGGCTTGGATTTAAGGAACCAACCAAAATCAAAAAGGCTTTTTGGGCCGGCGCCCCAGGCGTTCATTTACGGCCGTGCCGGTCTGGGACATCCAATTTTGGCTGGCGGAATCCAGTCCGGAAATAATGGACGATTTTTTCGTCACCGGGCTGTATCGTCTAATAATAGCCAGGATAACTTATGCGATAGATGTAAATTTTTTCTCTTTCTTGTGGAATACTAAGCTGTACGACGAAAGCTTTGGAAAACCGGATGGCGGCAAATAGGCAGGGATAATCCCCGCAGTCCACGATCCCCTGATCGCAAAGGCCCTTGTCTATCCCTACTGAACAATTCCCGTCGTCGGTTGGGCGATGGATATCTTTTTTGGGTCCTGCGAAAGGTGTCCAGTCGACATCCCCTGGACCATTCAAATCGCTTCCATGGGCCAAGGCATCATGAACTTGACCCTGCTGTTCCTCGTTGGTTTGGCGCTGCGGAATTATTTCCGCGTGAAATAGGGCGAGCTGTCCCCAAGGCATGAGAATTTACCCTGGCGGCTCACCGCAATCACCCGCTGCCCGGCACCTGATTGATAAGCGTCAAGATTCTCCTTTAGGGAGTATAATTTATTTTATTTTGAGCAAATATTACGGCATCTGCCGGCGCCAGATGGATCAGAGTCCAATCCTTCGCTGATCGACGGGCCGTATTGATTTCAAAAGTCTCTCAACCTCAAAGGTTTAAGTGAAGATAATTAAAGGATGAATTTCAGTCTAATTTATTTTAATTAGGTGTTGCAAAATAATGAAATAACCCTTATAGTAGTAAACGATTGTTTAGTAAAAACATACTGATATGAACACGCAGAAATACCTTCACCTCGCCCGGCAGGGGAAAGAGGATTGGAACAGATGGCGGAAGGAAAACCCTAAGGAATCTGTTGATTTTTCCGGTGTGGATTTCACGACCTCGGACAACCTGGATATCTCCTTCGCCGGTTATCATTTGGGCGATCATGCGGACTTCCGCGGTGCCTGTTTTGGCGATGGCATGGACTTTGAGGGTGCGATCTTTGGTGATTGGGCCTCTTTTGATGGCGCAACCATGGGTCACGGGGCGGATTTCGTGGCCGCGGTTTTCGGGGCGGAGGCGCGTTTTAATGATACAACCTTTGATGACGGAGCAAATTTCGAAAGGGCGTCCTTGGGCGCGGGCGCTCAATTCTGCGGCGCCACCTTTGGCGGCGACCTTTGGTTTGGCGATGATTCGGCGGTTTCCGCAGGTGTTATATCAGGTGGTGAGGTAACGAGATGTGCCCTGCCGGTCGAGTCTCAGGCGGCCTTGGGTCCGGAAAGGCCCGCCGCCCCGCTCGGAGCCATTTCCTTTGCACAGGCAAGTTTTTTGGGAACGGCTCGTTTCGGCGGCAGAATTTTTGGCGGTGAGGCGGATTTTTCCGCGGCTCACTTCGCGACACCGCCGGATTTTGGCAAGACCCAAGGTTGGTCGAACCTGAACTGGTCAGATGTTACCTTTGCCTTGCCGAAAGGGTGGGGTCTCGGCCCGCTGAGTGGCCCATCAACTGAAGGCCTATCTCTCGGCAGCGTTGAAGAGAAGCGCAGGCTGACCCGACTTCGGCAGTGCCGGAGAATTGCCCGCGATCTCCATGCGGGCAAGGCGCAACGGGACCTGTCCATCCTTGAGCGTGTGATTGGCCTGCAGGCCCGTTGGCGGGATTGGGCCCAAAAGCCGGTCTTGCCAAGGCTCTTAGGGCTTGGGGAGCCTCTCTTGTCCACGGTCCTGACTTTTGCCAGTTGGCTATTCTATGATTTTGGCCGGGCGATCATGCGACCGATCGCTTGGATTGGCGTCTTCAACCTCTTTTTCTTCGGCCTCTATGCCCATCTGGTCAAGCAGCCCTTCGACGCGGCCTCTAAGGCCTTGCTCGATTTTACGGTGGGCAGCTTCCTCCCCTTTGGCACTTTTTCCCGCTCAGTGTTGGAATCCTCGGCCGTGGTTTTATTCACCAATTCCGCCTCCGGTCTCATCGATATTCCCATGGCGGTACAACTAGCCTCTACCTGTCAGGGCCTCATGAACCTCTTCTTGCTGTTTCTCGTCGCTTTGGCCTTGCGCAACCATGCGCGGGGAGCCTAGGACGGGATGCCCTAGTGTAACACGCAGCGCCCCAGTGTAACATCCAGCGTCCTGGGGCCTTTTCCTTTCTCCCTTTCGTCAAGCATGGCACCATGCGCCCATGACGGATAGCCCCAAAACCAATTGCGATCAGGCCCCGGAGGAGTCCGCCAAAACCAAGGTCTATTACAACTCCGCGTGCCCCGTTTGTAAGGCAGGCATCCAAGCGCAGCGGGCCAAGCTCGACCGAACCGATGCGAAAGTCGATTGGATCGATGTGCACCAAGATAACAGCGCGGTGGACGTTTTGGGCGCCGACCTTGAATTTGTGCGCGAGCGGCTTCATGTGGTCGATACAGATGGCCAGGTTCAGGTCGGTGCTGATGCTTTTACCACTTTGTGGGATATAACGCCGGGTGAATCATGGCGGGCTCGTCTCGGCCGCTTGATCCTCCTTGGGCCGCTCTTTCATGGCGCCTATAACTTCTTCGCCCGCGGCCTCTATCGTTGGAACAAGTCCCGCCAACGTTGGTAAGGACGTATGGTCGGGTCGTGCGCCGGGTCCTGCCCTGGTCCCAATGGGTCGCTCAGCAGATCACCTTGCGACCCGTTCTCGCGGCCTGGGGCATGGTGATGAAGGGCAGGACAAGAATCAGGGGACATAATACCTAGCGGGAGTGCCCTCTCGTCCCATAACGCGAGGCTGCGCGGTTAAGCGATCACGAAAACCTTGATGGCCGGTACGGCGCCAGCAAGAGGGACTCTTTTTCCTGCACGATTTCCTCTGCCGCCAAGCGTCCCACGATGGGGGCCAGGGTGATGCCGCTGTGCATGGCGGCGATGTAGAGTCCCGCCACGCCGGATACGAAGCCGACGATGGGAAAACCGTCTTGCGGGGTGGGACGGCTGGCGGTGGTCACGGCAGCGAGCTGCAGGTCGGGGACCTTATCCAGCAATTTGGGCACTGTGGCCAGTAGGGCCGCGCCTTCTGCTTCCGGGTTATCGGGTACCGGGCCGCCGCCGAAGTCCCGGCCAACCACCAGGCGTCCGGCCCGGTCCTGCTTCAAATGCAGCTCGGGTGCGACCATGATGGGGCCGCAGCAGGGGGCCACCGGCGCGCTCTGGGCCAAGAGGCCGGGCACGGCCCGGAGCTGGATTTTGACGCCAAGGCTGTCGGCGAGCGCGGCCGTACCGTTGCCGGCGGTCAGTACCACCGCCTCGGCGGTCAGGGTTCCTTGGTCGCTTGTTACACCGTTGACCTGTCCGCCCTGGGTGGTGAAGCCGGTCACCCGGCAGGGGGCAGTGATCTGCGCCCCGCTGGCCTTGAGCAGGGTCGCGGTGGCGACGCAGGGCTCCAGCGCCCCGTCGCCGGCGGCAAAGGCGGCAAGGGCCGGCGGGTGGCGCAGGTTTGGGGCGATCCGGGCGATTTCACCGGCCTCCACCAGGCGGATGTCATAGCCCCAGGCGCCGTGCTGATCCACAAAGGCGGCGAGCTCGGACGGGCTCATATCCCAGGCGAGGCAGCCGCTCCAGTCAAGAGCAAGGGCGCCGTCCAGCCCTTGGTCCAGATCGCGGTATTCGGCCATGCTGGCGGCTCTCAAGCGGTAGTAGGGCTCAGGATTGTTGAAGGACGCATTGATCCAGGCGAAGGACCCGGCGGTGGCCGTGTCGGACGCACCGCCTCGCACTTGGTCGGCGGCAAGCACCGTGACCCGGGCACCGCTTCGGCTCAGGTAATAGGCCATGGCCGCGCCGATAATGCCGGCGCCAATCACGATGATATGCACGCTGTCGAGCCTTTCTGAATGCGCAACAGTCTGGACTTGCGCGACAGTCTAGGCGATCTGAAGCCGGCCGCAAGACCCTTGTCCCATCCAACGGGAAGCGCCGCGCCACGGCGCAGGTCCGCGGATAAGACCCTCATGGAGCTGCATATTTTGGGTTGTGCCGGGGCGCGGTGGTCTGTCATCATGCGGCCATGCTTCCCGCGATTGAAGACAGCGAGGCCGGCCCTTTGGATCTGGCCGCCGAAGGGGTTTGGCCGCCCGCGCGCCTGGTACGCCTGGGTGGTTGGCGCTGTCGGCTGGACCGGGGCGTCACCCGGCGGGCCAACTCGGTCTTGGCACTGGAAGCCCCGGCATCTGAATTGGGATCGGCCATAGACCAGGTCGAAAAACTCTATCGGGAGTTAGGCCTGCGGCCCTGTTTTCAGATCACGCCGGCTTGCCGTCCGGGAGATTTGCCGGCAGTCTTGGTGGCACGGGGCTATCGGACCGAGGGAAGCTCCTGGGTGATGGGCGCGGTGGGCGACAGGGTCGCTTCCGAGGCCAAGTCGGCAACGACCTTAGGTACACCTGGCGATGACCTGCCGGTGGCTTTGGCGCCACGGGCCGACGACGCCTGGATGGACTGTTATCAAGCCGGCATTGATCCCGCCACGCGCCAGGTCCGCCGGTCCATTCTGTCGCGCATCGAGGAACCGGCCGCCTTCGCTCAGGTCGGAGCAGAGGATGAAATTCAGGCCGTGGGGGTTGCGGCCTGTGCGCGCGGGACGGTCTGGATCAACTGCATGCAAACGGCGCCGACCTTTCGCCGCCGGGGTGCGGCCCGCCGGATTTTGGGCGCCCTGGCCCGCTGGGCGCTAGACCAGAAACCGGCGCCCCATCATAACCGGCTCTATCTGCAGGTGGAAGCCGACAACGGCCCGGCGCGGGCCCTCTATGAGGGGCTCGGGTTCCAGACCCTTTATGCCTACCACTATATGGTGCGGCCATGAGCGGCCAGAGCATAGGCCGCCAAAGCATGGGCAAGGGGATCATGATCCGGCGGCCGCCTGGCGCTGCGGGAAAGAGGGAGCGGTTTAATGTCCCCTAATTTGCGCGGTGTGGCCTGGATCGTGGGCTCTTGTGCGGCGGGCACCCTGATGTCCGCCGGGATCAAGGAACTGGCGCCGCTGATCCCCGTTTTCCAGATCGTCTTCCTACGCTGCCTGGTGGGACTGGTGCTGACGGTTCCCATGGTCATGTTCCGCCGCGCCGGCCCGCCCGACTCGCAAAACGGAACGGAGGCCTTGGGGTCGCCGGCACCGCGCTGGATAAGCCCGCGTTGGCGGCTGCATCTCCTGCGCGGTGCCTTGGCGGTGGGTGCCATCAACTGCGGATACTATGCTATTGCGGCGCTTCCCTTGGCCACTGTGACGGTTCTGTTCTTCACCGCGCCATTGTTTATTACCATTCTTGCCGTCCCCTTTTTAGGGGAAAAGGTGGGATGGCGCCGTTGGAGCGCCACGGCGATAGGCTTTTTAGGCGCCCTGGTGGTCCTCTGGCCGGCCCCGGGCGAGCCAGACGTCTTACGCGTGGAAGCCGAGATGCTGGTGGCCATCCTCTCCTCCGTGCTCTTTGCCGGGGCCTTGATCACCGGGAAAAAGCTCTCCACCACCGAGGCGCCCACCACCATGCTGCTCTATTCGGGCCTCTTTACCACCATCGGCGCCTTGCCGCTGGCCCTATCCGTCTGGGTCACGCCCAGTTGGCAGGATCTGCTGCTCCTGGGTGTGGTGTCGATCTTTGCCACCGGCCGTAGCTATTGCGATATCCGGGGCTATGCCGCCGGGGAGGCCAGCTTCGTCGCCCCCTTCAGCTATCTGCGCCTGATCTTCATGGGGCTGGCCGGCTATTTCCTCTTTGCTGAAATCCCCGAAGTCCGCGCCCTGTCCGGTGCCGTCATCATCATCGGCAGCTCCCTCTACATCGCCCACCGCGAAGCGACCCACAAACGCCGCCTCTCCAAACCTGCCGTCGGCCCCAGCCCGGACTAGGGACCGGCTCCCACCCGCCGGCACGGCCGGCTGCGCTTAGAGGAGGGGGCTTCGAAAATCCTTCACGAAAAAGGTCTCGGATTCCGGTTGGAATTTGCCGAAGGTAATTTTCCCACAGGGCCTAAAGCCGTTTCGGATGTGCCAGGCTTGCGGAGCCTGTTCCGATGAAACTGCCGAAGTTATGAGCGATGGGGCCTGCCGTTGTGCCATTTCCTTTTCCCAAAAGAAGAAGAGTGCCGTTCCGATCCCTTGTCGTTGATGGTCAGGCAATACGCGGATCATGTCTAGGAAGGGGATGGCGCCCCAAAAGAAGCTGAAGCGCAGAAAGCCCAAGAGCGCTGTGTCTTGCTCAGCTAGTATGTATTCTTTTTGCGAGATGCACCGCCGGATCCATTGATGGTTCACGTGGATGTCTTGACCTTGCAACCAGGGAAGGTCAGCCGCCTTAGCGTAGCGGATTTCCCCTATTTTAGTCGATCCCTCCCTTCGCTGATCTCTCTTGCCCACCGCCTATCCCTCGTCGCCTTTCCCCAGCTCAGCCTTCATCCAATCGGCGATTTTGGCGGCATTGGGGTTTTTGTCATGCCTGTCGCGCCAGATCAGCCAGTAGGCTCCTTCGGTGAAGGGGCGGGAGGGGAGGCGCGTGAGGCGGCCGCTGTCCAACTCGGCCGTGACCAGGAGGGGGTTGGCCAAGGCAATGCCTTGGTGATTGATGGCCGCGTCGATGGCCTGGGTGGAGGTGGAGAAAACCAGGCGGGTGTCCCGGTCCACGTCCAGGCCGTTGGCGGCGAACCAATCCTCCCACCACTCGCCGAAGTCCTCGTGCAATAGCTCGGCGCCCAGAAAATCCTCGGGCTTCTCGAAGGGCCCGCGGCGGGCGGCGTAGTCCGGCGAGCAGACCGGGAAAACGCCCGGCCGGGCCAGAAGCTCCAGATCCCCGGGCACCTCATAGGCTTCGTCGAAACCGATGCCCAGATCCGCCTTGCCTTCCAATACGGGGGTGAAGTCGACGGCCGGTTCGACCACGATGGAAAGGGGCGCCATCGCCGCCGCCAAGTCCGGCAGGCGGGGTGCCAGCCAACGTGAGCCGAAGCCGGCCACGGTCAGGATCTTTACCTGGCCTTTGCCGTCCTGGGCGATCCCTCGTGCCCCAAATTGGCGCTGCAACTCCTCGGTTGCTTGCCCGATGGCGGCAAGGGCTGGGGCAATCTTGTCGTAGTAGTCCCGACCCGCCGGGGTCAGGCGCACGCCGCGCTTTTGCGCCTCGAACAAGCGCACGCCCAAGCGGGCCTCGAGACCTCGCACATGACGTCCGATCACGCTGTGGGTCACGTTCATTTCTTCCGCGGCGGCCCGGAAACCGCCCCGCCGGGCGGCCACGGCAAAGGCTTTCAGGGCATTCAAAGGCGGCAAGGCCGGAAAGGCAGGCTGTGTCTCCATGGTTTCAAAAAAGTATCCAATCCGGCGTTTTTTTACAAGTCGTGCCCGGCTTTTTGAGTCGATAGGATCAACATGCGTTGACGGTCGGGCCCGGTCCCTGGGGCCTTTAAAATTGCGCTGCGACGGTTCAGGCCCAAACAGTGCGCTCAGCAAAGGTGGGTTTTCATGACGAGCACTAATCGATCTTTGACGGCACTCTCCCGCCGCCAGGTTTTGGCCGGTGGCGCCGGACTGGTGGCTGCGTCGTTTTGGCCCGGGCTCGCGACAGCAGCCAATCCGGAAGTAATCGTGATCGGCGCCGGGGCAGCGGGCATCGCGGCGGCGCGCAAGCTTTTGAGCGCGGGCCGGCGGGTGACAGTGATCGAGGCGGGCAATTGTATCGGCGGGCGTCTCAAGACCGACCGGGCGGCCTTTGGCGTGCCTTTTGACGTGGGGGCTCATTGGTTGCATAGCCGGCGGCAGAACCCCTTTGTCGATCATGGTCTGGCAAACGGCTTTACCCTCTATCCCGCGCCCGACGAGGAACGTCTATTTGTGGGCGGCCGGCCCGCAAAGAAGTCTGAAATAAGGGACTATGACCGGGCTCTGGCGCGGGCGACGGCCGCGCTTGAGCAGGCTGGCGAGCGGGGCAGGGACGTGAGCGCGGCCTCGGTTATGCCAACCTTGGGAAAATGGGGGGACACGGTTCGCCACGCCCTTGGGCCCTATGAGATGGGTAAGGATCTGGAGAATTTTTCTTGTGCCGATTGGTATACGGGCCTCGGCGGCCGGGACTGGTATTGCCGCGAGGGCTTCGGGACGCTCTGGGCCCACAGTGCCGGCGGGGTGCCGGTGCAACTCTCCACCACAGCAAAGCGGGTGCGGTGGGGCGGCCGGGGCGTGGTGGTGGAAACCGACCGGGGTGACCTTAAGGCGAAAGCCTGCATTGTCACCGTTTCCACTGGGGTTTTGGCGAGCGGGCGCCTGCGCTTTGACCCGGCCCTGCCGGCGGACAAGCAGGAGTCCTTCAATGGCATTTCCATGGGCCTCTACAATCACATCGCCCTTCAGTTCAAAAAGAACTTCTTTGGCATCGGCGATGACGGCTATGTCAGCTATCAGGTGAGAGCCGGAAAGAAGGAAGCACCAAAGGCCCTGTCTTTCCTGACCAACATTTCAGGCACCAACCTGACCTTGGGCGACGTGGGGGGCAGTTTCGCCTGGGAGCTGGAAAAGGCGGGCTCGGCCGCGGCCATCGACTTTGCATTGGGCGAGCTGCGCAAAATGTACGGTGGTCAGGTCAAACGCGCATTCATCAAGGCGCGGGTCACCTCTTGGGGCCAAAACCCTTTCACCAGGGGCTCCTATGCCTCGGCGGAACCGGGGGCCTTTGCCTTGCGGCGGGTGCTGCGCCGCCCAGTGGCGAAACGCATCTGGTTCGCCGGCGAGGCCTGCAGCGCCGAGCAGTGGGCAACCGTCGCCGGCGCCCACAAAAACGGTGACGCCGTGGCCAATCGGGTCCTGCGCAATCTTAAGCGATGAGGGGCCAATCCACCTTTTATCCCGGCAACGTTTGGCAGGATGCCGTTGGGTTCCCTTGACGTCGACATCACTTGTCGTCGAGGTCCCATGCCGTCGAAGTTCTTTGTCGTCTGGGTTCTTTGTCGTCTGGGCCCCTTGTCGTCGAGGCCGGGAGATGCCTCACGACAAACAGCGGGTGAAAAACGCCTTAAGCCTTTGGGCCTGTAAGGTGGCGGCGATGGGGCCAAGGCTGTGGCCTTCGCCAGGATAGAGATAGACTTCGGTGGCGGACTCCTGGCCGGCGACGGCGCGTTGATGGGCCAGAGCCCGGGTGCAATCGGCGGACCAGACATCGTCCGCTTCGCCGTGGCTCAGGAACAACGGCCCTTTGTAATGGGATAGGCTGATGGGTGTCCCCGGCTCAAGGCCGGCACTGCTGTCGTACCAGGCCCAGGCGGGCAAGGGGCGGTCGTAGTGTTCGCTTTCCGAGGGGTTCGCACCGGGGCGATGGGCCTCGGCGAAAAAGGCGGCCACAATATGGTCGTGGGGCGCATGGGCCGCCACAGCGTCGGGTGGGTAGATCTCGTGAGGTTGGGCGGATTGGTTTTGATCTCCCGCATGTTGGGCCATCAGATTGGCCAGCAGAAGGGCGTGTTCCGCGCCCCGGGACCCTCCAAAAAGGCCAACGCGCCCATTGCAACGGGGATGGTGCCTGAGACGCTCGACAACCGCCGCCGTCTCGTCTAACGGCACGGCATGGATATCCCCCGCATGCCAAAGGTTTCCGCCTTTGCTGTAGTTGGGAGCGATGGCGATAAAACCTTGGCCGGCCAGCAGCAAAGCCTGCCAATGGGCCCAGCCCGACCAGCCCCCATCGCTGCCGTGCAGCACGACAACGGCGCCCGCCTTTTCATTGCCCGCCGGCAGGTAAAGCCAGCTTCCGGCAAAACCTGGTGAGAAGGTAAAAGGGGCGCGGGATTCCTTGGATGACACGTTTACTAAGCCCTCAATTGGTAGTGTTTAATGGGACCGTAATTTGGAAGTACGTTCTGCGTGGGATGCCATTTCATCGGTGCATTGCTCTTTTTAAAGGCGCGCTAAATCTGCAACAGAGAAAGGGCCGAAAACCCATCGAAACTGCTGTTATTTCTTTGCAAATTTTTTGTGCCAAGTATAGTGACGGCCGTGACGAATACACCAAGCAGGAAAACTAGAAAAATCGCTTTTTTGATATTGCCGCCAATCGGAAATGAGTTGGCGATACTCATTTATTTCCCCTTCAAGGTCTATAATTTCCGAAGAGTCCGGTGCGCCAGCCAATAACTTATCTGCTTCATCTAACCATTCTTCGATGTCGGGCAGCCTCGCCAGTAGCAATCCTTCGTTGATGTGATGTGTGGCGAAGTCCACTTCTTGCAAGAACCAGCGTACTATGAATGTACGTCGTGCCAAGTGGTCCGATGGATCTAGCTCCAGTAGTTTCCGAAGAGATTTGGAACTATTGCTATAGATGCCATGCCAACGAAGAGCTGATAGACAATCCGGATTCTTGTCGAGGTACTGATTAATGGTCGGTTTGATCAGCCGTTCCCACAAGGGCTGGCTCATGAACTGGTGCGCTTGGGGCAGAGTCTCCTTGGCTTCTAATATCTCGTTAGCGATTTGGTAGCGCCGCTCCAAAGACAGTGTCTTTACCTTATCCAGAAACCCCTCCAGAGCTTGAAAGGCTTCTTTTCGCCGTCCTTCCTCACGTAAACGACAATAGGATGCAAGAAGGGCAAGTTGAGTATCTTGCTCCAAAAGGTTGGCCAGCTTGGCCAGACTTTGAAAATTATCTTGGTTCCAACAAAACAAGGGAAGACTTTGCAAGAGTTTGAAAGATCGCGATGTTAACAATCGAGCAGATTGTATTCAATCATTAGTCGCAGGTTTCCAGTAGTGCAGGCAGAGGCTGCCGGCGCTCGGAGACACAGCTCTTTGTCCCTCATCCCTCTGTCAGGGTTTTGTGGAGGGTTTGGGCCAGTTCGGTGCGACGGAAGGGTTTGTTCAGCAGGGTATGATCAGTGGCCCGTTCGATGATGGTTTGGCGCAAACGATTCAGGCGGCCCTTCTCGACAGGCAATTTGGTGAGGTCTCCCGAGGCGGTGGGAGGGGATGGGAAACCATTGCCATGGCCCCACTCTTTGCGGCGTTAGCCGGATCTGCCACCAGCGAGCCAGAGACGGCACGCGGGCGATAGTTCGGCGGCAGCGCGGGTTTCGTAGGCGGCGATGTCCTCGGGGCTCAAGCGGTCGTGCCAACGTCCGTTGGTGCCTTTGTTCAGGAAGGTGCCGGCACCCCCGTCCCAGAAGGCGCCGCCCAGGGGTACAGAGGCGGCCGCGTTGGTTTTCATGTATTCGAAGCCGCAGTGGTCTATGATCGACGGCCAGGTATTATCCGTGACAGGGATCTCTAGAAAATCGGCGATGCGGCGGATCTCACCAGGCAGATCCGCTTTTAAATCGGCAAAGTGCACCAGCAAGACGTTGGGCAGGTCGCGGATCGCCCACCAGGTGCGGATGTTCTCCCAAAAGGGCCAGAAGGGATGGCCATTACGGGCCAGCCAGTCCTGGAAATAGGTGACCACGTCGTCACTGGGCGGCTTGATGGGCGGGCCCACTCGGCCCGGCGAGTCGTTCAGCAACTCGTACCACAGGCCATTGGCCTTGGCGTGGTGATTGTAAAAGCTCCAGACCACGTCCCGGCCGTCCCGACCGATGTAGACGTATTTGGCCCGGGGCGAAAAGACGAGCGCATCCACGGGCAGGTGGGTCTTTAAAAAGCGGCGGTGGTCTTGTGCCTCCACAATGGCCAGCTTTTCCTCCTTGGGCGGGATGCGCAGGTCCAGCCAAGGCGACATCTCGGCCACCGGCAGGCCTTCGGCTCCCTCAAAGATCAGCTGGCTGATGATCTGCTGCATCCAGGTGGTACCCGACTTGGCATAGGTGGCGATGACGATGTCATCGTCGCGAAAGGCGAAGTCGTTCCAGATCGTGGAATCGAAATGATGATTGTGCAGCTCGCGGGTCTTCTGCGGCCAAAGGATGGCGGTATCGGTCATGTCTGCCCCTCCCCAAGGTCTGGGAATAATCTAACATAAGGAGGGATTGGAGGCTATTCAGCAAGTTGGGGCGTGCGGGGGTTGTCGCGCAGGATGAAAACCATCAGGCCGGCCAGAACCGCGAGCCAGAGGGAGGACCACCAGACCCAGTCATAGCGGGCATAGAGGTCGAAGAGGATGCCGCCGAAGTAAGCCCCGATGGCGCCGCCCACCTGGTGCCCGGCGGAGATCAGCCCAAAAGCCAGCCCCATGACCCGCACGCCGATGTGACTGGCCACCAAGCTGGCGGTAACGGGGACGGTTGAGTAATCCACCAAGCCAAAAAGGATGGCAAAGAGGAACAGGGTCTCGGTGCTGACCCCAACCTCCACCAAGAGGATAAAGGTCAGGCCGCGGATCACATAGATGCCGCCCAGCAGCAGCGGTCGGTTCATCCGGTCGGTCAGCCAGCCGGCCAGGATCATGCCCACAAGGTTGATGGCCGAGAGCACCCCGTAAGCCGTCGCCGAGACCACGGCGCCGAAGCCGCAAAAAGTGGCGTAGGGCAAAAAGTGCGTCTCGATCACACCCGAGGTGGTGTAGCCGCAGATGAAATAGCTCCAAAACAGGATCTGAAACACCGGCATCTTCACGATGCGCCAAAGATCGCCCCACACACTGGCCGGGCCAGTTCCCTTACTTTGACTTGGGTCGACGGTTGCGACACCCCCTCCCTTAGGGAACCAGCGCCAGATGAAGACCATCAACAGGACCGTGGCGATCCCAAGGGACACAAAAGCCCAGCGCCAGGACGTGGCGGTCAACATCACCGCCAGCAAGGGCACGATCAAAAACTGTCCCCCGGTGGATCCCCCGGTGGCAATTCCCGTGGCCAGGCCCTGGTTCTTGTCGAACTCCTGCTCCACAGCGACCGAGACCACATGGGTCGCCACCAAGCCGAAGCCCGTGCCCGCAATGCCCGCAAAGGCCAGGAAAAAAGCCCAGGGGTGGGAGGTGACCGCGATCCAAAAACACCCGGCAGCCAGCGCCGCCAGCCCCAGCAAGATGACGGAGCGGGAGCCGTGCTTATCCACCAAACGCCCGGCAAAGGGCGCGATGACCGCCATCATCATCAAGGCCGCCGCCACGGTGGTGGAGGTGAAAGAGCGGCTCCAGCCGAATTCCGCCTCCCAGGTGGGCATTACCAGCCCAAACGCCGCCCGCGCCGAAAAGGCCAAGGACAAGGCAATAAAGGACAAGACCACAATCAACCAGGCGGCCCGGCCGCCACGGGCGGTGCGGGTGCCACGGGCACCTGCGATTCCTTTTGGGTTTGAATCGCTGCCGACAGGGGGGAGTTCGGTGGGGGGCATGGGGTCCTTTGAAGCGTCCGCTTGAGCTGGAGGGCTTTTGGGCTCGAGGGGTATCAGCTTTACATTCATCCCAGTTTGGCTTAAATGACAACTTAGTATCATTTTCTGCCAACCGTGCCGCCCGCGCCACGGGCCGCGTCGGGATGAGAGGAAGATCATGGGACAAAAAACGCAAAACGGATCGTCCAAACGCCCTTCCAAACCGGCATCTGATCAAAGAAGCAACCAAAGCCCCAAGACCGGAAGTAAGGCCCAGCTGGCATCGGACAAAAAAACCAACCAAAGCCCGGAAAATGGAATCGCAGAAAATGGAATCGCCGCCGGACGTGCCGGCGTGGTGACGTTGATTTATCCGGGGGTGACATTGTTGGATGCCTGCGGGCCGGCGCAGGCTTTTGCGACGGCCAACCGGGCTTTGGAGCGGCGGGGACGGGCGCCCCGTTACGAGGTGGTCATGGCCTCGCTCGCCGGCGGGCCGGTGGCAACGGATACGGGCGTCACCTTGGGCACCCTATCCCTTGCCGAGGCGGCGGCCCGCCCCATGGATACCGTGATCGTTGCGGGCGGCGACGGGGTCTTTAACCTGGCCGAGGAGGTGCGCATCGTCTATTGGGTGCGGGCCGCGGCCAGGACCTGCCGGCGGGTGGCATCCTCGTGCATGGGCGCTTTTGTCACCGGCAAGGCGGGCCTGTTGGACGGGCGCCGGGTGACCACCCATTGGCGCCACCTCGAGGAGCTGCAGCGCGACCATCCGGCAAGCCGGGTGGAAGGTGACCCCTTATTTGTGAAGGACGGCAATGTCTGGTCCTCGGCGGGCTGTACGGCGGGGATCGATATGGCGCTGGCCATGATCGAGGAAGACTTGGGCCACGAGATCGCCATGGATATTGCCCAGGCCCTGGTGGTGTTTTTGAAACGGCCCGGCGGCCAGTCCCAATTTTCCAATGTGCTGATCGCCCAGGGCCATAATGGGGCGGGTGGACCCGGCGGCGTGCGTGGCCGGCACTTTGGCGAGCTGCAGGCCTGGGTGGCGGAGAACCTGATGGCGGACCTGTCCGTGGAGGCCTTGGCCGAGCGGGCGGGCATGAGCCCGCGCAACTTTTCCCGCCTCTATAAGACGGCAACGGGTTTGTCGCCGGCCAAGTCCATGGAGTGCCTGCGGGTTGAGGGCGCCAAGCGCCTGCTGGAGCAAAGCCACCTCTCCGTCGCCCAGGTCGCCGCGCAGACGGGCCTGGGCGACGAACAGCGCCTGCGCCGCGCCTTCCTGCGCCACAGCGGCGTCACCCCCGCCGAATACCGCCGCAAATTCGGTGCCAGCTCCCAGCACCCCCAAGTAGGTGAGGCTTTCGTTTGAGGGGTGTTGGCTTTAAAGGTGATGGGTCGATGGGTCTCACAGCGGGCCGGCTTTGAGGGCTTCGGCGTCGGGGAGGCTCATCCAGAACATTTCCACTGCGCGGCGCTTACGGCTTTTGCGGTTCTTTTTGTAGCGGGTAATGAGGGCTTGGTAGTCGGCGTGGAAAGCCTCGTACTCTTCTTGGGTCAAAAAGAGATCGGTCATCTCGGCATTCAGGCCGTTTTCCAAGAGGCTGGGCCGGATCGCCTCCTGAAAGGTTTCCGGATCGCTCTCCTCGATCAGGTTCACCACCTCCACAACACGGTCCTCCAGGCTGGTGAGGCCCAGCAGCAGGGCGCGGGTTAGCACGTCGCGATAGCTTTCCGGGCTGTTGCGCAGCGCGTCCTCGAGGGAGGTTTTGGAGCGAAAGGCGCGGGCGGCAGGCTCGTAGTGGGTCTCCGTCAGGTTTCCCTTTTGCACCTTTTTGGTGGCGCGGATCAGGCCGTGGATCTTCAGCTCCTTGAGGTGATAATGGATGCGGGGCACGCTTTGGCCCATGGCCTGGGCAATTTCCTTCGCCGTGGTGGCGCCGCCGCCCAGCTCGCGGAGAATCCTCTCCCGCGAGGGCTCCATGAGGGCGCGAACCTGCTCGATGGTCTCCAGGTACATGATTTTCTTCACCATGTTGACCTCCTTTTTATGATAATGAGATATTTATACGATAAAAATATTTTTAATGTAAAGGGAAAATTTTAATGAAGGCCTAAATTGGCCTTCATGAAGCTTCGGCCGAGCGCCCCGAGGCGAGGGTGACTTACGTTTTGGCGGCTTGCGTCTTGGCGTCTCGCATCTGGCAGTGGGGCCTTGACAAAAATTGCGGCGCAAGAAGCGGAGTTTTCCATGGCGTGCATTGGGGTAGGGTAAGGGTCTCGATCCTCACGCCATGGATTACATGCCAGGGAGCTTTACCATGTCTGCCATTACTAAGTCTGTTGCCACCAAATCCGGTATCGTCTTTCGGCCTCTTCCCACCGCCCATGCCCAAATCTTTTGGAACGGCGGGGTGGATGCCCATGGCATGGTGCCGGAACGCCATATCTCCGACGGGGGCGATCTACCCTGCCGCCATTGCCTGCAACGGGTGAAGGCCGGCGAGACTTACCTCGCCTTGGCCTACCGGCCTTTCGAGACTCCCCAACCCTATGCGGAAGTGGGCCCCATTTTCCTCCACGCCCATCCCTGCTCGGCCTATGAGGGCAATGGTGACCTGCCGAGCCTCTACGCGAACGGCGAGCCCCGCATCGTGCGCGGCTATGGCTATGACGAGCGGATTATTTACGGCACGGGAAAGGTCGTCCCGCCCGAGGAGATTACCCGGCACGCGGCGGATTTGCTGAGCGATCCGGCGGTCAAGTTCGTGCACCTACGCTCCTCCACGAACAATTGCTTTGCCTGTCGGATTGAAAGATCGGAGGGGGAGTCCGCCCGAGGAAGTTAAGCGATCTGCACCACACGGGCGTTTTAAAAGTCGAAGCGCTAGCGATGATCAAGCCTCTGCCCGTTTCGATTAAGACAGGGCAGGACCGGCTTGACCCTCACTTGGCCGATCTTTTGAGGCGCCAGTAGGCGTAGGCGGTGAGGCCCAAGAAGCCGATGAAGGCGGGCAGCAGGATGAAGTCCACCAAAAGGCCGGTCACCGTGAGCCCGATGGCGCTGGCTATGATGAGCAGCAAGGGCGAAAAGCAGCAGAGTGCGGTGACGAAGCTGCCGGCGATGCCGATGCGAAAAAGGGTCTTGGGGGCCATGGTGCTATTGGGATCTTGTCACGGTGAAGGCGTGCGCCCCATGCTGGCAGATTGCCCCCGCGGGTCAAGCCTGCTTAAGCCCTTAAGGCCTCATCAAAGTGACGGGTGGCCTTCTCGAACCTGTCGCGGCAGCCCTGATTGCAAAAGCCGACCACCCGGTCCCGATAGAGAGTCAGAGAATCCGGGGACACGGGGTTGCCGGACCAGGGGCAAATCTCGTTGACGCAGTTCTCGATGGTGAGAGCGGGGGAGGATTGGGAGGCGGACAGGCTTGACATGGTTGACATGGGAATTTCTCCGATTGGGATGGGACTATAGCTAAATCTGAGCTGACCTGAGTTTACCACCGGTCTCGCTGGCGCAAAGGACAGCCTGCCCACTTTTCGCGCCAGGGGGCATACCCTCCCGTTCCGCTCTCCAACAGGGAGAGGATGGTAGAGGAGTGGAAAAACAGAGATCGGGATGTGTGCTGCTGGACCCATGATCGCGTGCGCAGGCCCGGAGACTGTGTTAGATTGAGGGGTGTGCTAGGCTAGTGGTCACGTGGCAACTGGAGCGTCAGAGCCCCCCATGCGTGAAATCTTGATGGTCATCGGCATTTTTATCGCTTTGGCGGTGGCGGCCTTTTTGTGGTGGGGCGGTTTGGGGCTGTTGCTGTTGGGCTCCTTTTTGGTGCTGGTCTGCATCAGCGGCATGGGGCTCTTCGCCGGGCCGCCGCCCGATGTATCCCTGGCCCACGCGGTGGTGGATGAAACCCGATCACGCCAGACCAACATCAGCAAAAGCAAGATCTTCATGTGGGTCCTGCCGGTGGCCTTCGCC
>JBCCHN010000108.1:0-17520 GCA_039028695.1 Pseudomonadota bacterium
GCGAGGACATTCAGATCCCAGCGGGCGATGGCGACGAAATATTCGATGTCAGCCACATTGCTCTCGTCGGCGGGACCACGGCGGGCCTGAACCCGCACCCGCATATCCACATCGATCGCATTCTCGTCATATTCGCAAGTTATACCCGCGGCAGAAATATCGGCCTGATAAATCACATCTGTCAGATCCCGGCCGTCGTCTGCGAATTTAATCTGTTGGGCTGCGTCCTGCACAACAACGATGGACGGACAGGGCAGCGGTGCCTCGTCGCTGGAACAGGCAGCCAGCGCCATCATGGTCACGATGGCGACCCCCGATCCCCACAGCCTTGTGTATCCCATCATGCCAGCCCACTTAGAATGCTACACAACTTGAATTGAAAAATATCAGAGGCAACTGTGCGCGCCACTATTGAAAGGATGCCATGGACTCTGCCGGTTCGCGCGCTGGAAATAAGATTTTCCCTCCTCCACATCAACCTTGAAGGGCGCGTTTTGGGCCAAAATGGCGTCAGACATCAAAGTCTCCCGGATGGAAAGAACCATCAGTTCATAGGACGCGGCAGAGAGCGGTCAGGAATATCTTTCCCTTTTGTCCTCCCACCCCTAAAACACTGTGGACTTTAGGCAAGCTGATGGCATCGCACAAGGCCCGTTGAAGCGGGACGGTGGCTTGCCGGCTCACAAAAACTGGATTTGTGGAGGCCTTTAGAGACGTGGTAGGGAATGGCAGGTACACTCGCGTATTATCGCGCCGCGGTTGGGCCCATTGAAGGATCGATTGTGATGGAAAAACCGGAACTGACCGTCATCTTGGCAAAGCCACGGGGCTTTTGCGCCGGCGTAGAACGGGCGATCGAGATCGTTGAGCAGGCGCTCAACCGTTACGGCTCGCCGGTTTATGTCCGTCACGAAATCGTGCACAATCGATTCGTAGTGGAGGGTCTGGAAAAAAAGGGCGCCATTTTTGTGGAAGAGCTGTCCGAGGTACCCAGTGATGCTCCCGTAATCTTTTCCGCTCACGGCGTGCCCAAGGAGGTACCCAGCGAAGCCACCCGCCGTAACCTCTTTTATTTGGATGCCACCTGCCCCTTGGTAAGCAAGGTGCATCGCGAGGCCGAGCGGCACCACCGGCTGGGCAACCAGATCATACTGATCGGGCACGCGGGGCATCCCGAGGTGATCGGCACCATGGGCCAACTCCCTGACGATGCGATCCTTTTGGTGGAAAACAACGAGGATGCGGAAAAAATCCAAGTAGGCGACCCCGATCGCCTGGCTTACATTACGCAAACGACCTTGTCTGTCGACGACACCGCAGAGGTTATTGCCATATTGCAACGGCGCTTTCCCAACCTGCAGGGTCCCAAGAAGGAAGATATCTGTTACGCCACGACCAACCGCCAGGCGGCGGTCAAATCCATCGCGGCCAGCTGCGATGCTTTGCTGGTCGTCGGCGCCCCTAACTCGTCCAACTCGCAGCGGCTGGTCGAAGTGGCGCGCAACGAAGGTTGCAAAAAGGCCATGCTTGTACAGCGTGCCAGCGAGATCGATTGGGACCTTTTCAAGGGTGTAAGCCGCTTGGGCTTGACCGCCGGCGCGTCAGCACCCGAGGTGCTGGTCGAGGAAGTCGTCGCGGCCTGCCGGGACCGGTTCCATGTCACACTCAAGGAAGCCGATGGCCAGGAAGAGAACGTGACGTTTAAATTGCCCAGGGCACTGGTGGACGACCCCCCCGCCACGGCGACGCAAAACCGGTGAGCCCCTCCAGTACGCGCCGAATGTGATCCACACCCATGGCCGTTTACACCGAAGTCAGCGACGAGGATCTGAGGACCTTTATGGCCCAGTATGATCTGGGCGAAGTGGTGTCCTTCAAGGGTATTGCCGAGGGCGTTGAGAATTCCAATTACCTACTGGCGACAACCAACGGCTCCTTCATCCTGACGCTTTACGAAAAACGGGTAGACCCGCAGGACCTGCCCTATTTCCTGGGGTTGATGGAGCACCTGTCCGTGCACGGTATTTCCTGTCCGCTTCCGGTCCATGGGCGGGATGATCGGGCCCTTCGCGAGCTATGCGGCCGCCCTGCGGTGATCATTTCCTTTCTGGAAGGTCTATGGCCGCGCCGCATTCAACCCTTTCATTGCGGGGAACTGGGCAAGGCATTGGCACGAATGCACTTGGCTGGCGCTTCCTTCGCCATGCGGCGGGATAATAACCTGTCCCTAAAAGGCTGGCGCCCCATTTACGAAGACTGTGCCGAGCGGGCTCACGAAGTCAAGCCGGGCTTGGCCCAAGCCTTGGCGCAGGAGTTGGACTTTCTCGAAGCCCATTGGCCCGACAACTTACCGGAGGGCGTTATTCATGCCGACCTCTTCCCGGACAATGTGTTTTTCCTGCACGAAACCCTGAGCGGCATGATCGATTTCTATTTCGCCTGCAACGATTTCCTGAGCTATGATCTGGCGGTTTGCTTGAATGCCTGGTGTTTTGAGGGCGACAATGCATTTAACATCACCAAGGCCCGCCTTTTACTGCAGGCCTATCAACGGGTACGACCCATCACCGACGATGAGCTAAAGGCCTTGCCCCTGTTGGCCCGCGGATCGGCCATTCGCTTTCTGTTGACCCGGCTATACGATTGGCTCAACCACCCGCCGGGGGCCTTTGTGAAGCCTAAAAACCCCTTGGAATATTGGAAAAAGCTGAACTTTCATCAGGGAGTTCGCGGACCGGATGCCTATGGGTTAAGCCTATGATGAAAGAAGCAAGCAACGCTGGCGACGACGTGGTTGAGATTTTTACCGATGGTGCCTGTTCGGGCAATCCGGGACCGGGGGGATGGGGTGCCCTGCTGCGCTACCAAGACCGGGAAAAAGAGATTTACGGAGGCGAGCCTCAAACCACGAACAATCGCATGGAAATGCTGGCCGCCATCTCAGCCTTGGAAAGCTTGACTCGCCCGGCCCGCGTGGTGCTGACCACGGACAGCACTTACTTAAAAGACGGCATCACCAAATGGATTCACAACTGGAAAAGAAACGGCTGGAAAACCGCCAGCAAAAAACCGGTTAAGAATGCCGATCTTTGGCAACGCCTGGAAAGCGCCCTGGCCCCTCACCAAGTGGACTGGAGATGGGTGAAGGGCCACAGCGGCCACGATGAGAACGAACGGGTGGACGAACTGGCCCGGCGGGGCGCCGCTGAACAGTAGCCGCGCGCCCGAACGAGACATTCGGTCGAGGTTATAGGGCGCTGAGCACGGCCTCGGCACTGGAGACTTCGAAGGCACCCGGCGCTTCCACGTTAAGGACCGAGACCACTCCGTCATCGATCACCATGGCATAGCGTTGGGACCGCAATCCCATACCAAAGCCGCTCGCATCCATCTCCATCCCGATAGCCTTGGAAAAGTCCCCATTGCCGTCGGCCAACATGAGGACATTGTCCCCAACCTGCTGATCGCGGCCCCAGGCATCCATAACAAAGGCATCGTTGACCGACAAACAGGCAATGGTGTCCACGCCCTTGCCACGCAGGGCAGCCGCCGACTGCACAAAGCCCGGCAAGTGACGGGCCGAACAGGTCGGTGTGAAGGCACCCGGCACCGCGAAAACAACCACTTTTTTGCCTGCGCAAAGCTCTTGGGTGGAGATCTCGCCGACGCCGTCGCTGGTCATGTGTTTGAGAGCGACCTCGGGTAGACGATCGCCGACTTGAATGCTCATAGTGCTGTTTCCTTCCCCTGAACTAAGGCACGCAGGCGCTGTCGCCGCCTTAGCGAATTGATTGAATTCACAGAAGATAGTGCGGCCAGCGGGCCATTCCAAGGTGCAATGGGGTTGCAACGCCGTTAGGCAGGCCTTTTACCCCGAGCCGGCCACGCTATTGGGTGTGCCTGACCCGGCCGCTTCTTCAAGGGCCTCAAGCAGGGACTGCTTGGTGAGAATTTATGGCAGGGTGATACCGTCTGGTGCCCCAGGGCCATAGACCGCGTTAAAGGGAATGCCGTATCGGCCGTGGCTCTCCAAATAGGCAAATATCTCATCGTTTGGTAGGGTCCAGTCGCCGCGCTGGAGAACCACCTCGGGGGCCATTAGCCTTTCGGCGATATCCTCCCTGTCGAGAACCACCTTCTTGTTCACTTGGCAGGTGATGCACCAATCGGCCGTGACATCGACAAAGACGATCTGCCCGGCCGCGACCCGCTCTTGAATAGCAGCCTCGTCCAAGGGTGCCCAAGCGTCCGACTCCGCTGTCGCGGACTGGCTCGAACCTTGCAAATGCCCCGGCACTCCAAAAGGCACCGCCAAGACAGCAAGGGAAAGGACCCCTGCCAGCACTGGGGAGGCCAAAACCGAGCGTTGACCCGAATTCTGCCGCGCTGCGAAGCCCCGCCAAAGGACCAAAGTCAAAAGGGCCAGGAGTCCCCCGATGACGGCGGTGGCGAGGGCGCCGACTTGGACAAAGAGAACGGACAAAAGCCAAAGGGCCGTGCCCAGCAAGAAGACTCCCAAGACTTTACGAACCGTCAGCATCCATGCGCCCGGTCGGGGCAAACGACTGGCAAGGCCGGGAAAAGCCGCCACCAGGAGGTAAGGCAAGGCGAGGCCAAGGCCCAGGAACGCAAAGATCAAAGCGATTTCCCAGGAACCGCGGGAGAGGGCAAAGCCCACCGCCGTACCCAGGAAGGGCGCGGAACACGGGGTTGCCAACAGGGTTGCGAAGGCACCGGTGGCAAAGGCGCCGGCCTTGCCCTTTTGCGGACCGGCGGCGCCCACAGATCCCATCCAAGCCGGCAGAGGGATCTCGAAAAAACCGAAGAGGTTGCAGGCAAAGAGGACCACCAGAAGCGCCATAAAAATCAAAAAGAGCGGCTGCTGAAACTGAATGCCCCAACCGATCGCCATGCCGGCTTGCTGGAACAAAATGGCCGCCAAGGCCAGAACCATAAAGGAAAAGACGATCCCCGCCGCCGTCGCCAGGAAACTGCCACGCACCTCGGCTTTGGCACGGCCTCCTTGCTCCACCACGCTCAAGAGCTTGATCGACAGCACCGGCAGGACGCAGGGCATAAGATTGAGGATCAGCCCCCCCAACAGGGCGGCTACCAACATGCCCAAAAGGGTCGATAGACCCACCGCCGGCGGCTGTTGGCCAGCCAAGCCAGCCTGCACCACAGCGGCGCTGTCAAAGCGAGCCAAGACCCCCTGCTCCATGGCCCGGCCGTCATCCAGAACCGTCAAAATGAGTTGCTTGCCTTCCAACACGCCGGCGTTGGCGCTGGCTTGGCTCGGCACCTTAAAGGTGACTTCCTGCCCATCCTCGCTCAAGGAGACGTCCGGCTTGGCGAAGTAAAAGGCGGGCGGGCCCTCCACCAAGAGATCAGGCGCGACGAAAGCCCCATCGGCGCGGGCGGTCACCTCCAACAGGGGCTCTTTCATATCCCCGGTCAAAACCGCTTTGGACACTTCCAAGCCCACGGCGGTGCCATCGCCGGGCACCTGTTGCTGGAAGGAGGACAATAGGAACGACTCGGGCGAAGAGCCGCCGGAGCCGGCTGGCAAGGCAAGCGAGACATCCTCGCTGTAGGGGATGCAGATTTCCTCGCAAATGAGATAATTCACCTGAGCCTGCAGGATGAGTCCCTGGTCGGTGATCTGTTTTTCCAAATTAAGGGGAAGCACCACCTCGTCCCCATAGCCGAAGGTCTCCAGCCCAAAGAGGGAGAAGCGATAGGGAGCGGGCCAGCTCATCTCGGCGGATTGGAGGTTTTGTGAGCCCTGCCAGTCGAGCGCCGGCGGAAAACCGGCATCGCCGGGCGAGCGCCAGTATATTTTCCAGCCTGGAGAGAGTTGGAAATGAAGGCCGGCCTGGACCTGCTCCGGCGCCTCTGGCGGTCCGGTGGCCGTATCGCCGGCCGCAATCAAGCGAAGGCGACTGTGATCGTTTTCAGCCCAAGGGCCGGCAGCGCCCCAAGCCACGCTCGACAATGTCAAAGCACCGAGGAAAAGAGCCATAGTTACCAGTAACTTGGCCCAAATCTGTGGGAGAAGCTGCATGATCCTAGATTAACCCAAAAGTCCGTTAAGCGGCAGTGAATATTTGTTAAATATGCTATCATGTGACAAGGTTTCATCGTCACATTATCGTGTTGCCGTCCAATCGGTGGCGTGATCTAATTTTGACAGGCTCGTTATTTGCGACCATTTGCTCGATAAATGACAGATCATTCACAGGAAAAAAGCGGTTATTTGACCGGCCAGCTCCTGATCGCCATGCCGAACATGCGAGACTCCCGTTTTGCGCGTACGGTTATATACCTCTGCGCCCATAACGAGGACGGGGCCATGGGCCTGGTCATTAACAGGTTGGTCGGCGCCATCACCTTCCCCGACCTGTTGTCCCAGCTTGGGATTGAGGTGACTGACTTAAAAGAGGAGATCCGGGTTCACTTCGGTGGACCGGTGGAATCCGGGCGAGGATTTGTGCTGCATTCCGGCGACTATCTTCAGGAAAGCACCTTGCAGGTCAATCCCCGCATCGCTTTGACAGCCACCATCGACATCTTGCGCGACATCGCCCAGGGGGCCGGTCCGAAAAAACAACTCATGGCCTTGGGCTATGCGGGTTGGGGGCCCGGCCAGTTAGACAACGAAATTCAAGCCAACGGCTGGCTGCACGCGACCGCCGATGAGGAGCTGATTTTCGACAACGGGCTGGACGATAAGTGGGAACGGGCCATGGCCAAATTGGGCGTGGACATTTCCATGCTCTCAGGCGAAGCGGGTCACGCCTGATCCAAGCCTGTCGTTAAGCCGAGCTTTTCATGGAATCCGGCTGGAGAGCGGCCGCTCCGCGTGGGTCGTTGCGGAGGATCTCGAACAAGAGATGATCCTGCCATCGTCCGTCTATGCGCAGATACTGCCGCGCATAGCCTTGTTGGGAGAACCCCGATTTGACCAATAGTTTTTGGCTGGCCTGGTTATTGGTCAGGCAAGCCGCCTCGACCCTGTGCAGGCCCAAGCGGTCAAAGGCAAACTCCAGGGAAGCCAGCAGCGCCTCACTCATGTAGCCCTGCCGGGCATGAGGTTCGCCGACCCAATAGCCCAAACTAGCCGTTTGCGAGACCCCCCGGCGCACGTTCGAAAAGGAAATGCCGCCCAACAGCAGGTCGCTCTTTTTGTGAAAGACAAAAAAGCTGAAGCCCGAACCTTGTTCCCATTCATAATCATACTGCCGCAAACGACGGCGAAAAGCCTGGCGAGTGAGGGCATCGTTGGGCCAGGTCGGCTCCCAAGGGGTCAGAAAGTCACGGCTTTGGGTTCGCAAGTCCGCCCAATCCCGCCAATCCGCTGTTTTGGGCGGCCGCAGGTAGACCCGAGCGTGCTCAAGCTGAACACCGGCTTTCTTGTCACCGCCGAAAAGAGACAGGATCATCCGACCCCCTCACACTAAGACCCCGATCTTGTCCAAGTCTAGGCCAGTCGCCGCTCAATCTGGTCAAACGACTCGACCGAGCCGATTTGACCCACCGATGCCATGGTCGGCCGTTTGGACAAGAGACGCTCAATGACCCTTTGCAGATCATCGGTCGTCACCGAATTCATTTTCCCCAAGACTTCGGCGCTGGGCAAGACCCGACCGTGGGTCAGGAGCTGTTGCGCCAGTTGTTCGCAGCGGTTGGAAGAGCTTTCTCGGCTCATGAGCAAAGATGCGCGCAACTGATTTTTGGCAATTTCCAACTCCCGCTCGCCTACGCCCCCGTGCAGCTTGTTCAGTTCATCGCAAAGGACTGGGATGACCTCCGCCACCTCCTGCCGACCGGTCCCTGCGTAAACTCCGAAAAGCCCGCTATCCGAATAAGACGATGAAAAGGAATGAATGGAATAGACGAGGCCCCGTTCTTCGCGAACCTGCTGGAACAGCCGAGAGGACATGCCACCGCCAAACAAGGTGGAAAGCAAATGGCAGGCATAGTAGTCCGGGTCCAAAAAGCCCACTCCGTCAAATCCCAGAACAAGGTGCACCTGTTCCGTATCACGCCCCTCGCGCAGATCGCCGCCGGTGTAGGCGGCTTTTTCCGGTTGCGGCGCGGGGCCGTTTCGTTTTTCTGAAAAGGCTTCCTCCGCCCAGGCCACCAAATCGTCGTGATCTAAGTTTCCTGCGGCGGCGAAAACGACACGGTCCAGGCCATAGGAACAATCCATGAAATTGCGCAGAACGCCCGCCCCCAGCCCACGAACGATATCCGCTTTTCCCAGGATGGGGCGACCCAAGCCTTGGCCGGGAAAGGCCACCTCTTGAAAATGATCAAAGACGATATCGTCCGGCGCGTCCCAAGCCTCGCCGATTTCCTGCAGCACCACCGCCCGTTCCCGCTGTAGCTCGACCTCGTCGAATTTCGGGTTTTGCAGGATGTCGCTGATGATGTCGAAGGCTAGGGCGGCATCATCGGACATCACCTTGGCGTAGTAGGCCGTGGACTCCCGGCTGGTGTAGGCATTCAGGCTGCCCCCGACCGCTTCAATTTCCTCGGCGATCTGGTAGGCGGAGCGACGCTCGGTGCCTTTAAAGGCCATATGCTCCAAAAGATGCGCGATGCCGTTGACCTCGGCCGTCTCGTGGCGCGTGCCGCTGCCCACCCAGGCCCCGATAGAGACGGTCTGGATGTGAGGAATGTGGTCCGTGGCCACGCGCAAGCCATTTGGCAGCTTGGTGACCTTTACCGACATGATGATGCCATTGTTACCGCTTTCGAGGCCTTATACCGTTGATCCGCCTCCTATTGGCACATCCGCACCCAGCAGCACAAGGATTCAAAGATAGGATTTAAAAGACAAAAGGCGCTGAAAAGCTCCCTAACGCCGATTGGAAGCCCTGGCCCGCGCGCGAATCAAGTCCTGAAGCGCGCTGCCGTCGTTGTCCATGGGGGTAAGTCGCTCCTCCCGCTCATAAAGGTCCAAGAGATGGTCGGGCAAAGCCGGCCTGAGGCCCAGTGCCTTTTCCACCGCATCGGGGAACTTTGCCGGGTGAGCCGTGGCCAGCGCCACCATGGCCCCAACTTCGTCCCGGCGCAGGGCCCGGGCCGCCGCTGTCCCGATGGCCGTGTGGGGGTCCAAGATTTCGCCCGTGGCTTGGTAGATGCGTGCCATTTCCCCCAGGGTTCCTCCATCATTGAGCCGATAGGCGTCAAAAAGGCGATCGAGGCGATCGCGTAGCTTCTGCTCAACCGCAAAGGAACCATTCTGCCGGAATTGGGTCAGCGCCTCGGCCACGCGGGGGCCCTTGTGGTCGAAGAGATCGAACAGCAAACGCTCGAAATTACTGGAGACCTGAATATCCATGGAAGGCGACAAAGTGGGCTGCACCCCGACAACGGTCATGGCGCCGCTTTCGAAAAAGCGCGTTAGAATGTCGTTGGCGTTGGAAGCCACGATCAACTGGGCCACGGGCAAGCCCATGCGCCCTGCCGCGTAGCCGGCAAAGACATTGCCGAAGTTGCCGGTGGGAACGGAAAAACCTATGGGCCGGTCCGGTGCCCCCAAAGCGACGCCAGCGGCGAAATAATAAACGATCTGAGCCATGATACGGGCCCAGTTGATGGAGTTTACCGCGGACAATTGGAAGCTATCGCGAAAGGCCCGGTCGTTGAACATGGCCTTCACCAAGTCCTGACAGTCGTCGAAGGTGCCGTCGACGGCAATGTTATGGATGTTATCCGACAAAACAGTGGTCATTTGACGGCGCTGCACCTCGGAGACCCGGCCCTGGGGGTGCAACATGAAAACTTCTATTTCCGGCCGCCCCCGGCAGGCCTCGATGGCCGCGGAGCCCGTATCCCCGGAGGTTGCCCCGACGATGGTCACCCTTTCACCGCGGGCAGCCAATACATGGCCAAAGAGCCGCCCTACAAGCTGCAGCGCATAGTCCTTGAAGGCCAAGGTTGAGCCATGAAAAAGTTCCATTAACCAGATCTGGCTATCCAATTGCTTCAGCGGCGCTACGGCACTGTGGGAAAAGCCGCGGTATGTCTCCTGGATAATCCGCTCTAGATCTGCTTCCTCAATAGCATCGCCTACAAATGGCCGAATCACCGTCAGCGCCAGTTCATCATAGCTCATCCGAGCCATCGCGCGCTGGTCGGCGGCGGAGAATTCGGGCCAGCTTTCGGGTAAATAAAGGCCTCCATCGCTGGCCAAGCCGCTCAGCAGGACCTCATCGAAAGCCAGTGTCGGCGCCGCGCCGCGGGTCGAGATATATTTCATGGTTTATCTCCGGCGCCCTCCCAAAGGGGGTCAAGGCAAATAACGTTGGCGCAGATGGTTCTTAAAAATCTCAGGGTCCAGCGTCTGGCCCGTGGCCTGCTTGATGGTCTCGGGCGTGGACAGAAGGGACCCAAGGCCGTGGACCTTTTCCCTGAGCCAAGCCATCAGTGGCGAAAAGTCACCTCGGCCAATGGCATCGGGGATTTCGGGAACCTCGGCGACGGCCGCGTGAAACAACTGGGCCGCCGTCATGGCTCCCAGACTATAAGTGGGGAAATAGCCCCAAGCCCCATCATACCAGTGGATATCCTGCAAGCACCCCACGCCGTCATGAGGCGGCACAAGCCCCAAGAGGCCGCGCATCTGCTCATTCCAGGCGGCAGGCAAATCCTCCAGCTCCATCTCGCCGGCGATCAACGCCTTTTCCAGACGGTAGCGCAGAATAATGTGAGCCGGATAGGTCACCTCGTCGGCGTCCACGCGGATGAAATCCGGCTTTACCTGATTGTAAAGGCGGATCAGGTTGTCCGCCTCCCAAGTCGGGCCTTGGCCGCCGAAAGCCTCCTTGGCCAGAGGTGCGAGAAAAGCGACAAAGGCGGCGGAACGGCAGGCCTGCATCTCGATCAAGAGGGACTGGCTTTCGTGCATGGCCATGCCCCGCGCCGTGCCCACCGGCTGACGCCGCCATTCTTGGGGCAGGCCGCGCTCATAAAGGGCGTGGCCGGTTTCGTGCAGCACACCCATGAGAGACTTGGCAAAGTCATCGACGTCATAACGGGTGGTGATGCGCACATCGTCGGGCACACCGCCGCAAAAGGGATGCAAGGAAACATCCAGGCGGCCGAAGTCGAAGTCAAAGCCCACAGCCCCCATGAGTTGGCGACCCAGAGCTTCTTGCTTTTCGATCGGGAAGGGTCCGCTGGGCACTTGGGGGGTCGGCTGCTTGCCTTGATGGGTCAGCACCTGCTCCAGAAAGTCGGGCAAAAAAGCCGCGATATCGTCAAAGATGACATCAATCTCGGCGGCACTGCCGCCCGGCTCGTAAAGATCCAGCAGGGCGTCATAGGGCGAACAGCCCAGCGCCTCCGCCTTGACCGAGGCTTCTTGACGGCTGAGGGACAAAACCTCCTTTAGGGCCGGGAGCACCATGGCGTAGTCTGCCGCCGGTCGCGCTTCTCGCCATAGCATTTCGCAGTGGCTGTTGGCCCGAGATTGGGCCGCGACCAAATCTTCCGGCAAGGCCGTGGCATGCAGCCAAAGGCGCCGCATCTCACGCAGGTTGGCTGTTTCCCAATCTGATAGGGGCCGACTGCCGCTTTTCTGTTCGGCATCGGCTTGGGCCAAGTGATCGCCGACTTCGGAGGCTGTTATCAACTCGTGGCAGGTCAAGTTTAGGGCCGTGAGCTGTTCCGTGCGCGCGTCAGACCCGCCCCGGGGCATTAAAGTCGAGGAGTCCCAATGGAGCATGCCAGCGGCTTCACTCAGGGCCGCGTGGCGGGCAAAGCGCTCGGTTAGATGTTCGTAGGCGGTCATGGAAACGTAAGAATTCCTAAATTCTGATGGCGCTAGGGTTCTTTGGAGGTCCCGGCGCTTGGCGTATCTGAGTTCTCTGGGCGATAGTGAAAGAAAAAGTAAATGACGGCCAGCGCAATGGCTAGAGCGAACCAGGTCAACGCGTATTCCAAGTGATCATTGGGCAAGTTGATGCGGCTTTGCCCCCCTTTAGGCAACCCCCCTGGATTAGGGGCCGGCCCTGCCTCGACGTAAAAGTCGGTGATCAGTTGGGGCATTTCCGCCGTTGCCGCCATCACCGGCAAATCCAGCCAAAAATAAAATCGTTCGTCGGGAAGATTGTCGGGCTTGGCAAAATCCACGCCCTTCCAACCGTCCGTGCGCACCAGACCTTGCAGGGTCACGCCCCCCTCGGTTTGTCCTTCTATTCGGGCGGTGGGCTCCTTGCGGTTTTGAGGTACCCAGCCCCGATCGATGAAAAGGCTACCGCCATCCTGCAACTGAAAGGGGGTCACGATATGGTAGCCCACCCGACCCTCGCGGGTGCGTGCGCCCAGATAAAACTCCTGATCGTGGAGAAAGGTGCCGGTGACCTCCACCAGCATAAACTCGGCCTGGTCCAAATCACCTGGCACTTGAGACAGCGATAATGCCGGGCCTTGGGAACGGCTTTGGCGTTCATCGATCAGCTCTTGTTTCCAATCAAGGCGATGAAGTTGCCAAAACCCCAAGCCGATCAGGATCAAGATACTGGGTATGGTGATGACCGTGGGCCAGAAGGTCGCCTTAAAGCGGCGCCTGACTTTGGCGCTCGCGGATCCGTTCGTCGGGGAGGGGTTGGGCTTGGTCATAACGCTCAATCGTAATCTACGGTACCGCCTTCACTAGCTTTATTGCGATACTGCAAGGCAATCATCAAGCCCTTAAGGGGACGCAGCAGAGCCAAAGCACCGCCGATAATCACCGGAGGCCAAAGGATCATATGGATCCAAAGGGGCGGCTCAAGCTTGGCTTCCAACAACAAGGCCAAGGGAACCACGATGATGCCCAAGATAAAGATGACAAAAACCGCCGGACCGTCACCTGAATCTTCTTTGCTAAGGTCCAATCCACAGCGGTCACATCGCTGGGCAACGGTCAAAAAGCCGGAAAAAAGTGGCCCCTGTCCACAGCGGGGACACTTGCATTTTAGCCCGATCAAGATGGCCGGGCCTTGAGGGTCGGACGGAGGCGATTCTGTCACTTACAGGCCTCCACCGAGATGACGACCCCCATGCCCAGGAGAGCGAATGGGGGCTATCGACCACCCCACCAATAGACGCAGACGAACAGGAAGAGCCACACCACATCAACGAAGTGCCAGTACCAGGCGGCGGCCTCGAAACCAAAATGATGATCCGGCTTGAAGTGACCCTTGATCGCCCGGAAGAGACAAACGATTAAGAAAATGGTTCCCACAATCACGTGAAAGCCATGGAAGCCCGTCGCCATGTAGAAGGTCGAGGAGTAGATGCCGTCGGTAAATCCGAATGCCGCATGGCTGTATTCGTAGGCCTGCACGGCGGTGAAGAACAGGCCGAGGATGACGGTCAGGGTTAGGCCCTGGATCAAGCCCTGGCGGTCGCCTTCGATCAAGGCATGATGAGCCCAGGTCACCGTGCAGCCTGACAGCAAGAGGATCATGGTGTTGAGGAAGGGCAGGTCAAAGGCCGCAAAAACCTCAACCCCCTTGGGCGGCCAGATGCCTCCGGTATATTCGGTGCGCATGACCTGCTGCACCTCGCCGGGGAAGAGGCTGGCATCGAAAAAGGCCCAGAAAAAGGCGGCGAAGAACATCACCTCTGAGGCGATGAACAGTACCATTCCGTAACGCAAGCCGAGCTGCACGATGGGATTGTGGAAGCCCATGACGGTCGCTTCCTTGATGACGTCGCGCCACCAGAAAAACATGGTCATCAGTACCAACAGAAAGCCCACCGGCATGATCCATTGGGCCATCCCGTGCATGAACAGCACCAGGCCGACAGCCAAGACACCGCCTGAGATAGAGCCCACTAAAGGCCAAACACTGGGGTCAACCAGATGATATGGATGGTTCGCTTCGTGACCTTCGCTCATTTCCCCTCACTCTCCCCTCCGGCGCTACGCGCTAGAGTTACTAAAAACTAGTTTGCCGGCAAATCGCCCAGCTTGGCTACCTGAGTATCTGGCTCCGGTGAATCTGGTACCTGACTATCCGGGCCATCGCTTGGCAGAGCCGACAGGTCCGCCGCGTCCACGTCCTCAAAGAGGGTATAACTGAGTGTGATGGTCTTTACCTCACCCAAGTTAATATCCGCCTCGATCTCGGGGTCGACAAAAAACGAGACCGGCATGTCCACTTCCTGTCCCGCCGCTAGGGTTTGGCTTTCAAAGCAAAAACACTGAACCTTGTTAAAGACACCGCCGACCTTCAACGGGGTGACGTTAAAGGTCGCCATGGTCACAACCGGCTGATCACTCAAGTTTTTTACCCGATAGAAGGCCAAGCCAGGCTCGCCAACCTGCAGGGTGACCGCACGTTGGACGGGCTCAAAAACCACCGGCAAGGCGGGGTCCACGTCGGCGTTAAAACGCACTGTGATTTGCCGATCCAAGGCCTGATCGGGCAATTCTTCGGCCACTTGGGTGGTGCCGCCAAAGCCTGTCACTTGACAAAACAGGCGGTAGAGAGGCACCGAGGCGAAGGTCAAAGCAACCATGGCCGGAACCACCCCCAACAGCACAAGGGCGGTGCGTTTGTTGCTGCCTTTCTTGTATTGGCCCATTACGACGCCCCTCCCATGCGAATGATGGAGACGAAGTAGACCAGGATCACAAAGGCTAACAGCACAGCCAAAAGCGCCCAGTTCTTGATGCGTCGCTGGCGTTGCATGTCGTTTTGGCGCTCCCGTTCCTTCATGACCTAAGCCAGGCCAAACATAGCCCACCGGTCCGCGCCCGCGGCCCCAGCGGTGCAATCCATGATGAGCATGGCAAAAATCACAAATAGATAAAGAATCGAATAACCAAACATGAGCTTGGCTACCCGGTCGCTGTGATCCCTAAGGACCCTGACGGATAGGAGGACAAAGCACCCCGAGGTGATCAGGGCAACGGCACCGTAGAGCAATCCGGCCATGCCCAAGAAGGTGGGCAGGAGGCTTAAAGGCACCAAGGCAATGGTATAGGCCAACATCTGCCAGCGAGTGGTTTTTTTACCGGCGACCACAGGCAGCATGGGCACACCGGCCTTGGCATAGTCCCCTTCTCTGTATAGGGCCAGGGCCCAAAAATGGGGCGGCGTCCACATGAAGATGATAGCGAAGAGCACGATGGATTCGACGCTTACCGAACCGGTCACCGCGGTCCAGCCGATCATCGGCGGGAAGGCCCCCGCCGCGCCGCCGATCACGATATTCTGAGGCGTGCGGCGCTTGAGCCAAGCGGTATAGACAAAAATGTAAAAGAGGCTGGCCGTGGCCAATAAGGCGGCCGCCACCCAATTGACGGCCAGGCCCATGACCATCACGGCGAAGATGCTAAGGACCACACCAAAAGCCAAGGCCTCATGAGGCTCGACCCGGCCGGCGGGAATGGGGCGCGAGCGGGTGCGGGACATTACCGCATCGATATCACGATCGTACCACATGTTGACCGCCCCAGCCGCCCCAGCGCTCACCGCGATGCAGAGCACAGCAACCATAGCCAAGAAGGGATGGATCTCCCCCGGCGCCACATAAAGGCCGGCAAAACCGGAAAAGACCACCAAAGACATTACTCGCGGTTTGAGAAGGGCAATCAAATCCCCGAGCCGAGCACCGGCAACGGCCACGTCGCCGCCAATAGTGGCCGTAAGGCTTTGCTCTCTCATATCCAGCGAGGTGTCGGACAAAGTTCAGGTCTTTCTAGGTTCAGGTCTCTATGGATCACAATCTTTCGAGCCGTGAATTCTAAGCGCATCGCCCCCGAGAAACTCGAGCCCGCCACCGGACCAGTGTTATTTGATCCGGGGCAAGGTCTCAAAGGTGTGGAAAGGCGGCGGAGAGGAAACGGTCCACTCCAAGGTGGTCGCCCCATCGCCCCAGTAATTCGCCTCCGTCTTTTGCCGGGACAAAAAGACCACGTAGAACGCCATGGCGATGAAAAACAGGGTCGAGGCAATAGAGATATAAGACCCCCAGGACGAGATCGCGTTCCAGCCCGCATAGGCATCCGGATAGTCGATGTAGCGACGGGGCATACCGGCCAGGCCCAAAAAGTGCTGCGGGAAGAAGGTCAGATTGACGCCAATGAAGGTGGTGTAGAAATGTAGCTTGCCGGCCCATTCGGGGTACTGATGGCCGCTCATCTTGCCGATCCAGTAGTAAAAGCCGGCAAAGATGGCGAAGACCGCGCCGAGGCTCAGCACATAATGGAAGTGGGCCACCACGTAATAGGTGTCATGCATGGCGATATCCATGCCCGCATTGGCAAGTACCACGCCGGTGACACCCCCTACTGTAAAGAGGAAAATAAAGCCGATGGCCCAGAGCATGGGCGTCGTGAAACGGATTGAGCCGCCCCACATGGTCGCTACCCAGGAGAAGATCTTAACCCCCGTGGGTACCGCGATCACCATGGTGGCCGCCGTGAAATAGGCCCGGGTATCCACGTCCAGACCGACCGCATACATGTGGTGCGCCCAGACCACAAAGCCCACCGCGCCGATGGAGACCATGGCATAGGCCATGCCCAAATAGCCGAACACCGGCTTGCGGCTGAAGGTGGAGATGATCTGGGAGACGATGCCGAAAGCCGGCAGAATCATGATGTAGACCTCGGGGTGCCCAAAGAACCAGAAGAGATGCTGGAACAAGATCGGGTCACCGCCGCCAGCCGGCTCGAAGAATGTCGTGCCGAAATTTCGATCGGTCAGAAGCATGGTGATGGCGCCGCCCAGAACCGGCAGGGACAAGAGCAGCAGGAAGGCCGTCACGAGCACAGACCAGACAAAGAGCGGCATCTTGTGCAAAGTCATGCCCGGCGCGCGCATATTGAAGATGGTAGTGATGAAGTTCACCGCACCCAGGATTGAGGACGCGCCCGCCAAGTGCAGGGCAAAGATCGCCATATCAACCGAGGCTCCTTGGTGTCCCGCCTTGCCAGAAAGGGGCGGATAAATCGTCCAGCCCGTGCCCGCGCCGATGTCCACCACCGCCGAGCCGAGCAGCAAGAGGAAGGCGGGGACCAGCAGCCAGAAGGAAATGTTGTTCATGCGGGGAAAGGCCATATCCGGCGCACCGATCATCAACGGCACAAACCAGTTGCCGAAACCACCGATCAAGGCGGGCATAACCACGAAGAACACCATGATCAGGCCGTGGGCCGTGATGATGACGTTCCAGAGTTGGCCGTCAGGAGAACCATCGGCGCCGGTCAAATATTGGACGCCCGGATCCTGCAACTCCATACGCATGATGAGAGAGAAAAAGGCACCGATGATGCCGGCCATGATGGCAAACAAAAGGTAAAGAGTGCCGATATCCTTATGGTTGGTCGAACAGAACCAGCGCAGAAAAAAGCCAGGCTTGTGATCATGGTGATCGTGATGAGCATCTGCAGCGTGAGCCATACCTAAACCCCCCTTATTGCGCGCCGGCCGACGTGGCACCGGACGTTAGGGCAGCCACCCCAACCTCGGGCACATCGATTTCCCGCACCGGCATATCGTTGCGCGC
>JBCCHN010000109.1:0-17421 GCA_039028695.1 Pseudomonadota bacterium
CGCAATTTAACGCCGCCGCAATTTAACGCCGCCGCAATTTAACGCCGCCGCAATTTAACGCCGCCGCAAGGCCGCTTTGGTGGGCCCCTCAACTGACAGCTTTTTGATTTCTTCCCAGGGTCCGGGTTCTGTGCTAAGATACCACCATATTTAAGTAATTTCAGGCATTTCAGGAAGAATAGCGATGATTAACAGGCATTTTCATAGCGCTCTTTTTTTGACCGGTATGGCGATATTTGCCGGCCTTTCCATCCAAACTAAATCCGCGGGGGCTCAAACGGCCTCGGACGTGGTTTGCAGCGGCTGTGTTTCCGCGCGTGACATCCGGGACAATACCATCCGGTCCAAAGATATCCGTGACGGTCAAGTGAAATCGCCGGATCTGGCACGCAACTCCGTCAATTCCGCCAAAATCCGAAACCGCAGCATCAAAGGCGCGGATATTGCCAACGGAGCGATCAGGGCGGCTCATTTGGGTCTTGCCAATACGATCTACATTGAGGACAGCGGCTCGGAGACGGACAATTGTACCGAACTGCTTGGTGTCTTGGACGGCTTGTCGGGTCCGGCGGCTGTCGTTTTAGGGCCTGGGGCATTCGATTGCCAAAGTAACCCGATTATCCTGACCACTCAAATCAGCCTTATCGGCTCGGGTGAGAATTTAACCAGTCTTATTGGCAGTGTGGAGGGTTTGGATGGGTTTATTTCGATCCGTGGAAGTGGTGTAACAGTTCGTGGATTGAATGTGACCAATGACGATCGCGAAGGAAGCGGCGGCAGTTTTATCGCCATCGTCGTTGGCGGCGGTTTGGTGGATAGCCCAAACAGTCGCATCCGCGACGTGGTCGCAGTTGCCGCCAATGGATCCACGCGCGCGGTCGCCCTTTATTTCCGCTTGGTCAATTGTGATGGGGGGCAAGTGGATAATGTTTTGGCGAGCGGCAGTGGAGCCCTCACTACGAATCGTGGCATGGATATGCAATGCGCCGGCGGTTCTTCTCTGTCAGTCAACAACCTAACGGCATCGGGCATTGGCAGTAACGGATTTGGTGTGGGTAAATTTGATCCCAGCCGCCTGATCGTGCGAAACTCATCCCTGGTCGGATCGAATGCGAGCATAAGACAATTGGAAGGAACCGTGACGGCGATCTCCAGTGAACTTGACGGCGGCATTGTGGGAGACGCGACGTGTGTCGGCAACTACGATGAAAACGGAGTTGCCCTGACCGATGGGGAAAGCGGCTCGGGCGGTTGCATCTGAAGTCTCCTAGGTTTGCTCGGCGTGTCCGAGAGGACAGATCCCAATATAGATCGACCCGCACGCCAAGTGATCAGTTGAGGTGGTGCGCTTCTCCCTAAATTCTCCCCGTGCCTTCTCGGCTGGGGCGGGTTAGACTCCCCTTAATCGAAAAAACAAAAGAAAAGAGGGGGCACATCCATGTTCGATCTGGAGCGCTTTGTTGAGGACTGTAAGGCAGCGGTGGCAGAGGACCCCACGCACAAGGCAGCGCGCGAGGTGGTGGCGCGGGCGGTGGACGATCCGGCCGGCGTGCTGAACGGACTGGGGGAGCCCAGCCGCGCGACGGTTGAAAGGCTCTATGTTTCGGACAGCCTGACGGTCCTCAACGTGATCTGGGGTCCCATGATGACCCTTATGCCCCATAACCATGAAATGTGGGCGGTGATCGGCATGTACACGGGCCGCGAGGACAACATCTATTGGCGGCGCCTTAAGGACGACCCGCAAGGTCGCATCGAGGCCGCCGGCGCTCAGGCCATGCAGGTCAAGGACGCTTCGCCGTTGGGTCCCGACATTATCCACTCCGTCACCAATCCCATCGACAAGCTGACCGGCGCCATCCACGTCTATGGCGGCAACTTCTTCGAGGTCCACCGCAGCGAGTGGGACCCCTTGGAGCTGACCGAGGGCGACTACAACATGGAAAAAAACCTGGCCCTCTTCGAGGCGTCGAACGCCCGCTTGGCGGGATGAGGATTGGGGCGCTAAGGTGCGGGGTCGCCGTAGCCCTGTGTCTTAACGATCAATCTGCGTAAATGCCCTTTCCCCATAGCATAACAGGCTCATTTGCCGTCACCTTTTCCGGACTCCCGAAACCTAACCTTGAGAAAGTCGGTGAGGCCTATTTCGATTGGCTTCGACTAAGCCCTTCCATACAAGCGCAGTATTCTCCAGAATCAATCTCTTTCACACAGGGTTTTTTCAATGCCACCTGGAGCTTTCACCCGCTTCGAATTTATAATCGTGGTGCTATCAAAATAGAAGCCAAGGGTGATTTGATTCTTGTTGCCTACAAATTTTCAATGAAAACGATGGTGCTGCTCTACTCGGGTCTTTTGTTTTTCTTGTTTATTGGGCTGTTTGTTTTCAGCAAGGGTTCAGTCGCCATTTCTGTGTTCGTACCCATCATTTTCTGGTTTTGGCTCATCGGCGGAACATATGCACTTCAATTGATTTTGGTGCCGCGAAAGCTGAAGAAGATCGCCTGCGCGGCGACAGGTGGCCGAATATCTTAGTTTGGCAGCAAAAGCCTTCAACGGACACCCGTCTTGAATCTCGTATCCGCCAAGGCCACCCGGCAGGCCAACGCGGATGTGGACTTCATCATAACGGGCGCGGAGTGAGCGCCGCGGGACCAGGTTGGATTTTTGGGCCATTATTGGTTGGTATTTTAGCCCATCAACGCCACCGCCTCACGCCACAGCTGCCCCTGCGATCTCTCTTTTGCGTCGCTCTATAAAATTTTTCAGAGCTTCGTCGGTGCCCGGGTCCAGGGGTGGGGCTTCGTATTCTTCCAGCAGGCGTTTCCAAAGGCGGTTGGCCCGCGCGGCGGCGTCCTCGCGGCCTTGCTCGGCCCAGGTTTCATAGTTGCGGGTGTCGGTCAGGATGGGGTGGTAAAAGGCGTTCTCGTAGCGCTTGAGGGTATGGGCGGCGCCGAAGAAATGGCCGCCGGGTCCCACCTCGCGGATGGCCTCGAAGCCCATGGTCTCGTCGTTCACCTCGATGCGCCCCATGGACTTGATCATGAGTTGGAGGATTTCCGCGTCCAGGATCAGCTTCTCGAAGGAGCCGGAAAGCCCCCCTTCCAGCCAGCCGGCGGCGGCAAAGAGGATGTTGGCATGGGCGGTCACTGCGCTCCAAAGGCACATCTCGGTTTCGTAGGCGGCCTGGGCGTCCACCGTGTTGGAGCCCGTGTTCATGGAAGAGCGGAAGGGCAGGCCATAGCGCCGCGCCAACTGTCCCGAGGCCCAGGTGGTCTTGGCAAAGACCGGTGTCCCGAAAACCGGCGAGCCGGAGCGCATGTCCACATTGGTGAGAAAGGAGCCATAGACCACGGGCGCACCGGGCCGCACCGCTTGCGCCAGGCAACAGCCGGCCAGTGCTTCCGCATTCTGCACCACCAGGGCGCCTGCCTCGGTCGCCGGGCTCATGGCCCCGGCCATGGTGAAAGGGGCGATGACCAGGGGCTGGCCGACCCGCGCCATCTCCACGATGCCCTCGGCCATGGCGGTATCGATCTGCAGGGGCGAGTTGGTGTTGATGGGCGCGGTCAAGACCGGCTTGGCGATCAGGTCCGCGTCCGAATAGCCCATCATGATCTTGGCCATCTCGATAGCATCGCGGGCGCGGCCTTGTCCGTTGCTCCAGGCCTTCCAGGTCTTGTCGGTCAAGGTGATGTGGGCATAGGCCACGTCCAAATGGCGGGTCTCAGCGGGCAGGTCCAAGGGCTCGAAGCCGCCGCCACCCGCTTGATGCACCGCGTTCAGACTGTGGATGATGCGCACGAAGTCGCACATTTCATCAAAACTGCCGGCGCGCCGGCCCCGATCCAGGTCATTGGCAAAGGGGGGACACATAACCGATGAGAAGATGATGTTATCGCCGCCCAGCTCCAGATCGTATTTGGGATTGCGGGCATGCAGGCGGGCCGTGGCCGGGGCCTTGGCCACCAGCTCCTCCACCAGGCCTGGGTCGAAGGTGACCATTTGCGCGTCTTCGTCGACGTTGGCCCCCACATCCTTCAGGTGGCGGCGCGCTTGCGCCTCCAGAATGCGAATACCGATGTCGCTGAGCACCCGCAGGGAGGTTTGGTGGATTTGCTCCAGCTGATCCGGGTCCAGGATCTCGATGGGGGGATGGGGGTTGCGGAAGGTCTGCCAGGGGATCTGGTCCAGCTTGTCATCGCTTTCCTTGCGCCGACGGGCCCGTCCAGTTTGCGACCGTCCCACTCGCCTTGCCATGGCTCGCCCCTTTTCTAAGTCTGCCTTCCTGCGGTCATTATGCCCCCAAAGGGATTGCCCAAGTAAAGGGGCTTTTCTTGGGCGGCTGCTGGGCGGGGTATCCTCCCGCTTTACAACAAGCCCCGGTTGGCCTTCACTGGAAAGCAGTCAGGAACGGGCGAAAGGATTTGTGATATGGCGGACTCTGGCCATTCCGAGCACATCTACCAGACCACCATCAAGCTCTTCGGGTCCCATCCCGAGCCGGCCTTCGAGACGGCGGAACGTCAAGAGGCGATTTGGGGCCGGCTTTGGGGCTGCGACAACGATGTTGGGCAAATTCGGGTGGTCCTCATGCATCGCCCCGGCGACGAGCTGACCATTGTCGATCCGCAAAAGCGCCTGCCGGAAATCGGCTCCTATGGGGATCTGGACGAGGGTTGGTATTGGCAAAGCGAGGAAATTCCGCCCCTGGCCGCCATGCAGGCCCAGCACGATGCACTGGTGAGCGCCCTGCAAGCCGAAGGGGTGCACGTCGTCCTGCTGGAGGGGGTGGAAAAGCCCTTCATGAAGACCTGCTACACCCGGGATTCGGTGATCGCTGTCAAGGGCGGCGCGGTGGTCTGCCGTATGGCGCCGCGCATCCGCCAAGGCGAGGAATCGATGGTGACCCGCAAGCTGGCCGAGATCGGCATGCCCATCCTGCGCACCATCCACGGCAGCGGCATGATCGAGGGCGGCTCTTTCGCCTGGATCAATTCCCGGACCGCGGTGGTTGGCCGCTCCATCCGGGTCAACGACGAGGCCATCGAACAATTGGACGAGGTCTTGCGCCGTCAAGGGGTGGAGCTTTTGGTTGTGGACCTCTGCGGTTATCTGATCCACATCGACGGGGCTTTTGTTATGCTTGACCGGGATCTGGCCCTGGTCGATCCCACCCAGCTGCCCTTTTGGTTCCTGGAAAAGCTAAAAGAGCTGAAGGTGCGTACCATCGAGATCACGCCCGCCGACGATCCTTGGATCATCAACGGCCTGGCCGTGCGGCCGGGCAAGTACCTTGCCACCGCCGGCGGCTCGAACCAGACGCTGGATGCGATCAATGCCGCCGGCGTGGAGGTCGTGATCCTGCCCTATGACAAGATGCAGCTGAACGGCGGCGGCATTCACTGTTCCACATCGCCTTTGGTCCGGGACTCGATCGATTAGCGAATTTGTCCCTTCTTTTTCAAGAGTCGCTCCCGCCAGGCGATCATCAGACCGCCACCCACGATCAAAAACACGCCGGGGATGAGGCGGTCGAAGGGGGCTTCGGCGAAAAACACCCAGCCAATGATAAAGGAAAAGGGAATGCCGAAATATTCAAAGGGGGACAGGCTGCTGGGCTCGGTCAGGCGGTAGGCCGTGGTCATGCAAAAGGCCGCCACGCCACCGGCCGTACCGACAGCCGCCAGCCAAAGCCAATCCGTCATCGCACCAATGGGGGCAAAGCCACCCGTCGCGATCACCAGGATGAGCGCGCAGGCGAGCGCGCCCAGATTCTGATAGAGGTTGATTAAGGCCGTGGGAATGGACTCGTCAAACAGGCGTGCGGTCACGCTGATGGTGGCATAGCCAAGGGCGGCCCCTAGGGGCAGGACGGAATGCCAAGTCAGACTGTCGCTGGGAGGGCGGATGACCATCAAGACCCCGACAAATCCGACCAGGACGGCCAGCCAGCGCCACAAGCCGATGCGATGGCGCAGAATAGGAATGGATAAGGCGGTTATGATCAGCGGACCGGCGAAGAGAATGGAGGTCGCCGTTGCAAATTCCATATAAAGCAGGGACACATAAAAACACATCTGCGCCGCCACGCCGATAAGCCCGCGCAGCAAGGCCAACTTCCATCGCCGGATGTAAAAAGGGCGGCCCGCTTGAGTCCATGACTTGGCGCAATACAGCAGTGCAACCGCCGGAACCAAGCCGAAAAGGTTGCGGAAAAAAGCCAGCTGCTGGGCCCGATACTCGGCGCTCAGATGTTTGATGATCGCACCCATGGTGTCATAGAGCGCGATCGCCGTCAGCATGATCAGGGCGGCGGCGAGGAAGGAACCGGAAAATTGTCGGCCGGTCACGGTAGGCTTCCTTGGGTCTGAGACAGGACCGGTCCCGCGCCCTGACGCGCAAGTGCGGTCGGTCCGAAGCGCCTGGCCGCATCCAGGGCCAGGCCCTTTGCCACACTGCCGAAAAGGTCTCCCGATACCATGCGCCTCTCGGAGATTGCCTCGGGCAGGGCTGCGGCGATGGCTTGACGCACCAAGGGCATTTTAGTCGCGCCGCCGGTGAGGAAAACCGCCGATACCGCGTCGGCCTTCACCCCCGTGCGGCGCAGCAGATCCCCGATGTCGGCGCTGATCCGCGCCACGCCTGCGGCCTCTGCTCCCCTATTCAGATGGTCCTGAGAAATCACCAAGGTGAGATCGTCCGGACAGTCCCTCATCTCAAGGGTGGCCTGATCCGCCGTCGACAGTTCGATCTTGGCGGCTTCTACGGCGGCCAAAAGCGCGTGACCCCGGCGCTGCTGCAAGATGCTCAGCAAGCGCTTGATCTTTTCCGGTTCCCGCGCATCCCGAACCACACCCTTCACCTCGGTCATGAGCTTGGGATCATAGAGAAAAGGGATCCGGTGCCAGGTCGCCAAGTCGTGAAAATACCAAGACGGTGCCTTGAGGCCCGGGCGCAGAAGGGGGCTGCCATAGCCCAGGGCCGGCATGACGCCCTCAATGGCCAAGTGCTTGTCGAAGTCCGTCCCGCCGATGTGCACGCCGGACACACCCAAAATATCATCGCGCCGGTCGCTGGACTGGGCCCGTTCCGGAGACACTCGGACCAGCGAAAAGTCCGAGGTGCCGCCGCCAATATCGGCCACGAGGGCAATCTGCTCGGCCGTGACGCTTTGCTCATAATCGAGGGCGGCGGCGATGGGCTCGAACTGAAAGGCGATGTTCTCAAAGCCCGCGGAACGGGCGGCATCCTCAAGCTGGGCTTGCGCCTTTTTATCGGCGGCCGAGTCGTCGTCCACAAAAAAGGTTGGCCGTCCCATAACCACACTATCGGGTGGGTTTGCCAAGCGCCGGCCCGCAGCCTCCCGTAAAAATCCCAGGTAGGCGGCCAAGATGTCGGCAAAAGGGACGCGCCGCCGCTTGACCAAGGTTGATTCTTCGAACAGCTTGTTGCCCAGCAGGCTTTTGATGGCACGCAGATAGCGCCCGGATTCTTGCGCGAAGAAGCGCTCCATCGCCTCTTGCCCGAAGCAGAGAGAATCGTCCTCGAAACTGAAGAACAAGGCCGTCGGCACGGAAACCGCATCGTCCTGCAGGGGCACCAGCCGTGGCTCCTGCCCATCTGGGATCCCGACAGCTGAGTTAGAGGTGCCGAAATCGATGCCGCAGGCAGGTGCCATTTCCTTGGTTCCGATTAGATCTTGAGGTGAGCGCGAAGCCGACGATACCTTTAATTAAAACATTGACAAGTCTGCAATTTTTGACCAAAATTCGGCTATCCAAGAATTCGGAATTTGGTTTGAGGTGCGCGGTCTTTTGTTGGTCCGGCCCGTGACCTATTGTGCCATTGTGAAGGCTCAGCGAGGCTGGGCCAGGTCGTGTCAGCTATCGCGATCCAGAGCATAGCAGCGACGGGTGGGGGTGTCGCTTTCGATGGGTGTCATACCGCAGCGCCTCATAACCCCTTCAGACGCACCGTTTCTCGCGTCGCAGCAGGCCCGGACGGATGGTGCTCCCAGGTCGAAGGCGAGGCCGATGACCAGGCGAGCGGCCTCGGTGCCGTAACCCTGTCCCCAAAAATCTGGCTCCAGAAAATAGCCAATCTCCGCCACCTTCCTTTCGCTCCAGGTAAAACCACAGTCGCCGATGACCTGGCCTGTTGCTTTCAGTTCCAGTGCAAAAAAATATTTCGTACGATGGGCAGCCTGCTGCTCCGCGAGAATAAGGGCCAGATGCTCGCGAGAGTCCGACCGCGATCGTGACCCCCAGGATAGGAAGCGGGTGACCTTCGGATCGCCGAGCCAGCGATGAAGGGCATCGACCTCGTCGGACCGCCATTCCCGCAAGAGCAGTCTTTGGCCCTCACGCTGGAGTGGCTTAGTCATCATTCGGGTGCGCTGAGGTCATCATGATATCCCCTTCATGGCCCCCAGTATGGTCCGGGTTTCGGCGGCCGCCTCGCGCAGCCAGGTCAGGAAACCGAGAAAGCCCAGCAGGTCTAAGCACCACGGTGCCGTCCCAAGGGTCGCCGGTCAAACCGCCTGAACCAAGGCCCAGCCCAGCGCGGCGGAGACGGGCAGAACCCGCACAATGCTCCAGTGGAATTTCAAGAGCATCAGGGCGCAAACGGCAGCGAGGACGATCACCCGCCAGTCAAGGGTGGAAAGCTCCGGTTGCCAGAGGGTGAGGGGCCCGTAGGTTTGCGGCGTAACCGTTGCGAAGATGACCTGCAGGCCGAACCAGAGGGAGAGATTCAGAATCACCCCGACCACGGCGGCGGTGATGGCCGAGAGGGCACCGCTGAGGCGGGGCTGAGCGCAGATCCAATCGATGTAGGGCGCGCCGGCGAAAATCCACAAGAAACAAGGCACGAAGGTGACCCATAGGGTCAAGACGGCGCCGACCAATCCCAGTCCCAGTCCGCCTTCCCGATAGGCGGCCAGGTAGCCGACGAACTCGGTGACCAGGATCAGGGGACCCGGCGTGGTCTCGGCCAGGCCCAGGCCGTCGATCATCTCCCCGGCGGTCAACCAGCCAAAGGCGGTCACCACGTCCTGGCCCATATAGGCCAACACCGCGTAAGCCCCGCCGAAGGTCACCACCGCCAGCTTGGAGAAAAAGGCGCCGATGTCGCTTAGGATCTCCGGGGCGTCCAGGATCGCAAGGGCGATAAAGGGCAGGGCCCACAGCACCAGCCAGAAACAGATCGTACCCGCGGTGTGGGACCAACGCGTGGCCTGGGATGGGGCGGATTCCACGCTATCGGCATTGGCACAGAAGAAAAAGCCGAAGAGGGCGGCCCCCAGAACGATCAAGGGATAGGGCAAGGTTAAAAAGAAAATGCCGATGAAGGAGAGGGCGGCGATGACCCAAAAGACCCGGCCTTTCAAAGCCCGCTTGGAGACCCGCAAGAGTGCCTCAATCACAATGATCAAGACCGCTGCCTTGATGCCCAGAAAAAGAGTGGCGACCAAAGGCAGGTCCCCCAGTTCCGCGTAGAGGCCAGCGAGGATCAAGACCACCAGCGCGCCGGGCAGCACAAACAGCAATCCGCCGATCAAGCCGCCCAGCAGGCCTCGCAAGCGCCAGCCGGCGTAGGTTGCGATCTGCATGGCCTCTGGTCCGGGTAGCAGCATGCAAAAGCTGAGCGCGTTCAAGTATTGGCGCTCGCTGAGCCAAGCCTTTTCCTCCACCAAGAGGCGGTGCATGAGGGAGATCTGCGCGGCCGGCCCACCGAAGGACAAAAGCCCGATCTTGCCAAAGGCGGCAACGAGGGCGCCTAGGCCCGGTTGTTGGCTCTCTGCTGGGGGCTCTTTTAAGCTGTCCCCGGAAGTTTTCTCTCGCTTTTCCATTGCGTTAGTTTTTATTGCCTTGCCCGGTCTTACCGGCGGGCGGCCAGTCGTGCTTTTCGCCCTGGGCGTCCCGGGCCCATCGATAAAAGGCATCGTACAGCATCATGCTCGCGTCGAGCTGTTGTAAATCGTCCCGGTGCATGCGCGATAGGCCCAGCGATGCGGCCATCAACCCGGCGGCTTCCGGGGCGAGGTCGTGACGGTCTGTGTCGGCCCCCCGCACGATCACGGCGAGACGATCCAGCGCCGCGCTGCGCAGCCCAAACTCCCGAATTAAGGTATCGAAGGTGCAATCCGTACCCCGGTGGCTCCAAAAGAGGTCTTCCCCATCGATGGGTTCCATATCAAAAGGGGTGGCCTTGAATTTTTCCGCCACGTTCATGACCTGGCCGGGGGAAACGAAGAGGAACTGGGCGCCTGGGTCGATGAAGCGCCGGATCAGCCATGGGCATGCGATGCGGTCGATTTTAGGCCGATGGCGGGTCACCCAAACCGTGCGGCCCTGCTCGTTGCGGGGCGGCATTTTGGCGCTGTCGATCATAGGAAAGTTCGCGTCCCGCCAGGCGACGTGGCCGCCCTCCAGAACCTCGGCGGCCAGACCCGCATCCCTTAAAATGGCGGCCGCCCCTTGGCTGATTTTCAAACCCTTTTGACAATAGACGACCAGCTTATCCCCTTGATGACGCTCAACCAGGGGCGCCAGATCGGTAAAGGCCTGGCGATAGGCGCCTGGGATCAACCTGGGGTCCTGGTCAAAGTCTTGGTCAATGCGCAGGTCGATGAGGACCGGGCAGTCGGGCGTGCCCAGCAGACGGTTGAGTTGAGAGACGGAAATTTCAGTAAACGACGCCATGACGCATCCTCCCTATCTATAGGCTTCCTAAGGTTAGGCAATTTCAGGATACGAGTTTAGGCTGGCGCCTCACGGGGTACTCGCCGACCCCCTGAACCTTTGATAGGCCCGGTCGGCGATTTTGTCAAATAAGGTGGATCGCCTTAGGGCTGGATCCGCTTAAGTACGACCCGGCGGACCTTTGCGACAGATCCAAATCTGTTCCTGGGCGTAGCAAGGCGGGCCAAACTCATAATCGCCGTATAGCGCCTCGACGCGGAAGCCTGTCAATTCGAAGAGGTGCCGCATCTCTTGGGCATAGGTCCAGCGCAGTGACCACTGGGTTTCCCCCTGCGAAACGAGAGAGCCCTGTGCGTCAAAAACCTCCAAACGCATGTGCTCAGTGAAAGTCTGCGTCAGAGGATCGGTGGTTCTGGCGAGGAAGTGCCGGCGAACCTTCATTCCCGAAACCGGATCCACAGCCTCTTCAAGCTTGGCCGGTGACTCTGACTGGGGCATGCAGTAGTCGAGCTTCGGGTCAAAAAGGTTCATCACAAGGGTGCCGTCCTCGGTTAAATGCCGATGTATGCAGGTCAGCGCAGCACGCTGTTTTTCCGGCGTCAAAAGATGCTGGAAGGAGCGTCCGGGTATAATCGCGGTCCGGAAAGTTTGGCTGAGCTCGAAGGTCTCCATGGCCGCAATCCGAAAATCCACCTGGCCCTGTACTTCGGCAGACTTTCCCGTTCCTTTCGAGCGCGCGACCGCGAGCATGGGTTCCGAGATATCAATTCCGACAACCTGATGCCCGCCATCCGCCAAGGTCCAAGTGACCAACCCTGTACCGCAGCCGACTTCCAGCAGAGGCCCGCCGAACTTATTCGCACAGTCCAAGTAAAAGGCGTTGGCCGGAGAATTATGGGGACCGTAGATTGGATCGTAGGTTTTCGGACCGAGCGCATTGTCCATGTAATAGGCGGCCGCGTGATCCCCGATATTCGGCGACGTCATTGTTTCAGCTTTCGGTTGATCTAGATCTACCGCTCACTATGCGGCCGATCGGCACTTTCCGGCAACCGCCTATCGAAATTGTACCCGAACAAAAACTGGCCACTTTAGTCCCCAGGAAAGGCCGGGCGCGGTTCGGCGATTTTGGCATGAGACAAGCCTCGAAACCTTATTGCCGTCTTTGTCGTCTGATGTCTTTCTCCAAAAAAAACCTGCCCACCGGATCTGAGAACTGTGAAAGGGGCTCACAAGGCGCGCGAAAAAAGCTAGGCTACTGGGATGATTTTTCAGGGACCCGGACGATGCCGGTAGGCGACCGATGAATGGCGCGACCTACAACCAGCTGCTCATATTCCGCGCCATTGCGGAAGAAGGCTCGATCCGCGGGGCTGCTCGAAAACTCGATTTGGCGCCGGCATCGGTCAGTCAGGCTTTGAAGAATCTGGAAACGGTCCTGGGTCTGCCCCTTTTTACCCGCACGACTCGGCGGATTGAAATGACCGAGGCCGGGCTGATTTTGCATGAGCGCACCAGCGGCGCCCTCTCGACGCTCTCGTCTGCCTTGGAGGGCGTGCGGGATTTGGGGGAGGTGCCCTCGGGAAGCCTGCGAGTGACTCTGCCGCGCTTTGTCTACCAACTTTTTCTCAAAGGCATTTATGGCGAGTTTTGCCAACGCTATCCCGGGATCGAGCTGGAGATCTCGCTCTCGGATGCGGCGGTCAATATCATCAGTGAGGGTTTCGACGTGGGTATTCGCTTGGGCGACCGTATCGAGGAGGGGATGGTCGCCATGCGCCTGTCGCCGCCCCTGCGTGAGGCGCTTTTTGCCAGCGACGCCTATCTGGAAGCGATGGGCACACCGGAATGTTTGGCGGACCTGAAGAAGCACCGTTTGATCCAGTACCGCTTTATCGCCTCCAACCGATTGGCGCCTTTGGAATTGATGGACGGCGGCCAAAGCGTTCGGATGGAGATGCCCGTGGCCCTGATTGTCAATGATACAGAGGCCATGGTCGATGGGGCCTTGCGGGGCCTGGGCATCGGCCGGGTGGTCGAGCCCCTGGTCAAGGACGCGATTGCGGCGGGGCGGCTGCGAGCGGTCTTGGAAAAACACTGGGCACCTTACCCGGCCCTTCACGCCTATTTCGCCCAACACAGTCAAAAGGCCCGGCGGGTTCGCGTCTTCCTAGATTTCTTAGCCGAAAAGGCATTGAAAACCTGGTAGGCCATTGTTCGGGCCATTCGAACAGTCCATTCACCGGGGGAAGCCTTTTTCCGGAACCGCGCCTGGCCTATCTGTTGGGGCATCCTTTCACGTTTTTAAAGGGAACGGACAATGCCGGCTATGTTGGACAAAATAACCGCCCAGCCCATTAAGCGATTGGGATATGGCGCCATGGTGCTTGAGGGCCTCTACGGGGCCATTGACGATGCCGCGGCGGTCCGGGTTCTCGATCATGCCATCGAGCGGGGCCTGATGATCGATAGCGCCGATGCATACGGCGCCGGCCATAACGAGGCTTTGGTCGCCCAGGCCATCGTCGGGCAGAGGGACAGGGCCTTCGTCGCGACCAAGTTCGGCATCGTTTTTGACAAGCATGATCGCGGTAACCCGGTGGAAACCGGATGGGGGTTTGCACTGAACATCAACGGGTCACCGGCCTATGTGGAGGCGGCCCTGGAGCGCAGTTTGACCCGCCTTGGCACGGACTATCTCGATCTTTATTACGCCCACTTTCCCGATCCTCAGGTGGAGATCGAAGAAACGGTGGGCGCCATGGCGCGGGCCGTGGAGGCGGGCAAGCTGCGCTACTTGGGTCTCAGCAATGTTACCGCGGACCAGGTCCGCCGGGCGCACGCGGTTCATCCGATCGCCGCGGTGCAATACGAATATTCCCTTTGGCGGCGCGAGGCGGAGCTGGAGCTGCTGCCCACCCTGCGGGAGTTGGGGGTCGCCCTGGTTGCTTGGTCGCCTCTGGGTGCCGGCTTCCTGACCGGGCAAAAGGATCCCCTGCCCGAGGGGGACTTCCGTCACAACAACCCGCGCTTCCAAGGGGAAAACCTGCAAGCCAACCAAGACCGCTTTGCACCGCTCGCGCAGCTTTCCGAGCAGTTGGGGATAACCCCGGCCCAGCTCGCTTTGGCCTGGCTGCTGCACCAGGGCGAGGATATCCACGCCATTCCCGGGTCGCGCAAAATCGAGCGCATCGACGAAAATTTCGCCGCACTGGAGATTGCCTTGTCGCAAGATGTCTTAACACAAATCGAGGAGGCGATGCCCATGGGCGCGGCGCAAGGGGCGACTTTGCTGTAAGTCCACTCTTATCTCAAAGAGACCGCAAGGCTTTTGCCATGCGGGCGACCAGGCGGGGTATCCTATTTTCGGGGACACCGGTAAAACCCAACACAATAGCATGGCGTTTCAGGGGCTCAATGCAATAGACCGAGAGGGGCAGGGAGTCGATGCCGGCCGCCAACAGGGTGCTATGTACCTCTTGATCGTCCAACCCCTTCCTTAGCCAGGCGATCATGTGCATGCCCGCGTCGGTTGGCTGCGGCGTCAGGAAATCGGCGCCGTCCCTCTCCAGACAATCAAACAAGCAGTCCCGGCGCTTCCGGTAAATGTGCCGCATCTTGCGGATGTGTTCTACGAAGCGGCCATCGCTCATGAAGCGGGCCAGTGCCCGTTCGCTCACAGCCGAGGCACCGTGGCCCAGCAGATTGGCTGCCTTGGCGAAAGAGTCCACCAGGGCCGGCGGCGCCACCAGGTAGCCAATGCGCACGGCCGCGCAGAGGGATTTGGAAAAGGTCCCCACGTAGAGCACCCGCCGTTCGCTGTCCAAGGCGGCGAGGGCGGGCAGGGGGCGGCCGCGATAGCGGAACTCGCTGTCATAGTCGTCCTCAATGATCCAGGCGTCGTTCTCTTGGGCATAGGTAAGCAAGGCCAGGCGTCGCGCCAGGCTCATGGTGGTGCCCAGGGGCTGTTGGTGGGACGGGGTGGCGAAGATAAGGGCCGGCGGCGGATGCCGGTCCCGGGCGGTTTGCAGGTCCAGACCTTCCTCATCGATGGGCACGGGCAGGACCTGGGCGCCCATCATGTTCATCACATCCCGGCCAGCAATATGTCCCGGATTTTCGTACCAAACCCGTTCTCCCCGACCGAGTAGGACGAAGGCGATCAGGACAAAGGCCTGTTGCGCGCCCGAGGTGACGACGATCTGGTCCGGATCCACCTGCATGCCTCGGGCATCGCCTAAGTGTTTGGCAATGGAAACCCTAAGGTCGCGGTCGCCGCCCAACGCCCCATAGCTTAGGTGATGGCGTTGGTCGCTGACCATGGCCTCCCAAAGGTACTTGTTCCAAGATTTGATGGGGAAGATATCCAAGGCCGGCACACCCGGACGGAAGGGGTCGGTTTGGCCGTAGCGCGCACTGGCTTGCGAGGCCATGATGGCCCGTGCCCGGTCTGACAACTCCACGCTGGGCGGACGCAGCTTTTTGCGGGTTCGTTTGAAGAGGGGCTTGGCTTCCACATCCAAAGCCTCGGCCACGAAGGTGCCCGCACCCACTCGGGCCTCGGCATAGCCCTCGGCCACGAGCTGCTCATAGACCGATTTGACCGTAATGCGCGACAGGCTCAGGTCCTCGGCCAGCTCCCGGGTGGAGGGCAGCTTCTGTCCCGGCGCCAAGGCGCCGTCCAGGATCAGGCGTCGCAGGGACGCTTCGAGCTGGCGATAAAGGGGTACACCTGAATTGCGTTCAATTTGACAGCCCGCCAGAAGCGCCCCGCCGGGAGATTTAGCCACTTGGTTCTCCGATTGGATATATTGTTTTCTAGATAATGGGCATATCTCTATATCCATTATTTGCTAATATCAGCCTGACCGCAAGCCTGTTGGGCCGCGGACAAAGTGAAACGGGACAGGCTGAAACAGGGTAGGGCACCATGACCAAGGTTGAAGACTATCGCTTTCCCAAGGGACTTCATCTGCTGACCCGCTGGCAGGCGGGTGACCCAGAGGCCAAGCGGGAGATGACCGCCTTTTTCGATGGGGCCATTGCCGGGGATTTTGACGCCGATTTTGCCGTACCCGCGGCGGCCAACGAGATCCATGCCACCGCCTCGGTTCACATGCTGGCGCTGGCTATTCTGTTCGATCTCTACGGCATCGAGTCCAGCAGCTATTACAAGACCGACCCCTACCGCTATGTGCGGGCCAATCTGGCGGTGGGCCGCCTCCTGGGCGTCCAGAAGCTCTATATGACCTGGGCGCTTTACGCGCTAAGCTGCGAGCCCCTGGGGCAGATGATGATGTATCCGGACAAGTTTCCCCCCGGCGCGGACCCGGATTATCCCCTGATCAACAAGGACAATTGGCGCGACCTGGGCACCCCTGATTTCAACACCGGCGTGCCCAAGGCCATCGACGGCATCCTGCGGGTGACTGAGGAGCTGACCGGCATGGCGCCCCTTCTGCAGATCTCTGCGCCTTACAGCTTGGCGGCGGACATCTATAGACAAGAACCGCTCTTGGCGGACGTGGTTCACGTTCCGGAGAACGTCAATGCCCTCTTGAACCATCTGGGTGATCATGTGTTGGGGCCCTGGATGGATCACCATATCGAGACCTTCCCGAATGGCTGGGTCGAGTTGTCGGATGCCTCGGGCTCGCCCTTTTTCATCGGGGCGGAAAACTGTCGGGACATGTCGATCCGGTCCATCCGGCATATGCTGCGCGACAAGCCCTATGCCCACCGGGTCTATGACAATAACTACCGCGGCGACTTTGTCTCCCAGGTCAAAAAGAAAGCCCGCAGTTCGCGCCGCCGCGGCGGCGGCACGGCATCCGAGGCGCCCAGCGGTATCAGCCTGTTGGAGTTGACCGATGCCAAACATTCGGTGTGTCAGCACTTCATGATGCGTTTGGAAGCGGACAAGGTGGACGTGGCCTTTTACGGGGATCAGTCCATTCAGCGAAACATCCCGCTTACCTCGGGTATCGGCTCCTGCCAGATCGACCGCAACTCCATCCCCGATCTGGCGGCTGCCAAGGCTGAAATCGGTGAGGCGGCGCGGGCGTATGTGGCCGAGATCAAGCGGGTCTGCGAGACCATCGACCTGCCCGAAGATAACTTCGTGAAAGACCCCTGGCCTAGCCACATCTATTTCGAAGACGTCAACGGCCAGTCCCAATTCGAATTGGTGGAGCTGGTTCTCAACGAAGTCCAGAAAGGCGGCACCTTTCAGCGGCGCCGGGTGGCTTAACCGTCGCCTTGAGAGGACTTTTCCTGGCTCTGCGATACCTCGGCCCACGTGTCTGGATTTAACTGGCGGGCGGTCTGCAAAGCTAAGGACGTGGCCAGCGTGCCGGCGTGGCTGGTGACCGCGGCAGCCGGTTGGCGGCGCCTGTCGGTGGCCGTGGTCTGCAGGATCACCGCAAGCGCGTAACAAATGACCACCATGTGTACGCCGGCAAGGAAAAAGAAATAGGCTGTGGCCTGCCAGAACTCGATGGCTTCGGTCACGATGATGGGGCCAAGGATGGAGCCCACGCCGTAACAAATGGTCAGCGTTGCGCCGGCGCTCACCATCTCCTCAGGCTCCAGCCGATCATTGGCAACGGCCAGGCAAAGGCCGAAATGTGCCAAGGACAGGCCGGCGAAAAGGGCGACGCCCCCATAGAGCAAAAGCTCGCTTTCCGGTGAGATGAACGCACACAAGAGGGCGGCG
>JBCCHN010000110.1:0-17120 GCA_039028695.1 Pseudomonadota bacterium
AGGGGGGTGCCGACCTCGGTTACGCGCTTTGCCGGAATAAGATCCATGTCACCCTTTTAGGGGCAAAGGGCGGATGCGTAAAGCAACCCCATTGGGTCATGAAACAGTCTAGGCAGAAAGCTTCTCTTGGCCACCATTCCGGTTATAGAGGTCTTTAAGGTGTGTTTCGCCCCAAAGATCTCCGGACTCGTCGCGGTATGATAGGGAGCCACTATAGCTCTGACCCTGCCAACGTTCTTCGATGGCCGCTCGTTCCGGGCTGTTTTTAAAATCTGCTATGAACTCATTGACCTTCGCCAAGAGGCGATAGGCGTCGGCTCGCGCCTTGATGCCGACGGTGTAATAATAAGTCACATCTGGGAAGATGTTGTTCAGAATTTCTATTTTCCCATGCCAGGGGCTCTGCGGGTTGTTACAGGCCCAATAGTAAATCGGCAGATCCACCGCAAAGGCGTCGACTGTGCCATCCAACAAGCAATCGTGAATTCTGCTCTGATCGCTATAGGGTATTAGATTTGCCAGTCGCACCTTGCCGCCCGGCACGCTTTCGTTGTCAGTCCAGCGCACACCGGCCTGCTCAAGAACCTGAAAAGCGCCCGGGTCGTTAATGATGCCGACCGTTGCCCCGTTAAGCGACGAAACACCGGTAATCCGGCCGTCCCCGACCCGACGGCAAAGGACGAAGGGCAAATAGGTATAGGTCTCGGAAAAGGCCACCTGGCCATAGTCTTCATTCGGCGGCAAGGCACTCCACGCCAAATCGGCCGGGGCTTGGCCCGGTTCAGGTCCGCTATAGAGCAATTCGGTAATGATATCCCAAGGATGCTCGACCAGCTCTACCTCCACGCCCAGCCAGTTGCTGAAAGCATGGATATAGTCCACGTCTAATCCAAGCAACGGACCGTTGGCTTGTCGCCGGAAGGACAAGCCCACAAAGCTGGGCTCGATCGCGACGCGAATTTTGTTCTGCGCCATGATCCGGTCCAGCATGTCTACACCAGGCTCACTCCAAACCCCGGTATTGCCCAGGTATTTGGTGATTTCACCACGAGACTGGTGACTTCCATCACTCAATAGGCCCGTCATATTTTCCAGATCTGAAACGGCCCAACGAATTTTATGGCCGGCCCGCTGCTGGATTTGTTGCCCGTTCTCCAAGATCTCGAAGATGACCTGATTGTTGCTTGACACGTTCGCATGCTGGCTTTCCATGGCCCGTAGTAGGGACTGCAAATTGCCCAGGGATTGGTCGATGGATTGGGCCAAGCGGGTAAGACTCTCTTCCGTCCGGCTGATGATGCTATGCAGCGTGGCATTGGCTTCGCCCAAATCAATAAGCTGGGTGGCTTTGTCCACATGATCCATGGTGACTTGGGATAAGCTGCGGACTTCTTCCGCGACCACCGCAAAGCCTTTGCCATATTCGCCGGCCCGGTTGGCCTCGATGGTGGCATTTAAAGCCAATAGGCGAATGCCTTTTCCAATGTCTGCAATTGAGGACAGAACCTTGCTGGTCCCGTCGGTCTTGCCCTCCAAGGTTTTCCTTAGGGTGTCGAGCTCTTCCTGAATGGTCCGCGTGACCTGATCAATTTCCGCTTGGGCCGCGTTTTGAAGTTGCGTTGCGTTTTCCGTTCCGTCCTTCACTTCGATCGCCATTTCGCTCAAGCCACTGCGCAGATTTTGCGCCCTCTGGTCGATTTCCGCCATCAGATGACCCTGCAGACCGGCGGCGGTCTCGGCATGCTTGACCAGGTGGGAAATGTGGCCTGTAACGGCAGCGGCGTGTCGGTTCGCCGCGGCGGTAGAGACGGTATCCCCGCCGTCACGGTGACCGACCAAGTACCGGCAAAGAGCCTGAGCAGCGGTGGCAAGGGGGCTGTTGCCTTCGGGCGGCTGACTGGCGTCCCCTTGGCTTGCCCGCTGTCAAAAGTCGCAGAGATGGTCCAGATCGCAGTCCGAGGGGTTTGATTCAGAGGCAATTGTCATGGCAATTCAGGCATGTCGGCGGATTGTTAGGGCTTCAAGGCTTAGGAAAGAGCGATAGATGAGACAAACATCAACCAAAAGGATTAATTAAAATTTAAATTGAATTTGATCTTCCAACCCAAGCACTGGAGGAAAAGTTGACTTTCACAGCGATTTCGTAATGGCCGCAAAAAATTGGCGTCTGAATTTACTTCAACCAATTCTTGCTGGTAACCAAAGGGCACCCGATTAGGGGCCGCGCTTAATCCAGCGGACGTCAAGGATACGGCCATCGACCACCAACAGGCCCAGTGAGATAAAACCAAGACCAGTCATTTGGCTGGGGAATAAGCTTTCGTCCAAGAAGCCTATCCCCAGCAGAATAGCGCTGGCCGGAATTAAAAGGGTCACAAGTGATGCGTTGACCGCGCCGGCCGTGGCTAAAAGGTGAAAGAAGATCACATAGGCTAGGGACGTGGATAGGACAGCTAATCCTAAAATCGAGAATGCGCCGAACAGGCTGGGCAGAGGCGACGACCAGGGCTGCTCAATCAGGGCGGCGATGGGTGTCATAATGATGGTCGTTGCCAAAAGCTGACCTAACGCCCCGGTTGCCCCGGTCAAGCCCAGTTGCTGAAAGCGCCGGCCATAAACGACGGCCGCACCTTGGAATATGGCCGCAAGAAAACATGCAAGAAGGCCGACTGTTGCGATGCTGGCCCCTGTGACCACTTCCTCGCCCAAAAGGAACGCCACGCCCATTATTGCCAGCAATACCCCGGCAAACTTATTGGCGGTAAAGCGTTCGTCCGCTAGGCAGAAATGGGCAATCAAGATTGAAAAGATGGGTGTGGTCCCATTAACGATGGATGCCAAGGCACCGGGAATGGTCGTCTGAGCCCAGAAAAAAAGGCTAAAGGGAATGACATTGTTCAAGAACCCCATGGCGAAAAATGCGGCCCAGATCTGCCGGCTTTTTGGGACTACTTCGCCTTTCCAGCGCAGAAAGACAAACAACAAACCGGCCCCGATCCCGACGCGCAGTAAAACGACCGTTAAGGGCGGCATCTCCCGGACCGCAATGGACACAAAAAAGAAGGTGCCACCCCAAAGAATGGAAAGCAGTACAAGAAGCCCCCAATCCCTTGCTGTCATTGTCATGGCCGCGCCCATCCCGTAACTGTCTCCGGACCTCATAGGCCAAAAGGAAAGCAGCGGCTGGCCAAAACCGGACCTGGTCATCTTCTAGATCTCGCGATCGCCTGCGGTTCTTGGTAGGCTGAGTCATGCTCAGTTTTGAAACCTGCAATGCGGCGCGCCTGAGGCGGGATCCTCGTTTCGATGGGTTGTTTTTTACGGCCGTTCGGACAACGTGGATCTATTGCCGTCCGGTTTGTCCGGTAAAGCAGCCCTTGACCAAAAACGTCAGCTATTTTCCCAGTGCCGCGGCAGCGGAGCGGGCCGGCTACCGGCCTTGCCTGAGATGCCGGCCGGAAAGCGCCCCCTTTTCTCCGGCATGGAAGGGAACACGTACCACTGTCGAGCGCGCTCTGCGGCTGATCGAAGGGGGGGCCTTGGACCAAGGGCCAGTCGAGGACCTTGCAGCACGCCTCGGGATTGGGCCCCGGCATTTGGGCCGCCTTTTTCAACAGCACATGGGCGCCAGCCCAAGCCAAACGGCCCGAACTCTTCGCTTGCAACGCGCTAAGCGGCTCCTCGACGAAACCGATCTCGCTGTCACCGAAATCGCGTTCAAAGCTGGCTTTGGCAGCGTGCGAAGATTCAACTCTGCCTTCCGCGCCCTCTACGGCCGCGCCCCGACAAGCATCCGATCAAATTGAGGACCCGTACCCGATCGGCGACTTCCTGAATTTTTGCAATTTAGTGAGATTTTTTCAGTAATCGAGCAGCTTCGCTAATTTCTCTGCCCGGCGCTGATCCCAAGAGACAACGCTCCTCAAGAGCGCGGGGGTTAGATCTGAATCCGGCCCGGGTTGATCGCCAAGGTCTCGCTCTATGTTAAAAAGAAGCCATGTGAGCCGGCTTCGTTGCTGAAAAAGAAGATCATTTGGGCCTTGTGACTTCTATTGGCCGCCGCCTTTTCGGTAACCGTCGATAAAGGCATGGACGGCCGCGGGATTGGGATCGTTGCCCTCCGGCGTTGCCCAGACCAAAGCAAAATTTGCCACATCATGCCGACCGACAACTGTCCCCGCCGCATCCCAGTCAACGACGCATAGTTTGGAGTGGGTTGATTTGATGATGTTAGGCGGATGTAGATCGCGGTGACTGGGAACTCTGGCCTCCCCTTCAAAACTATTCACGACCAGAAATTCCTCCTGCTTGAGCAGGCTGGGCACGGCGTGCTTTAAGTCTTTCGTCCATGCGACCCCTTGCGCTTTGGCGCGGGAGGCCAGCTCTATCCAGCCACTTTCGGTTAGCGGCAACCAGGGTGGTTCCGATAGCTCACTTTCTGGTACTGGCAAAAGATGGACCGCCGCCATGAGGCTTCCGATCTCGAACGAAATCTCGGGATCGACCAAGCCCCACGGCATTGCGGTCCCCGTCACCCATCGATAGACGCGGAGCCAACGTCTTTGCCCGTCGACTTGGAGGGATGCGGCAAAATCGCCGGCGTTCGTTTTTATGGGCTCGGGTAGCGGCAGTCCCGCTTGAAAGGCAGCGGCTTCCACGGCCAGGGCGGCAGAGCTGGGAGGAACATCAAACTGTTTGACGGCATAGCAGCCCCTATCAGTTTGGAGCCTATGTACTCCAAAAGAGTTTTGCTGCCCGCGAGCGGCAAGCTCCAACTTTCCTGATGGTTGCCCGAGACCAAAAAGCACAGCAACTTCCCTGGCATCAGGTTCAGCCACCATTGCTGCCTCGAACTCGCGGCATAGCGCCTTGGCTTTGCTGCATCTATCGTGTCTTTGCCTCAAGGATCGGACGCTGTCCGCTTGTCCAGATAAAGGCCGTAGAGGCCTTGGGCCAAAACGGCGATGAGCACTACAATGCCCCCGGTCAGAGAAACCGTCGAAGGGGTTTCGCCCAGGAAGAGCCACACCCAAGTTGGCGCGAGCACCGTCTCGGTGAGGGCCAACAAAGCGACCTGAGCTGCTGGGACGTAACGGGCACCGTAGGTAATGCACATAAACCCAAAAGCCAGCTGCACGGATCCCAGCAACAGGGACAGAATTAGGTCTTGATTCGGGATAATGAGAGTCGGCGCCATGATGGTGGCCGCGCCGCCGGCGATCAGGCCGGCCAAGCAAATGGCGGGCATCATATCTCGGGCGCCGGCCTTGCGGATGGAGACAATCATAACGGCAAAGGTGATCGGCGCGCCCAGGGCGATGATGTTGCCCAGGAAATGGCCTTCCTCCAAACCATTGGCAACCATCAAGCCGATCCCCGCCATGGCCCCCAGCATGGCGACCCAAGTGAGCAGGGCGACCTTTTCCCGTAAGATAATCCATGCCAGCAGGGCCGAGAAAAAAGGGCCGGCGCTCAAGATAAAAGCCACGTTTGCGACCGTGGTGTTGAGCAGCGCAAAGAGGTAGAGGGTAAAACCCGCCCCAAGGGCCAATACCACCACCAAGCCCGGCCGGCCTATGTTCAAGAAGGGTTTAACGATCCGGCCTCTATACCGCCACAGCAAAAAAACCAAAACCGTGAGGACAAAGGCCAATGATCGGTAGAACATGATCTGCCAACCATCGGCGGCATCGATATGGCGCACGAGCAAGCCACCGGAGGACAGGAACACGCCGCCCATCATGACCGCGATAATGCCCAAAACATAACCCCGATGCGGGCCCGGCCCGGCGCGGGGGGATGCGTGCTGCGTCATGAGCTAATGCTTCGCATGGCCCGATCCAATCCGTCCAGCGTCAGAGGAAACATGCGCCCCTCCATCAAGCGGCGAATCATCTCGGTCGAGGGGTAGTAGTGCCAGGATTTTTCCGCTGTGGGGTTCAACCAAACCGCTTGCGGGTAGGTCTGGAGGAAACGGCGCAGCCAAACCTCGCCGGCTTCTTCATTGTAATGTTCCACAGAGCCGCCCCGGTGGCTGATTTCATAGGGGCTCATGGCCGCGTCGCCCACAAAGATCAGTTTGTAGTCTGCGGGGTAGCTGTGAAGCACCCGCCAGGTCTCTGTGAAGTCGCTGCGCCGTCGTCTATTTTCCCGCCATAGACGCTCATAGGGACAGTTGTGAAAATAGTAGGGCTCCAGATGTTTGAATTCGCTGCGCGCTGCGGAAAAGAGACCCTCGCAGGCTCGCACGTGATAATCCATAGACCCGCCGATATCCAAGAGCAGCAGCACCTTCACCGCATTGTGGCGCTCGGGCACCATGCGCAGGTCCAGCCAGCCGGCCTGGCGGGCGGTGGCCTGGATGGTGTCCTCCAGGTCCAGTTCGCTGGCTGCACCCTCGCGGGCAAAACGGCGCAGACGGCGCAGGGCCACCTTGATGTTGCGGGTGCCCAGTTCCTGGTCGCCGTCTAAGTCCTTGAATTCTCGTTTATCCCAGACCTTGACCGCGCGGAAATTGCGATTGCCCTCTTGGCCGATACGGATGCCCTCCGGATTGTAGCCATAGGCCCCGAAGGGGGAGGTGCCGCCGGTGCCGATCCACTTGCTGCCGCCCTGGTGTCGGCCCTTTTGCTCGGCCAGACGCTGCCTCAGGGTTTCCATCAACTTTTCCCAGCCGCCCAAGGCCTCGATCTGGGCTTTCTCCTCGTCGGTGAGCAAAAGCTCCGTCATTTTCCGCAGCCAGTCTTCTGGAATTTCTGCCGCTTCGCCCTCGGCTTCGGATTTCTCCAACCCCTTGAAAACCTCGCCAAATACCCGGTCGAAGCGATCCAGAAATCTTTCGTCTTTGACGAGAAGAGATCGTGATAAGTAATAGAAATTGTTGATATTTTTATCCGCCAAATCCATTTCCATGGCGCCATGTAGATCGAGCAGTTCCCGCAGGGTCACGGGCACGCCAGCCTCGCGCAGGCCAAAGAAAAGATTGGCGAACATAAGCGCCTAGCGTCCTTCGCGCCGATTCAAAAAGGCGAGCCGTTCAAAGAGGTGCAGGTCCTGCTCGGATTTCAGCAAGGCACCGTAAAGAGGGGGGATCAGGCTGGCGCTATCGCTTGCACGGAGAGACTCCGGAGGAATTTCGTCGGCCATTAAGAGCTTCAGCCAATCCAACAGCTCCGAGGTGGAGGGCTTTTTCTTGATCCCTGGCACCTCGCGGATTTCATAAAACCGGGTCAGTGCCTCTCGGGCCAAGCGCTTTTGGATGTCGGGGTATTGCACATCGATGATGCGCTCCATGGTTTCCCCGTCGGGAAAGCGGATATAGTGGAAAAAGCAGCGCCGCAGGAAGGCGTCGGGCAATTCCTTTTCGTTATTGGAGGTGATGATCACCACCGGGCGATGCCGAGCCTTGACCGTTTGCTTGGTCTCGTAGACGTAGAACTCCATGCGATCCAACTCTTGCAGCAGATCGTTTGGAAATTCGATGTCCGCCTTGTCGATCTCGTCGATCAAGAGCACCGGTCGTTCGTCCGATTGAAAGGCTTCCCAGAGTTTGCCGGGAACGATGTAGTTGGCAATATCTTGGACTTTCGGATCCCCCAACTGCCCGTCGCGCAGGCGGGCCACCGCGTCGTACTCATAAAGACCATGCTGGGCCTTGGTGGTGGATTTGATGGACCATTCAATGAGGGGGCGCCCCAGGGCGGCGGCAACCTCGGCTGCTAGCACGGTCTTGCCGGTACCAGGTTCGCCTTTCACCAGGAGGGGACGCTCGAGGGTGATGGCCGCGTTAACGCCCACCGTTAGATCTTCCGTGGCGACATAGCGCGCCGTGCCTTCAAACCGCAAAGCCTTACCTCTCTTCTGACGATACCTGAGATCGGCGCCAGCTTAGCGATGCATGGCCCCGTTGGGAAGCGCCCAATTTCGCTTTGATTTCAGCCCCTTATCCCCAAATTTCGCACCTTGGGGCAAAGCGCCCCGGGAAAAGATCATCTCGCCTATGGAAATGCCAAGCCGGCGGGCCAGGTGGCGCAAGCGGCTGTAAAACTCGTCCCGGTGAACAATGACAGGATTATCCCACGGAGCCGTGGTGGCCGAAGGAGGGCCATGCTGTCATCCCAATTCTCAGCCAGGCTCAAGGTCAGGGACTGATCTCGCTGATTGTGGTTGGCCATCTCGTTGGGTTAAGCTATGCCCGCTCGAGGCGGAGTCCTAGTTGATTTTTTGGCGGAATGGTCGCCCGCAGCTGAGCTGTTGGCTTTGCAGAAACGGGGTAACCTTGGCGGTTCAAAGGGGAGGGGCTTTTGGTCCGCTACCTTATCGGCATTTTAGCGCTCATGTTTGTCACGACACAGCCCAATGGCACAATGTCCGCCTGGTCCGAAACGGAGATGATGGTGTCCGGTCCTGTGGGACCCTTGCGGGGGACGCTGTTGGTGCCGAGCGGGCCGGTCCTGGACGTTGTCATGATCCTACCGGGATCAGGTCCCACGGACCGGGACGGAAATTCGCCCCTAGGCATTCAGGCCGCCACATACCGGCTGCTAGCGGAAGGCTTAGCGGACCATGGCATGGCCAGTCTGCGCACCGATAAGCGGGGCTTGTTCGGAAGTGCCGCTGCGGTGTCTGACCCCAACGCGGTAACTCTCCAGGACTATGTCACCGATACTCATGCCTGGGTTGAAGCATTGCGCGAAAGGTTGGGCGGCGCCTGTATCTGGCTGGCGGGCCATAGCGAAGGTGGCCTCATCGCCATGGCTGCGAGTGAGGATCTGGAGGGATTATGCGGCCTGATCCTGCTCGCCGCTCCGGGCAAAACTCTTGGAGAGACCTTGAGAGAGCAATTGCAGGCCAATCCTGCTAATCAGCCTTTTTTGAAGGACGCTTTCGCGGCGATCGATCGTTTGGAAGCGGGTGAGCAAATAGACGATTCAGCGCTGCCGACCGCGCTATTGCCGTTGTTCCGTGCCGACGTGCAAGGCTTTCTGATCAGTCTGTTCGCCGTCGATCCGGCAGAGCTTCTGGCCCGATACCCAGGGCCCACACTCATCGTTCAAGCCGGCCGCGATTTGCAGGTCGAAAAAACTCATGGAGAGAGGCTCGCAAAAGCGGCCCCTGCCGCAGAGGTGGTGATGCTTGCAGAAGCAAATCACGTGCTGAAGGATGTGAATACGGATAGCCGTGCGGTGAACTTGGCTGCCTACGCAGACCCGGACCTTCCACTCAGCCCCGATCTGATTCCGGCGATTGTCGCCTTTGTTGGATCGCAGTGACATGTCCTCAGCGTTCGATCTTGCATCTGTGGTGCCCTGGGGTAGGAACCGTGCGGAGTACTTTAGCTTTTTTGATCTGAGCGCCCTTTCCAGCAATGGGGTGGGCAAGCTTCGCATTTTGGACTGCGCCGCCGGCCCGGCGTCTTTTAACGCTGAGATGACGGCCATGGGGTGGCCGGTAGTTTCGGTCGATCCACTCTATGTTTTTTCTGCGCCGGACATTGCGGCGCGCATTGAGGCGACCCGCGGCGACATCATGGCGGGGCTCTTGGCAGCAAAAGATCGCTTTGCTTGGCACGATTATGGAGATCCCGAGGCCGTCGAAGTGATCCGCTTATCGGCTATGAAGTTTTTTCTGAAGGATTTCGACGATGGGCTCGTGGAAGGTCGATATCGGGCAGCCAACTTGCCGGATCTGCCCTTCGCGGACTACAGCTTTGATCTGGCCCTCTGTTCGCACTTTCTATTCCTCTATTCGGGCCAGTTGGACTTGAACTTCCATCTGGCGGCAATTGATGAAATGCTGCGTCTGGCGCCGGAAGCCCGGATCTTCCCCCTTTTGGATTTGGACGGTAACCCATCGGTCTATCTAGACCCGGTCATAAAGGTCCTGCGAGAAAAGGGTCGCACCTGCGAGGTGTTGCGAGTGCCTTACGAATTCCAAAAGGGCGGTAATGAAATGCTCAAGATTTCCTGACCCAGCCCCTGATACAGCTGGTCCGAATTTTATGCGGAAAGATCCCTGCGCAAGACGCCGGTCAGGCAGCCGATGGCACCAGCGGCCTTGGTCAGTTCAGGCACTGCAACGCTTAGGCACTCGATGTCCAGTCCATTGTAAAAGGTTTCGCTCAAGGGATTGTCGCCCACCATCAAAATTCGCCGAGGAGAAAGCGTTACGAAATTGAGCCCGCGATTGAGGCTGGCCTCCGCCTCATCGGGTAAAAAAGCGACATGATAGCCTCGGTCCTGCAGGGCCACGACGGCGGCATGGGGTGTGCGGCGCGGCCAGGCAATGGCCAGGTCCGGTGCGACGAGCCGCAGCATGCCCATCAGGTGCATGGTCCCAAAGGGCATATCCACGGCGATGGATGTCACCCCGATTTCCTGCAAGAGGTTCGAGATTTGGTCGATGGCGGCTTGATTGGTTCGGTGGCCCCGGCCCAGCAGTACGGTTATGGAATCTAGCCAAAGGGCATCCGCCCCCTCGAAGGTGGCCGAGCCGGTTAGGGTCTTTAAAAGAGGGACGCCCAAATCGGCCAGTCGGCGGGCGACTGGGCGCTCCTCGCCGGCGCGCACTTCCGAGGCCGGCCGGGCCAGAACCGCGCCCTGGGGTGTCATGAAAAAAAGATCGGCCATGAACATTTGGTTTGGTGTCACCGGCTCCTTTGGGGCCAGCTCGATGACCTCAATTCCTTGCTCTCGATAAGCCTTGGATAGCGCCTGATGTTCGGCCTGGGCCTTGCCTAAGTCCAGGGGCGCCAGCATTTGCGCCTGCTCCGGGTCTTTGGAGGCTGCCAGTTCTGGCCCGGGCCGATGCAGCAAGACGGCGCGTAAGGGCGCCCATTCACTGTCGATTCCCATGCCAGCCCAATGAAGGCCTATTTCCTCGGCGTGGGGTCGAACTCGCTGCTGCCAAGCAGGGCCGCCATAAGCCGCGGTGCCAAAGCTATTGCTGCGGCAGTCTTCTGTCATGTCCAGTCTAAAATCACCTTGCCCGATTGACCCGAGCGCATTGTGTCAAAGCCTTCTTGAAAAGCATCGACTGAAAAATGATGAGTAAAGATCGGGCTTAGGTCCAATCCGCTTTGCAGCATGGCGGTCATCTTGTACCAGGTCTCGAACATCTCGCGCCCGTAGACACCTTTCAGGAAAAGCCCCTTAAAAATCACTTGGGTCCAATCGACGACCATATCCCCTGGGGGGATACCCAAAAGGGCAACCTTGCCGCCATGGTTCATCACCTTCAAGAGGTCGTTGAAGGCCTGCGGCACGCCAGACATTTCGAGTCCCACATCAAAGCCCTCAACCATGCCCAGTTCCGCCATGGTCTCCTCCAGGGTCGTTTGGGACACGTTAACCGCCCGCGTTGCCCCTAACTTGCGCGCCAGATCCAGACGATAGTCATTAACGTCGGTGATAACCACATGGCGTGCACCCACGTGTTTGCTAATGGCCGCCGCCATGATGCCGATGGGCCCAGCACCGGTGATCAGCACGTCCTCGCCCACCAGATCAAAGGATAAGGCCGTATGGGCCGCATTGCCGAGCGGATCCAGTATGGCGCCTTGGGCATCGCTGATGCCCTCGGGCAGGGGAAAGGCATTCCGGGCGGGGATTGCCAAGTACTCCGCAAAAGCGCCGCTCCGGTTGACCCCCACGCCGACCGTGTTGCGGCAGAGGTGGGAGCGCCCCGCCCGGCAGTTGCGGCAATAACCGCAGGTGATGTGACCCTCGCCAGATACACGGTCGCCCACCTTCAAGCCCGCCACCTCGCGGCCCAGCTCGGCGACTTCGCCGGCAAATTCGTGGCCCACCGTCATGGGGACGGGAATCGTTTTTTGCGACCAGTCGTCCCAGTTATAGATGTGAATGTCCGTGCCGCAGATGGCCGTGCGATGCACCTTGATAAGCACATCGTTGGGCCCGATTTGGGGATCAGGAACATCATCCATCCAGATGCCCGGTTCGGCCTTGGATTTGACCAGCGCTTTCATGATCTGCAGCCTCGTTTAGGTGATAATGGATAGGTCACGACCGACGGCCTCGAAAGCCTTTAGCGCGCGTTCAAGCTGGGTCCGGCTGTGGGCCGCGGACATTTGCGTGCGGATGCGCGCCTGCCCACGGGGTACGACGGGAAAGGAAAAGCCGATCACGTAGATGCCTTTTTCCAAGAGGCGCCGTGACATCTCCTGAGCCAGGCTTGCTTCGCCCAACATGACCGGAATAATGGGATGCTCACCGGGCACCAAGGTGAAACCCAGATCCGACAAACCTTTGCGAAAGAACTGACTATTGCTTCTGAGCTTGTCGCGCAGCTCTCCGCTTTCTTGCAAGAGGTCCAGGACTCGGATTGAGGTTGCGGTGATAACCGGGGCGAGGGAATTGGAAAAGAGGTAGGGGCGGGAGCGCTGGCGCAGCCAATCGATGACCTCAGCCTTGCCGGCTGTATATCCACCCGATGCGCCGCCCAGGGCTTTGCCCAGTGTCCCCGTTAGGATGTCCACTCGTTCCATTACACCCCAATGCTCCGGCGTGCCCCGTCCACGCGCGCCGATAAAGCCCACCGCGTGGGAATCGTCCACCATGACCATGGCATCGTATTTTTCCGCCAGGTCGCAGATGCCGGGTAGGTTGGCGATGGTGCCATCCATGGAAAAAACCCCGTCGGTGGCAATCAGGCGAAAGCGGCAGTCGGCGGCCTCTTTCAGCTTGGTCTCCAAATCGGCCATGTCGTTGTTGGCATAGCGTAGGCGCCGGGCCTTGCAGAGGCGCACCCCATCGATGATGCTGGCGTGGTTCAGGGCATCGCTAATGATGGCGTCTTCCTCACCCAAAAGAGTCTCGAAGAGCCCGGTGTTGGCGTCGAAGCAAGAGGAGTAGAGGATGGTATCCTCGGTGCCCAGGAAGGCACTGATCCTAGCCTCAAGGACTTTGTGATCCGATTGCGTACCGCAGATGAAACGTACCGAGGACATGCCGAACCCGTGGCTTGCCAGCGCCTGCTGGGCGGCCTCGATCAGGGCCGGATGATTGGACAGGCCCAGATAATTGTTGGCGCAAAAATTCAGTACCTCTTCCCCCGCACCCACGGAAATCTCGGCGTCTTGGGGCGAGGTGATGACCCGCTCGGCCTTATAAAGACCGGCCTCGTGGAGTCCTTGAATCTCGCCGCGTAAGTGGTCGATTAAGGCCTGGGACATGGGACAAATCCTCTCCATCCGTTCGGAAAGACAACTGAGCAATGCTGACGAACCAATTGAGCGCCGTGCGGCGTGTGGGGTCAAGCCGCTAAAATGCTTGCCGAAACATTAATCCATTCTTGGCAAAATCTCGCCATAAAGACTACACAACCTATCCCACCAATGCCCCGGAGCTATACACGGAAGAGCTATGTCCCGAAGCGTCAAATTGTTGGATCTAGGCCGCATGGGAAGTCAGGCAGCGGGTGCCGTCAAGACCTTCCCTTTGCCCTTTTTAGCCGCCTGTTTGGCGACCATAGCCTTAGTCTTGGATGTCCACGATGTCGCTTTCTACGCGGATCTTGTGAACCCGGAACAGCTTGTCGCCCTGCTGATCTTGGGCTTTATGGCCAGCTTGATCGGAACGCTTATCGCCAAAGGCAAGGAGTGGAGCGATTCCCTAGGCGTTCTGATATCTTTGCCTTTCTGGACCCTTAGCGCCTATCTGGTATTCGGCAACGAGGCCCTGCGGCTTTCGCGATGGGACCAGGCAACGGGCGCCCTTTTCCTAGGCGCCGGAATGGTGGCACTTGCCACCGTCGCGCCGGTTTTGGTTGGAAAAAGGGGAAGTTCGGCTTTTTGGGACGTGAATCGGGCCGCCTGGACCGGCGCTGCTTTTGCAACCCTGGTGACCTTAGTGTTCGGCGCGGGGCTCAGCGCGGTCTTGTGGGCCTTGCAGGCCCTCTTTGGTCTGGAGGTGGATTATCACATCTTTACGGACATTTGGGTCGTTGCCTGGTTGCTGGTTTGGCCCTGGCGCTTTTTAGCGTCTCTTCCTGCCGTGGCGATCGAGCCCGACAAAGACTATTGCCCCAAATGGATCGCCTTTTTGGCCCGTTTCATGTTGGTTCCCTTGGCCAGCCTCTACCTGGTGATCCTCTATGCCTTTGCGGTGAAAATCCTCGTGCAATGGCAGCTGCCTGAAGGTCAGGTTGCCTGGTTGGTTTGCATTTTCGCGGCCGTCGGGGTGGCCACCAAACTGGTGATCTTTCCCTTGCGAGACGGGCCCTATAGTCTGTTGCGGCTTTTCGACCGTTTCTTTGGCTGGACCTTGCTGGTTCCCGTGGGCCTCTTGGCGGCGGCGTCCTGGGTGCGGATCGAAAGCTACGGGATTACCGAGCTCCGCTACCTCTTGATCCTCGCCACTTTTTGGATGCTGGCCGTGAGCCTTTTTTTTGCCCTTGGTAGCAAGCGGCTCATGATCGTGCCCTTTCTGTTGGGAGCCCTTTTGACCGCCGCCTCTGTTGGGCCTTGGGGGGTAGCCCAGGTTTCCCTTGCCAGCCAGCTGGGTCAACTGCAGCGCCTCTTGGAGGCTAACGGTATCTTGGTCGACGGCAGGCTGCAGACGGCTCAAAGCACCGTGTCCCTAGATGATCGCAAACGTATCAGCTCCATCATTAGTTTCTTAACGCAACGGTCCCAGCAAGAAGCTCTGGCACCTTGGGTCGAGAACGGTACCCTAAACCTAAAACTGGCTCTGCAGCCGGGCCCCTACGAAATTGTCGAGGCCTTGGGGTTTGACTATGTGGATGAAAGGGATAGTGGCGAGTACATAAGCTTTTATGGCGGTTTGCCTGTGGAGATCGACCTGGCCGATTTCGACTTTGCCTTTAAAATAGGGGCCCTTGACGGTCAAAAAGACGCATCGCCTTCAATGGTGGCGCTGCGGGCGCGCGGCTATGACCTGGAGGTTGCCAACGGCCTCGGTACCCTGACCATTAGCAATGCCGACGATGATCGCATCGTCTTTAACCTGTCGGATCGTATTGATGACCTGCGCGGGTCAGGATCTGACCTCCAAACGGTCTTTTTCGATGGTCAATCAGGGGCATTGGTGGCTCGCCTTTATGTCGACCACCTTAATGGAAAGGTCGAAGACAAAAGCCTTAAGATTAACCACGGAAGTTTCTATCTGCTAATCGGCCAAAAAGGATAAGTTTGGGAACTATAAAAATCAGGTGATGTCTGTAAACAAAGCGTCCCCATATTGAGAGAGTCATCATGGGGTCTCTGATCGGCAAGGTTAGTTCGATAGGCCTCCTTACTGAAGCAACGACGTGAAGAGGCCGGGGCAAGTAAACGGAGCAGGCTCTCGCCGACTCGCTCCCTTTCCCACATTGGGAGTCAAGGCCGCCAAGGAATGTAGCCCCGATTAGAGGTTGGGCTCTATGGAAAGAGTTTTCTTCTCGGCACACAGATCGGCAATTGAGGGGGAGGGCACACCGTGGCCGATTACTGTAAAAAAGCCGACGGTGCCGCAAATCTGTGCCACCTCAGCTGCAACGCTAAGCGCGTTTGTTTATTGGCGTCTTTCAGGCATGACAGTTCTATCCGGAGAGTGGTCGCCAAATTTGTCGTCTAGCTTTGCGCCTGGCTTGATCCAAAGAGCAAGGATAGGTCTGCAATCACCTGGTCGATAATACTTTGGTCGTCAAGATTTTTAGACAGGATCATCGCACCTTGTAATGATGAAAGAATGTGGTGCGCTTTACTAAGACGTTGGCTTGCTGGAAGGTCGGTCGGGAGATTGTCCACCAGCCAATCGATGTTACTTTGCAAAAATCCCGCCACGTCTTTGGCCAGTGCTGCTGGTAAGCCACAGCTTTCCGCCGCCAGCATGGCGCAAAGGCAGATCCTATCCGCCTCCACGAGGGCCTGGCGATAGACCTGACAAAAGGTATCAATGCGGTCTCTGGGCTCAGTCAGTCCGACGCTCTTGGCGTTTAAGGACGCGAAGAAGCTGTCACTGTAGCGTTTTACCAGGGCCTGACCCAGATCCTCCTTGTGGCGGAAGTGATAGTGGACACTGGCGCTTTTTATCTCCAATTCATCCGCCAGATCCCGAAAGCTCACCGCGTGATAGCCCCGCAGGCGGATGCTGTCCTCCGCCGCATCCAGGAGCTTTTTGACCGTGTCGCTCATCCAATCTGCCTTTTCATAATCTTGTGGCCCTCTTCTATATCTATCAATAGATAGGCTTGAAAGATGGTGTTCCGCAAGCTATATAGGAAATCTATCTATTGATAGGTAGATTCACTTCTTGTCCATCGAATTAAAGAGGCATTGCCATGAAAGTCTACGAATTTAAGGGTTTTCCCAATCCGACCCGGGTCCGCATCGCCTTGGCGGAGAAGGATCTTCTTGATCAGGTTACCTTTATCTCGGTGAATGTACCCGCTGGAGACCACAAAAGGCCGGATTTCCTGGCTAAGAATCCTGTCGGCGCTGTTCCGGTTTTGGAGCTTGAGGATGGTACGACGATCGCCGAATGTTCAGCGATTACCGAATATCTGGACCATCTGAAAGGGACTCCGACCTTAACCGGTAAAGACGCGAAGGAGCGGGCGCTGGTTCATATGATGCAACGTCGGGCCGAGGCGGGGCTGCTGGATGCGGTGGCCACCTACTTTCATCAGGCAACGCCCGGACTAGGGCCCGACATCGAAGGAGCCCAGACGGCGGAGTGGGGCCTTCGGCAGAAGGATCGCGCGATCGACACTATGCGTTACCTGGACGGCGTTTTGGCTGCTCAGCCCTATCTGGCGGGCGAGGTCTTTTCCGTCGCCGATATAACCGCCTTTGCGGGCCTGATTTTTGCGGACATTGCCGAGGTAGAAATTCCCGACAATTGCGCTAACCTGAAAGAATGGCGCGCCCGCATTGCCGAGCGCCCCAGCGTTGCGGCTTAAGGGGAGTATTTCTTATGGAAATCAATGCCGATTTCGATCGCCGGGCCGTGGTGCATGGTGCCAAGCTGCCGTGGGCCAAGTCGCCCATGCCCGGTGTGGAGAGGCGTATGCTGGACCGCTTGGGGGGCGAGGTCGCGCGTGCCACCACCATCGTTCGCTTCGCGCCTGAGAGTTATTTCTCGCCCCACGTTCACGATGGC
>JBCCHN010000111.1:0-17088 GCA_039028695.1 Pseudomonadota bacterium
GATTTTTTTACTTACATTATATTTTCCCAAATTGCCGGCGGACCGCCGGCTAGCGCTTAATGATGACTCTGTCTCGGCGGGCCATATGGGCTTCTTCGTCCGCCCATAAAGAGGCCGCTGCGCTTCCATCAAAAAACTTCAAACTTGTTCAAATGCGATTTTCGCCAAGACCTGTTTTTAAATGGGGAGAGGCGCCGCTCGCCCCCGCATCAATATCGGGGACGCCATCCCGGCGCCTCACTACAATCGAAGAAGCCATCTGGCTATGGAAAGGCGGCTATGATGCAAAAAAAAGACAGCACAGTCATTTCAAACGTGGGCACCGTCTTCGAGGTGGCGCTGACGGACATCCAGTCCCATGAAGACCAGCCACGCAAAGCCTATGACGACGAGTTCATCGCTGAGCTAGCCAAATCCATTCAAGAGTATGGCCTTCTGCAGCCCATTGGCGTTATGCCCAATAACGATGACCTTGAGGGTTATCGTGTGGTTTACGGCGAAAGCCGTTTTCGAGCCCACAAGCAGCTTGGCCTGGAAAAGATCAAGGCCACTTTGGTGACAGGCGATCCCTTGGCGGTTTCCCTGATCGAAAACGCCCAGCGGAATGACCTCAAACCTGTCGAACAGGCGGATGCTGTAAGAGCGCTGATCGAAGAACGGTCTTTCCGCCATGAAGATGTGGGGATCATCCTGGGCAAGAGCCGGGCCAACATCTCTCAATTGGTGGCCATCAGCAAGCTGCCCGAAGAAATTAAGCATCACTGTTCGACGTCGAACATCTGCAAATCGGCATTGATCGAATTGGCCATGATGCCCGATGAGCAAAAGCCGCAAGCTTTCGATGCCATCAAGAAAGGCGCAACGGTCAAGCAAGCGCGTCAGCTCAAACGCGGTACTCCCAGGCCAAAAAAAGACAGTCTGTTGAGCCTAGGTTCGCGCTTTAAGGAAAAGCTGGAGAAAGTCTCCACCGGCGATTTGCCGGAAAGCGAATTGATCGACTTGATCGGTTTGGCGACTGAGATTTTTGACCATCTGAAACTCCTGGGCGGTGGCGACATCAGCTTGGATGATCCGCGTTCCTTTTACGAATCATGATTAGTCGACAGGCCAAAAGAGAGGAAACCGAAACATGACAACACCCCCTTCTTACAATGAGGCCAGCAGTGGCCAGTACCACAGCGTGACTCCTTTTGATGGGGCAGAGGCCGACGAATCGCAGATTGGCAAGACCGATTTCGCGGGGACAAATGACAACCAGGGTCATAAGGCCCCACCATCCAACAACCAATTGATTCTGGAAGCTGCGCTCGCGGGCAAGACGCCGAGCGGAAGCACTTTTGCCGGTCCGGCTCTGGACAGTCTTGAGGTGGAAGCTCTCTTGAGCTTGGGTGATCAAGCGGAAGTTAGGGAACAAGCGGGCAAAATCTTTGACGAAAAAAACGGCAGCCTGGATGAGGCCGCCAAGATTTACCTGGGCCCGATGGAAGACATCTGTCATGACCGCAGGGTTGCCGTACGCCGGGCAGCTGACCTGGTCGACGACTCGCCTCTCCAATTGGAAAAACCCAACAAAGGGGACGGCACCTGGAGCTTCGGCGAGCTGGCCAAAGCGGGAATCAAAGCTGCTGCCATCGGTGCCGGCGTTGTCATCGGCGTTACGGCCGCCACCAACTTTGCCATCGGCACGGGCGAGTTTCCCGATCTCCTCAATGATGGTTACAGCAAGTACCTCTTTTCCGCATTGCCCGCTTTGACCCCGGTGGCGGTTCACTGCATCTATGATGGACTTGAGGGCGAAACGTCAAAACGGCGCTTTAAGAAGGTTTTGTCTTTTTCAACCGCTCTCGGCGTTAGCGCTTGGGTGCTGTCGCTGGCCACTTTGTCCGCGCTGTCCGGCGGCGACCCCTTGGCGGATTTTGCCGCGCTGGCCGAGACGGCTGTCGACGGCGCCCCGAACTGGTCAGACATCGCCGCCAAGGCCGCCCTCTTTACCTTGCCCGTGTCTCAATTGGGTACAGAGATCATGGGGTCGGCCTTTATTTGGCTGAACCTCATGGGCCAGGCGCGCAAGCATGCGCCGCCGGATGTGGTGGATCCCCCGGAAACCCTGCACGCCCGGGAGTCCTACGACAAACGGGTTAAGGAACAAAAGGCTGATCTGGACAAGCAAAGCGCCTTGGTGGCGCTGATCAAAAGCTACGAAGAGTCCCGCGCCGCCTTCAGCGCCAAAGTGTGCGGACGTCATGCCCAAAAGGCCTTGGAGCGCCACATGCGCGAGGCTGCTGCCGCCGCTGGAAAAGTCATCCCCTTTGAGAAAGGTGCCTAAAAAATGTCTGTAAAGAAAAGCTTTCGTGCGGTCCTCTTGGCTGCCTCCGCTCTCCTCACCCCCATCGATGTGGCCGTTGCCGATGAGTACGGCATTGGTTTCGCCGTGATACTCAACGATGACAACCGGGACATCTTGGCTGAAACCCTGCGCTTTGTGGCCCACAAGATGGAGCGGGGCGATAAGTTGACGGTTTTTGACGCTGCCCAACGGCGGGTCATCGCGGAGCTGGTGATTCCTGACCAACCGGCCTATGAGCATCCCAAGGTCCGATTGAAGCAGTACAAGAAGGAGCTTCAAGCAATTCTGTCTATGGCAGGCGCCGGGCAAGGCATAACCGTGACAGGTCAACCGCCCTTCGATGTGGCCAAGTTCCTGGAGTATATCTCCACCCAGTACCGGAGCAGGGACAAGAAGGAACCGCTTAGTCTGCTGCTGGTGGGCAGCGGCCTCAACCATGACCCAAGCGCGCCGGCGCTAAGTTTTCAAGGCGGCTACTTCCCCTCCGATGGGCACATTCGGGCCAAGCGGGAAGACTCTCCCTTGGCTACAGCGGAAAAGCGCGGATTTCTCGATAAAGTGGCCATTCATTTTCTCCACACGAACGCCGCATCGTCCTGGATGTCCGACCTGCATCTTTACCGCGTGCGACGCTTTTACCAGGGTTTTATCGAAAACCAGAGCGGTGTCCTCCCGACCTTTGTAAGTGATCCGGTCACGGCGTTTGAGCGTTTCGCGGCCCGAGAGACAGCCTCTGCCTATGACTTTTCCTACGACGCCACGGTGGACAAGGTGGAGATGCTGCGCGTGCCTCAGCAATTAGATGTTGGCTTTTCCAGTGAGCACGCTTTTATCGGCGAAAACGTCGAAATTGTGACAACTCCTCCGCCTGAAAGCAGCGGTCGCCTTAAAGTTGGCATCCGCTGGGCCTGTGAGGGCAGCGACATCGATCTCTACAGCCGTCCCGCACCGGACAAGGATTGGCTCTATTTCGGCAACACCCGCTCAGCTGAAGGACGTTTTTTCAAGGACTGGCAAGAGTCGCCAGATACGGTGAATGGCTTTGAGGTCATCGAGTTCTTTGAAGATGTCAAGCTTTCCGAAGCGGAAGTGTTGGTGAACTTCTATCAAGGCAAATGCCGCCAACCAGCGACCGTTACGCTCCGTGTCCAGTTCAACGATCCAATCTACGAATTTACCTATCCCCTCACGGTGGATCACGGCAACAAGGGCGCGGATAGGGATCAAGTGGACAATTCGCCCTATTGGCTCGTGATCAACCTGGTCGAGATTTTTGGAAGTCCCTAAAGCGGACCATCAACAGATTCTGTCTTTCAAAAAATGGAAAGGAACATGGAAATGAAAAAGATTCTTGGTCCTTTGGCGGTTGTCGCCCTGAGCTTCTGGGGCCTGCAGTACACAGGCCCCCTCATCCCGCAAAATGAGTTTGTGCTCATGAGTGCCTTCTTTTGGATGCTGATCGCCGTATCGGGCATCCGGGCGATCATCGCCATCATCCTTCATCCCTTTAAGCGGCGGCGCTAGATGAACATCTTCTTTCCTGTGCTGGGCGCAATTGCCTGCTGGTTTGGTTTGGACCACCTGGGTCCACCTCTCATTCAGGGTCAGTGGAATTTTCCCTCTGCCGGGCTCTGGCTGGTCTTTGCCGCTTTTGTGATCCGCCTCAGCCTGGCCCTCCTTGACATCGTCCCCGACGCCGAGACTGATAACAATGAAACGTCCTCCAAAGCATCTTAAGCCCAAGCGAGATTACCGGGGCAACCTGCCGCTCTTTGGCGCGGTGGGCAGCGGCCTCATGACTTGGGGCGCTCTGCCGGATAATCTGATGATGACCCCGCTGGACTATGCGGTGACAGGCATCCTGGCCACGGCCTCCCTCATTGGCGCTTTAAAAGGCGCAGAAGCCACCTGGCAAAATTATCGGCTGCGCAAGAACTGGCAGGAGGCCCGCACCCCCTATCAAGATAAAGACGATTCTCTCCTAACGGAAGAAGAACGCATCAAAATCGGCATGCGTGAACCCACGGGGCGCCTTTATGGCTGCACCAAAGACGGACAGCCCACCTTTTTGCCGACCAATCTCAAGCCTCACTTTGAATTCCATTTGGGCGCCCAAGGCGTCGGCAAGACAAGCACCCAGGTGATCGCCTCGGTCATCTTAAATGCCGTCAATGACGGTATGTCCATCTACATTAACGACCCCAAGAAAGAGATTCTGCCGCAAGTCTTGCGTTTCCTCAAAAAACTGGGCCGCGAAGTTATCTGTGTCAACATTGGAACCGGTGCGGAACACATCCCCACCACCCAGGTCCCCCCCTTCGAATTGGCCATCGATGCTTATCTCTCCAACGACAAAAGCCTCTATGAGCTGACCACCACCTTTATCCGGGGCTATGCCGCCATTGCAGTGGAACAAAAGGACGGGGACAAGGGCAATCCATTCTTTATCGAGAATGGCCGTGTCGCTTTCGAGGCCTTGCTGGTTTATCTGCTGGCCTTTGAGCCCGACAACGTGACCCCAAGCCGGATTTGGCAAATCGCCTCCAACTTGAGCTTGGCAATCCGCTGTCTGGAGCGCCTGCGCGACTATCGTGCACGTCCCCATGACACGGTCCTGGAATACGGACAAAACGCCGCCTCCACCCTCCTGGACATGCACCAGGACACGCCAAAGTACCTACCCCAGTTTCTCAATAAACTCGTTTTGGGGCTGCGCTGTTTTGACCCTTCTGGACCGCTACGGAATTTCGGCCGGGATGCCGTCGCCCGAATTTCCGACATGCGCAAACGCCCCATCATCTTTGCCGCCATGACCAGCCTGGCCACGTCCAATGACCTGGCGGTTCATGCCAGCTTTTTGTCCTTCAACTTTTATAACTCGGCAAAGCTCTTTCCCAATGGCTTGCGCATCCATGGGATCATGGATGAGTTCGTCACACTGAATGTGCCTGAGTTTGCCGACAACATGCAGCAACTCCGTGGGCTAGGGGTATCCAGTGAGAACTATATCCAGTCGCGGAATGGCTTGGAGCGCAAAGTCGGCAAACTGGCCGCCGATTTGATTTTCGATCAATCGGATGTTTGGCAGATGTCGGTACTCTCTTACGAGGACGCCAAGTTCGCCAGCGAGGTTTTGGGACAAGAGACCCGCCGTCGCTATAACTTCAGCATCCAGAAAAACGACTTCGATGACATCGGCTTTTCCGGTCATGACCAGAAAGAAGCCCTGTTCACCGTGCCGGAGCTCATGGCCCTGCCCGCCGACCAACAAATCGTGAAGGTACGGGGCTTTCGTGCGGACATTCAGCTCAAGATAAAGTGGTGGGATATCGTCGGTCTGCGGGAGAATCTCGATGATAACCCCTTAGAAGGGCCGACGCCCAAAAGCGCGCGTTTGCTGAAACTGAAAATCAGTAAAAAGGGCGTCAAGGTTTGCTGGTGGAAAAAGCCCAAGGCCCAAAAGCTATCCCAAGACAGCGGACCAAAACCCGAAAGGCTGCTGCGCCCCTCCGCCTTTCTCTGGCTCTACGCCTGGGCGGCTATCCTCCTCATTGGCGGGTTTCAATTCGAAAAGCCCGTGCCCCACATCTATTGGGAACGCTCCTCGCTAGGCTGTGAATACATCTCTGTTCAGGGAGAGCGGGTCATTCGCCCGCCGGTGCAATGCCTGCCCATTTGGATCAAGCAGGGGGAGCGCTAGTCATGGGACTCCGCAAGCGTGGAATCGATCAAGCTGATCTGTCGATTCAAGTCATCCCGGTAACGCTGCAACTGGGCATACCAGACCACGGCGGCTTGCTCATCGGCATTCTCAGGGGGCTTGGCAAATGCCGTAAAGAATCGAAAGAGCCCATCGGCAATCTTGTGATTGGGCAAACCCGCCTGCTCCATCAGGTAAAGGATCGGCCCCAAAGCATCGTCGATCAGCTTACGCTCCTTATCGCTCATCACCTCGCCGAAGGATCGGTTGGCATTGGCGGCTGTCAGAATCTTTTCCATGAAACGATCCTATCACATTTCTACCTTTATTTGCAAATAAACGAAGAAAGGAGCTGAGTCATGCCGCGCACCTTCCAGCAAATCCAAGAAGAGCTCAAAGGCCGATTGAAGGAAGCCTTCGGCCAAAGCAACCCAGATTACTGGTCAAAGCTCCAGGGCCGTCCCGAAGACATCGAGCGGGTCAAGGAGGTCATGAACCACAGTGATGATGCTCGGCGGATTCTTGAGGATAACTATAAAGAGGAGCGGCAAGAACGGGTGGCAGCGGTTGCCATTGAGGTCTGGAACCAAAGGGCTGGCCAATTCGAATACATGGCACCTCAGGCCCGCGCCCACATCCTGGCCGAAAACTCCATCCTCGAGGAAGCGCGCAAGCGCGCCGCTGCCGCGCACGACCAGGATTTGTCCATGCTCAATCAAAATCAAGATGCCGCCATCGAACGGCTTGCCGATGGCGACCACTTCTATGGAACGACAGCAAGCCCACAGGAGATTGCAAAGATGACTACGCAAGAAAAAGCCACCCACTTTAAGGCGGAACTGCACAAGCTGGTGGACGACGCCAATGAGGCCCGTTTCCAAGTGACCAAGGTCATGAACAATGAGCGGGAGCGTATCCTTAAGGAGGCGGAAGAAAACGGCTCGGAAGACCCAACCAAGGACGTCCAGGCCTTTCAGCGCAGCATGTACAAGGGTGTGCAAGATAAGCTGCATGGCGATGTCCACCAGCTCTGCGTCAAATATGGATACGACACGGATCGTAAAGAGGTGGCCTTCCTGGCCAGCCCGGAAGGCCAAGCCCAAGGCGCGGATCAGTTTCTCAAGACCCAGGGCCAAGGTGTTGAAGCATCTCAAGGGACAGAGGCACGCGATCAAGAGTCGCAAAGCTCCGAGATGGCAGAGGCGCTTGCAGAGCCGAAGCAGCGGAAGGATCAGCAAGAACAGTAATAGGGAAATAGGCATTTTGTCCTAGACAAAATCTCTATTATGATTTATCATGTCCCTCTTTTGTATAACTGAAGAGGAGCAAAGAGAAAGAAAGTGTTGACGTGCCAAACAACAAAACACCCCACAAACGCTCCTCTACCAAAAACAAAGGGCAAAACCACTTCAGCGAGGACAAACGCATCATTGCCTTGGTGCGTTTCCTCGCCCGCCGTGCGGCGGAAAAAGATTACAAAGAATTGTTGGAAGTGCTGAAAAGCGATCCAAAATATGCTAAGATAACTTCTCAAGAAATGGAGAAGAAAACATGAGAGGCGCCATCTATTCCCGCTATTCCTCAGACTTGCAAAGGGACGAATCTATTGAGGATCAGATTCGTGTTTGCAAGGAACGGCTGGAAAAAGAAGGCTGGCAGTTGGTTGGCACCTATGCCGATCATGCGGAAACTGGCTCCAACCTCTTGCGCCCTGGCATTCAATCATTGGTGCAGGATGCCATGGCGGGCAAGTTCGATGTAGTGGTCACGGAAGACCTGGATCGTATCTCGCGCGACCAAGAAGACACAGCGGGCATCTACAAACGACTCCAGTTCGGTGAAGTAGAAATATTCACACTGGCCGATGGTTTCATCACAGACCTGCATGTCGGACTTAAGTCCACAATGAATGCCATTCAATTGAAACAGATCGGCCAAAAAGTGCGTCGGGGTCAGCGGGGTCGCGTGGAGGCCGGGAAAATTCCCGGTGGCAACGCATACGGCTATCGCGTGATCAACAAACTAGACGCGGACGGCAACTTGTTGCGGGGTGACCGGGAAATTATCGACGAAGAAGCCGCTGTTGTGGTTCGCATCATGGAAGAATACGTGACGGGTCATTCCCCGCGCGCTATTGCCGTCAAACTCAACAAAGAGGGTATCCCCGGACCGTCTGGCAAAGCCTGGTCGCAGAGCACCATTAATGGCAACCGGCGTCGGGGCAACGGAATTCTGAACAACGAGCTCTACATCGGGCAGATCGTCTACAATCGACAGCGCTTTATCAAAAATCCCAATACAGGGAAGCGAGTGGCACGCCTGAATCCCGAAGATCAATGGGTGCGCCAAAAAATGCCAGAATTGCGTATTGTCTCGAATGACCTTTGGCAAGGTGTCAAGGAACGGCAAAAGAAACTGGATACGGCGAAGCCGAGCTTCTGGACTGCGCAGCGGCCACGTAATCTCTTCTCTTATCTGTTGAAGTGTGGTGACTGCGGGGCGGGTTTTTCCATGATCTCAGCCAGCCATCTCGGCTGCTCGGCGGCCCGCAACAAAGGCACCTGCGACAATCGCCTGACCATGCACCGGGAGCAGCTTGAACAGCAGATTTTGGGCGCTCTGCGCCATCACCTTATGGACCCGGCCCTCTGCAAGGTCTTTTGCAAGGAATATACAAAGGAACTCAACCGTATTCGCATGAAATATAACGCGGTCCTCAGCGGATACCAGGTCGAATATAAAAAGGTAGAGGCTGAACAACAAAAATTGGTGCAGTCCATTCTGGATGGCGTACCCGGCTCGGTGCTTAAGGAAAAGGGCCTTTGGATTGAAAAGCGGAAAGCCGAACTTGAACAACTTCTGGAAAACACCGAGGAAGCTCCAACCCTTTTACATCCCAATATGGCCGGACGCTATCACGAGGAAATTCAACGACTCATCGAATCTCTCAATGTAGAAGAACACAGAACCGAAGCAGCAGAATTGATTCGTTCCCTAATCGAGAAAGTCACACTGACCCCTAATGCAGACGAATCGGGGCTTGTTGTCGATCTCCATGGCGATCTGGCAGGCATTCTCTCCCTGGCCACAGGTCAAGCGCAAAGCGAGATTAACGGCCATCTATCAGAAACCTTGAGCCAGCCTGGCGATGCGGGGAAAGAGCCAACGGGTATGCCGCTGGCGGCTGGTTCACAGGATAAGTTGGTTGCGGGAGAATGCAGCCAACTTAACCTGCGGTCCGGAAATTTAAGTTTGCAGGATAAGTTGGTTGCGGGGGCAGGATTTGAACCTGCGACCTTCAGGTTATGAGTTAGTTCGTTACGCCTACGCTGGACTAACAATCTCGACGCCACACTATCATAGAGCATTGATTCACAATATTTTTTCTGGACAAGCTCTACGCTGAAGACTCACTATCCCACCTTCCATTTCGCTCCCCAGCGCTTCCGTGGTGCTTCCGTGGATCTGATTAGAAGGAGGTAATCTTGCCGAAGTTGACCAAACGTTCCGTCGAAGCCCTGGTGGTGGATGGCCGGGACTACATCGTCTTTGACGACGAGGTTCTTTGCTTTGGTGTGCGGGTCTTTCCCAGTGGGAGGAAAACCTACCTGGTGCAGTATCGCAGTGGTGGGCGCACTCGCCGGGTGAGTATTGGCCGCCATGGCACCGTCACTTCGGATCAAGCCCGCCGGACCGCCAAGGAATTGTTGGGGGCCGTGGCCAGAGGAGACAACCCAGCAGAGGATCTAGCCAATCATCATGGAGCACCCACGGTTAAAAGCGTGGGCGAGCGGTTTTTTCGAGAGCATGTGAGAGAGCGCTGTAAAGCAAGCACACAAAAGGAGTACTGGCGGGCACTGGATCTTTTCATCTTTCCGGCAATTGGGGCCTTTAAGATCGTCGATGTAAAACGCAGCGATGTGGCTCAGCTTCATCATGCTCACCGGGCCATACCCTACCAGGCCAATCGGACCTTGGGCGTATTGTCCAAGCTGTTCAATCTCTCTGAGGTCTGGGGCCTGAGGCCAGACGGATCGAACCCCTGTCTGCATGTAAAGAAATATAGCGAGCATAAGAGGGAGCGGTTCCTAACAATCGATGAGCTGCAACGGCTCGGCCAGGTCCTTTCGGATTGCGAAGAATCGGGCAGTGAATCGCCTTATGTCGTCGCTGCCATACGCCTCCTAATCCTGACCGGCTGTCGCTTGAGCGAGATACAGACATTGAAGTGGGATTACCTTGCCGATTCCTATCTGGAGCTACCCGACAGTAAAACGGGAGCCAGACGTATCCCCCTGCCCCCGGCGGCCCAGGCATTGCTGGAAGCACTGCCACAAGACCCTAACAATCCGTACGTGATCATTGGCGCTAAATTCGGTCAGCCTATAACCGATCTTCAAAAACCCTGGCGGCGTATTCGGTCACAAGCCAACCTCGATGATGTTCGTATCCATGATTTAAGACATACCTATGCCTCTCATGCAGTGATGAAAGGAATGAGCATCGCAATGGTGGGTAAACTTCTTGGTCATACTCAGATTCAGACAACCATGCGCTACGCCCATTGGGCCGATGATCCGGTTCGTGAAGCTGCAACGAAGAATTCTGACGCGCTATCTGAAGCACTCAATGGATCGAAACGGCAAACTCGTTTTCGGGTGGTGAAATAACTTTTGCAATCAGTTTTGTGGGTATTGAAAAAACTCAAACTACGCCAATTTTCTCAATCAGCACAAACTGAAGTGAAAGTTGAGTGATTGCCTTGTGACCCAGCCAGAAATTTAAGGGATTTCCATCTCGAATGCGTATCCTTGTTGGAAGGAGTAACTAATCATCTCCCATCGGCAGAGAAAGAAAAGCTTGAGTTTCTCAGCAAGGGTTACAGAATTCAGGAGCTATCTTCGCTTCGAGGCCCGACCTGGTACATTGATACCTACAACTTCTTTGTCAACTTGATGATCTCCAACGGGTTTTCGATTGGACCCACAAAACAATTCTATGATTATCGACAGAGAACGCTGCAATTTGAGCTTCGAACGATGGATGGGCGCAAAAACTGTGCCTTTATCGGATATAAGTGGCCTTACGAGCCGAATCCTCTGCCACAAATAATTCCGGCTGATCATTTATGTGGTGAAATAGATTGGGATAAAAGTTCTGCTTCCTGGCGACAAGTCGAGTATGTCGATATTCGAGTTGTTCCTGCTGATTGGATTTCGGACCTTGATGAGTTGTTAGCACACGCTGCCGGCACTGGTGAGTTGCCTAATCCTAATTTCGCTGCATCCACACATCGGTCAAAATCTGCGGATAGCGCGGAACGTCGAAAGAATGCCGCTAGAACGGCGTTCAAGGAACTGCGGTCCGAGGGAAAGATCACCGGAGGTATGGGCGACAAAGAAAGAAGGAACTTGATTGCCGATAAAGTAGCAGAGACCGATCAAAGCATGGCAAGTTTGCTACGCGAATTGGGACCCAGAACGGTCAATAGCTATATTAAAGACCTGATTTAAAAACGAGAATTGTTGGAGAAGATTGCAAAGATTGCATTTTCAATCCTTGCAATTGAGCATCTTAATTTGACGTTCAAAGTGAACTCCATGGCCGCGGTGGTCAATAAAAGGAGAAACACTGATGAACATCACTCACAAATTAAGAGCTGACCCAGATCACCTGGATCGCCTTATCCACGAGAATGAAGCCGCCGACTTTCTTGGCTACTCCCCAAGAGCGTTACAGAATTGGCGCCTGCGCGGCGGCGGCCCGCCATTCATTCGTGTTTCCTCTCGCTCGATCCGATATAGCCGCCGGGACCTGAAAGCTTGGGTCGATAGCAAACGCGCGCGCAGCACCTCCGATGTGGGAGGGTCAGACCATGCTTAGGCCGCGCTCGGGACCCCGCCCCAGGCGCGATGCTGGGCCTCTTGGCACGCTGGTCGGGGTCAAGCGCCTTCGCAGGGACCCGCGCAAGAAAGGCGTGGGTGGAAGGGGCTTGAGGCCGAGGGTCATCATCAAGCTTGTCTGTGTGGTTCGGCAAGCGCCGAACCTCTGCCCAGCGGCGAGCAATCCTTGTTTGCTGTTCCGGGTCCGCAAGGTGGAACGGCGACAGGCTCTCTTATCAAGCTGCTCTCACCGCGTGCTCCGATTGTGCGGCGGCGCGGAGAGGCCGGAGCCGGAGCGGAGCTCCGGCCCGGACTCTCGGGGCCGCCGGCACGGCGTTAGCAAAGGTTGGGACCAGCAGGATACAGCTGGCCTGTAACCGCTTTGCCCCTGGGGGGTCCTTGTAACACCCCCCACTAGAATTACTAAATCGTAGAAGAGAGTAATTTAGAGATGAAACTTTTATATGCTGGTTTTGATACCCTCGACGTGGCCTTTCAGGGCGCCTTGCACCAAGAAACCCTTGAGGTCTTAGAGCAAGCCAAGGGGGAAGCCTCCAAACGTCAAGAAATGCAGCTTGTCGCCATTGGCCCGGAACACCTGGAGGCCCATGTGGCGGATCACGGCATAAGAGGCGGCTATGCCTATATGCTGGATACGGGGCCGTTGGGCGAGAAGTGGTTCATCAAGAACAACAGCGATCCAACCCAATGGAACCTTCTGGTACGGCCTCATGCGGCCACACTAGCCACACTGGGCTATAAGGGGCTCAAGGAACGGCTCAGAGAACGTCTGAAGGCCATGGGATGCCGCTACAGCTGCGAGAGCATTAGCCGAGCAGACTTTGCCATGGACTTTCTCATGCCACGGGATTTCGAATTGAATCTGGATCAATTCGTGGCTCATCGACGCAGTGCCAAACGTCCCTATTGGGGATCACGACCGATTTTGATAGACCAAGACCACGTGAATGCCGTGATCAAAGGCAGGCGCTTGGAAAGCGTCACGATTGGCAAGATGCCCGGACGCCAGGTCATTGTTTATGACAAGCGCTTGGCAGCCTTGGAAAAGCGGACACTCTATTGGTTCAAGATCTGGGAAATCGATCCCGAGGACGACCGCCACTCCATTTGGCGGGTGGAATTCCGCGCCGGCAAAAGAGAACTGAAAGATCGGTGGCAGATCACCTCTTACACAAACTTTGAGACCTCAATTGGCGATGTCTATTCCCATATGGCCGACCGGATCCGCTATCTAGATGACTTCCAGTCGGACAGCAACATTTCCCGGCAATGCCTGCATCCTCTCTGGACTGCTGCGAACTCTACTCTAGAAAAGAATCTCTTTCAGTTTCGATCCGGGCTACTCCCTCATCAGGTCAGAGAGGTTGAACGAGAACAGCTCATCGATCTTTATTGGGAGCAGATCAGAGGCCTGACGGCTGGCTTAAGCGTCGCGCTGGGCAACAGTGATGCTGAAGTCATTGAGTGTCTTGGTCACTATGTCGGGACAACCATCGACAACATGATCTGCGATAAAGAGTCAGGCTTTTGGAAAAGCCGCGAACGCGCCGAAAAGCGACTGCGGTTTATATGAAACAAAAAGAAATAAGCCAAAAAAATTCAATCTTCCCTAAAGCTCCTGGAAAACGCGTCCAGGACAGGTTTTAAAAGATAACTCAAAAAAGAACGCTCACCCGTCCGAATGAGCGCCTCAACCGGCATACCGGGAACCAAGTCCAAGTTGTTCAATCTTTTTAATTCAGGCTTTTCAATGCCAATTCGCACCAAATAGTAAGGCAATTGGTCTGTTTCGCTTATAATTCGGTCACCAGAAATACGCACAACTTTGCCCTCGATTTCAGGGGTCGTTCTCTGGTTAAAAGCGGAAAACCTCACCCGTGTCGAGGAAGCCAAGGCGACCTTGTCGATATCTTTGGGTTCCACATGTACTTCCACGACCAGTTCATCGTTCTCGGGAACTATGTTCATAATGGCCTGGCCGGCCTGAATGACCCCCCCTTCCGTGTGCGCCGCTAATCCTAGGACATACCCCGCCTGGGGCGCGACTACTCGAAGTCGTCGATTTTGGTCCAAAGTGGTAAGCCTTTCTTCAAACAACTCCTTAATCTGAATATTCACGTCACGCATCTCCGCAATAACCTCCTCGCGGAAACTGCTTCGGCCCCGGTTTATTTCTATTCGGGTCTCGCCAATCCGATTTTTGGCCTTTGCGATCTCAGATAGAAATGCGCCCTTTTCCCCTTTCAGCTCGTGATATTGGCGTTCGAGCAAAAGTATGCGGGTAATGGGAACATGGCCCCGTTCATAAAGCTTTCGCAGGCCATCGAGTTCCTGTTGGATTAAACGGATCTGCTCAGAATTGGCGGTGACTTGAACAGAAAGTCCATTAATCTCGTCATTAAGCTGATGAATACGTGTCTGCAAAACGTCCTGTTCTTCGTTGCGGGCCTGTTTCCTTGCTTCAAAAAGCAGCTTTTGCCCGTGGATAATTTCATTATTTTGAACATCTGTAACAAAATTGCTTAGGTCCGGATGCCAGCTTACAGCTCCTAGATCCGCTTGTTCGGCCCTCAGTCGGCTTTCGCGGGCAAGAAGTTCGGTCAATTGCTGTTCAACAATTCTGAGCTGGCCGGTAACAATCGTCCCATCCAATTGAAGCAGCAATTGGCCGCGGTCCACGAACTGGCCTTCTCTCACATGCAGTTTGCCGACAATACCGCCTTCCAAATGCTGTACGGTCCTTTGATTTGATTCTACGGTCACTGCCCCAGTTGCGACGACCGCTCCATCAAGTTTTGCAAATACCGACCAAGCCCCTATCCCACCAAAGACCACCAGAACGATCGCCAATCCGCCCATAATATAGGGTCGGACCCGCAATGAAGTTTTCCTCTCTTCGTTCAAAGCAATACTCCTTACCAGGCAATCAGCGCGCGGCGACATCGTTGTTCGGGGTATTTTGTCGATCCGCACCCGGATGTAACAGAACCTTACCGAGAACTTCGACACGTGGACCAAAGGCGACGGCTTTCCCGTCACTCATCATCAAGACACTATCCATTGCCGAAATCGCTCCAGGTCGATGGGATATGACAACGACCGTCGTACCTCTTGCCTTTAATTGCTTCATCGCTGCAATCAGCGCGGCATCGCCATCAGCGTCAAGGTTCGCATTAGGTTCATCCAAAACGACAAATACAGGATCGTTGTATAGCGCCCTTGCCAAAGCAATGCGCTGGCGTTGCCCAGCTGAAAGAAATAGTCCGCTTTCGCCAATCTCCGTCTCATATCCATTCGGCAAACGAAGAATCATCTGGTGTGCCCCCGCCAGTTGGGCGGCCTTTATAACAGCAGAATCATTTGGAGCTGGGTCGAAGCGGGAGATATTCTCGGCGACGCTTCCCGCAAACAGCTCGACAGCCTGGGGAAGAAATCCGATTTCTCGGTTAGTGGCTTCGTCTGTCAACTGGAGGATATTAGCATCGTCGATGCGAACCGACCCTTCGATGGCGGGCCAGATTCCAACTAACACCCGTGCCAGCGTAGACTTGCCTGAGGCGCTCGGACCGATGATTCCCAAGGATTGGCCCTTATCCAGTGAAAAAACCACATTTCGGATAAAGGGTTTTTCTACGCCCGGCGGCCCGGCTGAAAGAGATTCGACGGTTAGCCTGCCTGACAGTGAAGGCAACTCGATTCTATCGGTTTTCTCGGGCTGCAATTCCAGTAGCCTTGACAATCGGCCAAAGGCTTCCCTTGTTGTCTGAAAATTCCGCCAATTGCTGACCGCTTGTTCAACAGGTTGCAATGCGCGTCCCATTAAAATTGATGCGGCAATCATGGCGCCTGGTGTAATTATATTTTGGATGGCGAGGACGGCACCGGTACCGAGCATGGCGGATTGCAAAAATAGCCTAAGGGATTTGGTGCTGATCGAAAAAAATCCAGATCTATCGCTGGATGTGACTTGGTTGCTCAAGTCATTTAGGTGAAAGGCCTTCCACCTATTCCCTATCGCGGGCAGCATGCCCATTGCCTTGACCGCCTCTATGTTTCGTAAACTCGCAGACACAAAGGCATTACTTTGAATTTGGGCAGCAGCTGTTTGAGCAACAGAGTGACGGGTGGTCATTTCATTCAAGATGGCTAGTGTGAGGATCGCCAAAGAGCCACCCAGGGCTACCAAACCGAGGACCCAATCGAGAAGAAACACAACAATGATGTAAAAGGGCGCCCACGGCGCATCGAAGATCGCGAAAGGCCCCTGACCGGTCAGAAATTGACGCAGCTTTGAAAGATCACGTATGGGCTGATCCGTTCGAAGGCTGGCGTTGTGGGCGCCGTATCTCATGAGGGCTTCGAAGATGGGACCGCCCATATCCCGATCAAGGCGAATACCAACTCGAACCAAAATGCGCGAGCGAACCAAGTCGAGCAGGCCCATTGTCAGGAACAAAAGAGTGATAAGGAGACTCAGAGCGATGAGAGTCGGCATACTTTGGCTTGCAAGGACGCGATCATAGATCTGCAGCATATAAAGCGGTCCGGCCAACATGAGGATGTTGATCAAACAGCTGAAAAATGCCGTCATCAAAAAACTTGATCGTGATGTAGCCAAAGCATGCCGAATTTGGCAGCCATGCGGCGCAATTTCATTTTTCATAATAATTCACAAAATTAACTTTAATTAGAAACGATGAATAACATTAAGCAATAGCCTCTATTTTTTCCTTTCTAAGAGAATATAAAGTCGTTCTGGTGAAGCGCGATTTTGTCGACGTTCCTTAGGGTAATGCTATTTTCGTCGTCGATATCAATGACCGAGTCGGCACCCACCTGTGTCGTGTCAGCAAGAATTTCCGCTAGATTCGAATAGGGTAATGCCGAAACATCAATTACGTCGCCTATAGCCGATCCTTCTGAGAAATCGGTTACAGTGTCGTTCCCGAGACCTGGCACAAACACGAAAATATCGTTTCCGGCACCAGCAGTCAGGCTATCATCGCCGGCACCACCGTGGATCTCGTCATCCCCGGTGCCCGTCGTGATCGTGTCATTGCCCCCAAGGCCCTCAACCACAACATCCAGGTTGTCCGACGTCGTCGAGATCACGTCATCGCCTTCCGTCCCGACCTGGC
>JBCCHN010000112.1:0-17076 GCA_039028695.1 Pseudomonadota bacterium
AACCATATATCATAATACATAAATTTTTACATAAATATTTATGCTTTTTACAATTCCTTAATCGAATCGGATCATATTTCCCGAAATTTATAAAACATCATCTAGGCTACATTTAAGCGCCTCCGACAAATTTCCTAGGCTTTCATCAACAGTTTTTTGATCTCACAAAAACCGTCAGCCCAAAGATTTTTAGCGATTTATCACATAACGGATACCATTACCCCGGTTCAGGCCAGGGTTCACATTTTGGCAGAAAAACTCTTAGCACTCTTGCGCATACCCACATCCTAAGTTCCGCGGGCCTTTTGGCCTTTTTGGTGTGGCAAGATCTTTCGAAAAAGAAAATGGCGACAGTTTAACGATGTATAGAAAACTCTCCTTTATCATAAGACATCTTGGCTTGGAGTGTCTCGGGCCTCCAAGAAGAAAATAGTCACTGCACTTTTAGGGACATAGCAAGGTTTTCGCGCAAAATATTAGCACCCACGAATTATGACCGGCCTAAATTTTACCGCCGGCGCTTTGACCGAATGAGGATTAACAATGTCGTTGCGTAGAGTAGTTCTGATCCTTGCCGCCTTGTTGATAACGGCTGGAACCGCGATCGTTGCACGCAACTGGGTGGCTGGCCAACAAGCCGCCGTGATCGAAAAAGAGGTCGTTGTATCGAAGGTACGCGAACCTAAAGGACCCAAGGTCCTGGTGGCTCAGACCGACATCCCCACCGGTTCATTTGTCCAAGAGGGTCATTTGCGCTGGTTGGCATGGCCGGAAGAAAACATTCCGGAAAGCTATATGACGCAAGAGCTTTACGAGCTTGAAGATATGATCGGCGCGGTGGTTCGTCGTGGCCTGAGTGCTGGAGAGCCCGTCACCGCAAAACGGATCATTCGTCCTGGCGACCGAGGTTTCCTGGCGGCCGTTTTACGCCCCGGGTATCGTGCCATGACCATCCAAATTAACGCCACGACCGGTATTGGCGGCTTGGTCTTTCCCGGCGATAGGGTAGACATCATCCTAACCCACACGCTTAAAGCCGAGGGTGAGGGCGGCAAGTCACGGAAAGCCAGTGAAACAATCCTGACCAACGTTCGGATCTTGGCGATCGATCAATACATCAATGAATCGGACGGTAAGGCTCGTGTCGCTAAAACCGCCACCTTGGAAATTACGCCCAAGCAGGCCGAAATGGTGGCCGTGGTCAACGAGGTGGGGCATCTCGCCCTCAGCCTGCGCAGTTTGGCCAAGGACGAGAATGAGTTGGAGCGGATCGCCGCCGGGGAGGATCCCTTGGCCGAGCCCGATCCCGAGTTTGGCGGAACCTTCACGTTCGATAGTGAAGTCAGCCGGCTCGTCGGAGGCACCAGCAAAACCGTCAATGTCAGCCGCGGTGAAAAATCCGAAGAATTGAGTTTCTAATGGGGATTAAAATGATTACGCAAGGTTCAATAAGGCCAATAACTTGGTCCGATAAACTGCCCCAACTTGGACTCGCCGCGATTGGGTTCTTGCTGGCGCTATTCATGCTGACGGCCGCAAAGGCCGCCGTGTTTGGGGAAGCAATACCCACGGACGATGAGACCTTTGAAGTGAGTATCCATCAAGGCCAAATGATCCGCCTGAACAAGGACGCCGCATCGGTCTTCATTGCCAATCCGGAGGTGGCCGATGTGTCGGTCAAATCGGCTCGTCTGGTTTACGTGTTCGGCAAAGCCCCTGGTGTAACATCCCTTTTTGCCGTTGACGCTCGGGATAATCTAATCGCCAACGTGAAGATCGTTGTCACTCACAATGTCAGCCGACTTCAAGAAGCGTTAGATAAACTGTTACCCGACGATGATGTGACCGCCACATCAATTGACGGCGCGATCCTGCTCACCGGTACGGTTGCTACAGGCATCGCCGCCGAAAACGCACGCCGACTTGCCGAACGCTTTATCGGTAAGAACGAGGCGATCATCAATCAAATCGGCATTTACGCGCCAAACCAAGTGAACTTGCGCGTGCGGATCGCCGAGGTTTCACGGGAAATCGTTAATCAGTTCGGTCTCAACTGGACGGCCGCCTTTAGCAGCAGCAACTTCGATTTTGCGTTCCAATCAGTGACACCTGTCGATGGTACGAACTTACTGGGAATTGGGGGCACTCCCGGAAACTGGGACATCAATGCCCTGATCGACGCGCTGGCCGAGGATAATCTGGTTTCAGTTTTGGCCGAACCGAACCTCACAGCTCTCTCCGGCGAGACGGCAAGCTTTCTAGCCGGCGGTGAATTTCCCATCCCAGTCGCAGAAAGCGATGACCGGATTACCGTAGTCTTTAAGGAATTTGGTGTCAGCCTCGCCTTTACGCCGACCCTTGTCGGAACAAATAAGATTTCGATGCGGGTGCGTCCTGAGGTAAGCCAGCTGTCCAACGAAGCCTCCGTGACCTTTGAGCGGATCACATTGCCATCGCTAACCACCCGTCGGGCCGAAACGACGGTGGAGCTAAATTCCGGTCAATCCTTTGCCATTGCTGGCCTAATCTTGGACAATACCAGGCAAAACGCCTCCAAAGTACCGGGCCTGGGGGACATTCCCATCCTCGGCCATCTTTTTCAAAGCGACCGATTCCAACGTAATGAAACCGAGCTGGTGATCATCGTCACGCCCTATATTGTTCGCCCGGTCAATCCGGACCAATTGCAAATTCCCAATGAACCACTGCAATACCCGCAGGATGAAAACGCTCCTTTGGTCAGCGAAGATTCCCGCGGCACTCAAACCGTTCCCTTGCACGCTGCAGAGGTACCAAGTGGCTCATCCAACAAAAACGTCGGCTTCATCGTAGAGTAAGGCGCCCAACATGACTTATTCCTTTTCTAAGACACGTCTCGGCTTGCTCTCCTGTTTGACGGCCGCCCTTTTGGCCGGATGCTCGGAAAAAGCCCAGCAACAATCCATCGGCGAAAATTTAGAAGATGGTGTTGAGCTCGTTTTTTATCACGGGAAATGGCGGCAAACTCCCAAGCCACTCGAGAACCATCTCGAGGACATTACTTTTGATGGCTCAATTAACTTCGCCCCGGGTTCAGCTGCGCTCAGCAGTGCCCAACTGGCGCAAATGAAGGCGTTCTTCAATGAGGCCGGCATCTCACCCGAAAACACGGTTCAGATCGAATCGCCCAATCCCCAGGCGATTCAATTGTCAGCGCTGGATTCCGCCCGAATTGCTGTTGTCGATCAGGCGATCAAGGACATGGGCCTAAATGCAAAAATGGCCGTATCGCGTAGCGCGTTCTTGGCACCTGGAGACGACAGGATCGATATTACGGTCACCAAACTCATGGTCATCAGCCCAGATTGCGAGGAACCACAGCCCGCAGCGGGTCAACGGCCTACCTATCGATTTACCTGCTCCAGTGCATCCAATTTAGGCGCAATGGTCGTCAATCCCTTGGACCTCAGGGAAGGCAGGCCTGATCAACCCTCGGACGGCGACGCAGCTTCCAAACGAGTTCAGAAGTACCGAGAGGCCGATCAAGAAGAGCTGATCATCGAGAAAACAGGATCTGACTAAAATGAGCTTAGCTGAAGACCTAAAAGGCGCCAGCTCGCCGAGTGATTCCGCATCAGAGTGCATCGCATTTATCGGCGATAGCGATACCGAAGCGGTTGTAAAAACCGTCCTGAAGGAATCCTTCGACAAGCCGATCATTCATCGTGGCTCAACCACACAGGTGATGGACTATCTATCCGAGGCCAGTGCGCCCGGCGTCTTGATAGTCGATGTTTCTGAAAATGAGACACCGCTGACTTCGATGATGTCTTTGACCGCTGCCTTGAGCGACCAGACAAAGGTCATCGGGATCGGCTCGGTTAACGACATCACATTATATCGCGAGATTGTAGATTCCGGGGCCACGGATTATGTGGTCAAGCCGGTCACCGAAAAAGCAATGGCCGCAGCCATTCAGCGTACCCGTGAGCCAGCTCCGACCCAATCTAGTGATCCAGAAGAAAAAAAGCACCTTCGTGTCGCCGTTTTGGGCGCCCGAGGTGGCGTAGGTGCCAGCACCATCGCCTCGAACCTTTCCTGGTATTTTGGTGAAGACCAAAAGCAAAAAACCGTCCTTGTAGACTTGGACCTGGAATTCGGCACCATTGCCTTGTCGATGGACCTGGAGCCCACACGAGGATTGCGCGAGGCGCTGGAAAACCCGGCGCGAATTGACAGCCTTTTCATTTCAAGCGCGACTGCCAAGCTTACTGATCATGTTTCGGTCATGGCGACCGAAGAGACGCTAAACGACGATATTCATTTTAATCCAAGTGCGGTCGATATCTTATTTGATACCTTGGCCCGCACTGTCGATACAATCGTCGTCGACGTGCCCCGATCGAACTATTCCGTGCGTCAGCGCGCCCTGGAAGCCGCTACTCATATTGTTCTGATAACCGAGCTGTCGCTGCCTAGCTTGCGAGACTCCATTCGCATCCTGAGTTCCATTGACGACGTGGCTGCGGGTACGCCAGTGATCGTGGTTGCCAACCGCACCGGTGGCGCCCACCAAGCCATGCCGGCATCGGAATTTCAAAAGGCCCTGGGCCGCAAGGTCGATTTCCAAGTTCCCGAAGAGGCCAAAGCCCTAAACAAGGCGGCCAATATTGGAAAACCTTTGGTGCAGTCAGACAAGCGCTGTAAGGCCAGCAAGATCATTCAATCCGTCGGCAAGCAAGTCGGTGGCGATCAAGGCGGCAAGAAAAAAGCCAAAACCGGCAAACCCGGTCTGCGTGGTTTGCTTAAACGAGGGTAATAGGCGATGTCCCAGGTTGTCCCCGGTAATACTCCCCCCAATGCCCAATCGGCCGATGCCGGTGGAAGCATTCAGGAGACCTATCGCGCTGACGTGATGGCGGCATTTGAAGGCGAGAACGTCTCGTCCTTGCCACGCCCGGAGTTGGCCTTGAGGATTGGCCAGGTGGTCACCCGAAAACTCGAGGACTCCGGCACAACGCTCAATCTTCTGGAACGGCGGAAGCTGGTTGGCGAATTGATCGATTGGCTTATCAAGTGCCAAGCCGCGCAAGCGCCCTCAGCGCCCGTCGAAAGCAGCACCAGCAGCGCCGAGACCCCTGCCGATTCTAGCTTCAATATTCCCGATTCAGGCGGCGGAAAGGCGAGCGGCGCGGCTATTTCCCTGCCATCTAATATGGCCGCGGCGAAAAAGCGAATTCATCCTCTAGTGATGGATCGGCTGGACATTTCCGCGGCTTCCCAACTTCCCCGTGACGATCTTCATCGGCAAGTCAGCGAAATCGTCAACGAAGTCGCTCAGGATGAAAAGCTACACCTGAACTTCTCCGAGCAGCAATCCATCGTTGAGGTCATGCTCAACGACATGTTGGGCTTGGGCCCTCTGGAGCCCCTTCTCGCCGATGAAGGCATCACCGATATCATGGTCAATGGGCCTAATCAGGTATATGTGGAAAAGGGTGGCAAGCTCACGCTGACAGACGTCCACTTCCAAAACAACGATCATGTCCTAAACATTTCCCGACGCATCGTGTCTCAAATCGGCCGGCGTGTGGATGAATCTCATCCACTGGTGGACGCCCGTCTTTTGGACGGCAGTCGTGTCAATATCATTATACCCCCCTTGGCGATTGACGGCGCCTCCATCTCTATTCGTAAGTTCGCCAAAAAGGCCATCGATTTGGATGTGATGAAGCGGCAGAACAACATCTCTGACGCCATGGCGACTGTTTTGAAGATCGCCTCCCGATCGCGCCTGAACATTCTTATCTCCGGCGGTACCGGTTCGGGTAAAACGACACTTTTGAATGCCATGTCTCAAATGATCGACGAAGGTGAACGGGTTGTCACAATCGAAGACGCCGCCGAATTGCAACTCCAACAGCCTCATGTGGTTCGCCTTGAGACTCGCCCCGCTAATTTGGAGGGCAAGGGCGAAATCACCATGCGGGATTTGGTGAAAAACTCCCTGCGTATGCGTCCTGATCGGATCATCCTTGGTGAGATTCGTGGCTCCGAGGCCGTTGATATGCTTCAGGCCATGAACACAGGTCACGACGGCTCCTTGGGCACCATTCACGCCAACCGACCCCGCGAAGCCTTAACCCGGCTTGAAAACATGATCGGTATGGCCGGTATCAACCTGCCGGCCAAGGCCGTCCGAACTCAGATTTCCTCGGCGCTCGATCTTATCGTTCAGGTCTCTCGTATGCGTGACGGCATGCGCCGTGTCACCCACGTTGAAGAAGTCGTCGGTATGGAAGGTGACATCATCACGACCCAGGTACTCTTTACCTACGAATTTGAAGGCGAAGGCAGCGACGGAATGTTGCAAGGTAACTTCAAGTCTTCCGGGCTGAGGCCACACTTTTCCCCGAAAGCCGCTTATTTCGGCTTGGAACGTCCCTTGACGGAGGCGATGGGATGAGCCTGGACCAACTGTTGAGCGGCGCCGGCGGCGATCAGCTCGTAATGTATGGCTTGCCCGCCATGGTCGGCCTTCTTTTAGTTATCTTGTTCCTTATCGCCGGTGACGCGAACAGCGCGCGCCTCAAAAAGCGCATCGACCGGGTCAAGGGTGAACAATCGAAAAAAGGCGCCGTCGAAAAAACCATCTCCATCCGTAAGTCCACAACGGATAGTGATATTAAGCTGCTGGACAGCTTCATCAAGCGGGCCCTGCCCCGCCCGGAAGTCTTGCGCAGTCGCTTGGAAGGCGCCGGGCTCAATTTTTCAGCCGGTAACTACGTGCTGATCAATTTGATTGTGGCGGCCGCGACCATTGCTGGCGGGCTTTGGTCCGGCTTCATGCCCACCGCTGCCGCCTTTTTGCTCGGTTTGATCGTCGGTATTGGTCTGCCGCATTTGATTTTGACCTTCTTGGGCAAACGCCGCAAAGCCAAATTTATCGCCAATTTTCCCGAGGCCATCGACCTTATGGTGCGCGGCTTGAAGTCCGGCTTGCCGATCACTGAATCCATCAAGACTGCCGCTGAAGAGATCCCCAATCCCGTTGGAATCGAATTGCAGCGGGTGGTCGATGAAATTAAATTGGGCGCCAAAATAGATACCGCCCTGGAAACCGCCTCCAAGCGGCTCTCCCTGCAAGAATTCAACTACCTCACCATTGCCTTGTCCATTCAGTCCGAAACCGGCGGTAACTTGGCTGAAACCTTGGAAAACCTCTCCGACGTCTTGCGCAAGAGGCGCCAACTTAAGCTCAAAATCAAAGCCCTTTCCTCTGAAGCCAAGGCCAGCGCCTATATCATCGGCTCCCTGCCCTTTGTCATGGCGATCATGATCAACCTAACAAACGCCGGCTATTTGGTTCCTCTCTTTGAAGACTCGCGTGGCAACTTTCTTCTTTTCCTGGGATTCCTGAGTTTCGCTGTGGGAGCCGGGGTCATGTATAAAATGGTGAAGTTCGAAATATGAATATCGAATCCTTCTTGCCTTCAGGGATGTCCCTGTCTGACGCCATTGTCGTCTTGACGAGCGTTTCCAGCTTGGCTGTCTTGACCTTGGTCTGGTTCGCTCTTTTGCCGGCTGACCCAGGCGTACGCCGTGCACAAGGTTTAGCGCGCCAACGCGAGGCCATGCGCAGCGGTGCGCTGGCCCCAACGCGTCGCAAGGATCGCAAGCAATCATTGAGCATGATGCAATCCCTTGTGAACAAGCTAAAGCTGGCGCGCAGCCAACAGGCAAGAAAGGTTCAGATAAGTCTGCAGCAAGCCGGCTGGCGTTCCGACGACGCTGTGGTTCGGTACTTTTTCTTCAAGATCACCCTGCCATTTGTGTTCGGTTTTACCGCGCTATTTCTGATTTACGGCTTAAATGCGTGGAATCTTGAAGGGCATATGAAGATCATATGCTGTATCGGGGCCGTCGTCGGCGGCATTTATGGGCCGGACCTCTTGATCAAGAACGCGGCACAGAAACGCCAGGACGCGATTAGGAAGGCACTCCCTGACGCCTTAGACCTAATGGTGATTTGCGCCGAAGCAGGTCTGAGCCTGGACGCTACACTGATGCGCGTGTCCAACGAAATGGAAAAGGCAACACCGGAAATCGCGGATGAGTTTGCCCTGACCAGCATGGAATTGGGCTTCTTGCCGGACCGCAAGCAAGCCGTTCGGAATTTGGCGGAACGCTCTTCCCTCTCGGTGATGCGCGGCCTGTCCAACACCTTGCTTCAATCCGAGCGATACGGCACCCCGTTGTCCAACTCATTGCGGGTCATGTCTGCAGAATCTCGAAACGAACGCATGATGAAGGCCGAGGAGAAGGCAGCCCGCCTGCCGGCCATGATGACCGTGCCCATGATCGTCTTTATTTTGCCGCCGCTGTTTGTGGTGCTGCTGGGGCCCGCCGCCCTATCCACCTACGACAACTTCATTAACATGTAGACCGCTTCATCAACATGTAGAATTAGCGACGGTCGGAATTGCCAAAATCGCTTTTTATCATAGGAAAAAGGCTCATTCTTCATAGGAGGTTGGGCTTTTTTTCATGGAAAAGCGACCCTCACTCGGCGAGCGCTAGGCAAAATCCGGCCATAGCGAAAAGCACAATCACCCCGATCACAGCCCACCAAAATCCGCGTCGATAGGCTCCACCTTCATTGGTGGCGCGGCGGCGCACAGCTTCTGCCGCCTGCCGACCCGCCAAGAACCGCGGACCATTCAAGGCTTCGGTCTGAGCCAAATTTTCCCCAAGGCATGCCTCTTCAAGACCGACTCCTTCGCGGCCTGAGATACTCTGACCCGGTGGTTTCGGGTTTTGACGCCTGTTCAAAAATGACCCCTCTTGGCAAGAATGTGATTTAACGGTCCTACTGACAGTCTTGCATTTCTGCGGGCCGGTGTATAATCCCTACGATAAGGAAAATGTATAAAGAGCTTCATCAAATAAAAACAATAAGTTATTGTTTATTTCTAATGCCATCAACGAAGACACCTTTGGGGAGGATGTGGAACTTGATCGGAATGAACGCAATGGGATGGCGCTCTAGATGCACCTTGCCATGCCGACTGCGCTGGCAGCGTCTCGACTTTCTGGCCGCCCCCTAAACCCTTGCTCCAAGCCAAACTGGATTTAATGTCCTTTAACCGACGGATTTGGTTGGTTTTGCTGCTTGTCGCATGGTCGGGCCAAAGTGGGCTGCGGGCTCAAGAGACCCCCGAGACCGAACAGGAAAGCCAAGGCGATCAATCGGCCTATCAGGTCAAGATTGAAGGTCTCGAGAATAACGACTCTCTCAAGGAAACCATCGAAAAAATCTCCCGTTTGATTGCTCTTCAAAGCACCCCGACAGCAAGCCAGGCGGGCCTCTTGCGCCGGGTTGAAGAGGACAAAAAACGCTTTGAGACCGCTCTTAGGTCCGACGGCTTTTACGACTATACGATCGAGTCGGAAATCGACGATCAGACCGCTCCTCCCACCATCGCCATCCAAATCGACAGCGGACTGCAATATAAGCTGCAAGACTACGACATCCAGTATGATCCACCGGATCCGGACCTGCCCGGCGCCCCGTCGGCATTAGGCCTTCGCATCGGCATGCCGGCCAGGGCGGCGCCGATCACCGCAGCGCAAAACAACCTTATCAAGCTGCTGAACGATCAAGGTTATCCCCTGGCCACCATCGCCAATCAGGAAGCCGTGGTTGATCACGCAGACGACAGCATGTCTGTGACACTAACGGTCGATCAAGGTCCCAAGGCCACCTTCGGCCCCATATCCTTCGACGGCTTTTCAGAAGTCGAGGAAGCCTATCTGCACCGCATCGCCAACTGGCCGGTCGGAGAGACCTTTGATCAGCGCCGCATCGACGAACTACGCCAAGACCTCTTGGAGACCAATCTGTTTGATTCGGTTCAGATCGCCCCGATCACGGAGGTCGACGCCGAAGGCCAAGCAGCGGTCATGGTGACGGTGGTCGAGCGCAAGGCCCGGTCCATCGGCCTCGGTGTGAGCTTTTCCAGCGATGACGAAGGCTTTGGCGGCGAGGCTTCCTGGGAACATCGGAACTTTTTTGGAGAGCAGGAAACCCTGCGTTTCAGCCTGGAAGCCAATCAAATCCGACAGGAAGCGAATGCAACCTTCCGCAAGCCTAATTTTATCGAACTGGACCAGGCCCTGGTCCTGGAAAGCGGCTTAATTAAGCAAGACACCGATGCCTTCGAGGAGACGTCCATCAATACCTTCGCCGGGCTGGAAAGGGAGATTGACGACATCTGGACCCTTGGCGCGGGCGGCAGCCTGGAATGGTCCAAGATCGAGGACACCACCAGTCGCGATACCTTTTTGATCGGCGGCGTGCCGCTATTCGCCAAGCTGGATCAGAGCAACGACCTGCTCAACCCGACCAAAGGCTATCGGATTAATTTTGATACGACCCCGTACCTTGGTCGGGTTCCATCGGAAAGCGACACTATTGCCTTCTTGAACAACGAAGCCCAAGTAACCGGGTACTATTCGCCCTTCAACAGCGAGTTGGTGACCCTGGCAGGCCGGGGTAAAATCGGCAGTATTGTTGGCGAGGCCACTGCCACCTTGCCCGCTAACAAGCGCTTTTATGCGGGCGGCGGCGGCTCAATCCGAGGCTATGAATTTCAGTCGGTCGGGCCCTTGGACGAGAACAACGACCCGATCGGCGGGCGTTCATTGTTGGAACTGAGCCTAGAGTTGCGGTTTCGGGTCAATGAAACTTTTGGAGTCGTGCCTTTTCTTGATGGCGGTAATGTTTACGATGACGAATTGCCAGATTTTTCGGAGGACCTGCAATGGGCTGGTGGGCTTGGACTACGGTATTTCTCGGCCATCGGCCCCATCCGCTTTGATATCGCCTTTCCGATCAACCGGCGATCGGGCGTAGATGATGCCTTCCAATTCTACATCTCCATCGGCCAATCCTTCTAAAAGGCGCGTTCTGAAATGGACCGGCCTTGGGCTTATGGCCACGCTCTTGGTGGTTCTGGCGGTCGGGCTGGGCGGTTTTTTATGGCTTAACTCGGAATCCGGTCAGCAAAGCGTGGTCCGCCTCATCGAACACGAAGTCACCACGCCTGGCGAAATTGAGCTGACCATTGGGGCCCTGGATGGCTCATTGCTCGACAGCTTTTCCCTCCAGGGTATCCAGGTGGCGGATGGAAAGGGGGCATGGCTGACCATCCAACAGGTGGATGCGACTTGGACGCCGTGGGATCTGCTTAAGGGTCAATTGGTGATTGACGCCCTGACGGTCTCCAATCTGTCCTTGGAAAGATTGCCCGAGGGCGATGAGGCTCAAAACGACGCCAGGGCCGATATGGGTTTTCCGCAATTGCCCGTTGAGGTCCGGCTAAAGGACCTCACGGTAACCCGGGCCCAACTGGCAGCGGCGGTTCTGGGCGAGGCGATGACGTTCGACCTGAAGGCCGGCGCATCAGCGACTGCGGATAATGGCCTCGATGGGAATCTGACACTCGAAAGGACCGACGGTACGGGCGGGTTAGTGGAAGCGAACGCCAGTTACCATCCTGGACGGGGCACCTTGGATTTATCCCTGCACGCGGCCGAACCTGCCGGCGGCTTACTCGCCCGTTTAGCAGATCTGCCGGGTCTGCCGGCGCTTTCCCTTTCCCTAACCGGCAGCGGACCGGCACAGAACTGGCAGGGTGAATTGGCGGGGCAAGCAGACGGCCTGGCCTCTCTCCAGGCGGAGATCGCCTTAAATGTAACCGCTCCCATCGAATTGGGACTGCAAGGCACTTCCCAAGTTACGCCTCCCAGCTCTGAATGGGCCATGCTGGGCCAGAACCAGGCGTTCGATCTCAATCTCGCCTGGCAAGACGATGAGCAATTACTAGAATTCTCCCACCTTGACCTGAAATCCGACACCCTCGACCTAAGCGGCCAGGGCACCTTGGACATAGCTAAGCTAGACAGGGGCGAAGACTCTCTTAACGCGTCGCTCTCCCTACACATAAAAGACCCAGCCCCCTTCTTGGATTTCAGCGATCCCTTCCGCTTTTTGGAGCTGGATCTCACGGCAGACCTGGCGGGGCCCCTCGCCGGGCCATCGATCACTTTGAAGGGGCAGCTGCAAAGCCTCCGTCTTGACACCTTATCTGCGGCCTCCGCCGAAATAGACGCGGCGATAAATGACAGCCGCGTGCCCCTGGATGGCAGCCAGCCCCTGCCCTTCTCAGCAGTGCTCAATCTGCAAGACTTTGCCTTGGATGTTGATCAGGTCGATCCCCTCTTAGCAGGTCAAAGCAAGCTTTCCCTGGCCGGTCAATTCGACCCCGAGAGCGCCGACCTTTCCACCCGCTCCATCACTTTGACCAATCCGCAAAGCGAGCTTGACGCAAGCGGTACCATTAATCTGGATAGCCTGGCGGGGCAGTTCGAGGGAAGCCTTGCCGTCGCCAGTATTGCCCCCTTACTGCAAGATCTGGACTTGCCCATCGATGGCCAAGGCGCCGTCGACTTTGCTTTGCAAAGCCCCGATTTTGCCAATGCGTTGGCGGTCGACCTGTCGGCCCGTTTGACTCAGTTTCGCAGCGGGCTGGACGAAGCAGACGTCCTTCTCGGAAGTACGCCAGAAATAAAGGGCCGACTTGACCTGGACTACTCAAGTGACAGCTTCCAGCTCAAAGGCCTTGAGGTGGCCGGTGCCGATCTTACCGTCACCGGGGAGCTGCAAGCCCCCTTGTCCTTCGATCGCTTATATGGCGACTTCACCGCCCAGGCAACCGACCTCTCCGGCCTTTCTGAAAGCCTTGGCATGGATTTAGGTGGCATGGCGGACTTGTCGGTTCACCTGGAAGGTCCCCTTGAGGCCTTGGTGGCCGACGGCAGCCTTAACGCCTCCCAATTGACCCTGTCCGGACAAGCCGTGGATGCCCTATCCGGTTCCTATAAGCTCCAGTCCCTTGATGAGTTGCCGACGGGGAACATTCAGTTGACGGCCGAGACGGAATGGGGATCCGCCCAGTTTCGTAGCTCATTCGAGCTCCCCGCAGACCGTCTGAACCTCTCTGATCTGAGCGTAACTCTGCGAAGCACAACCGCGACTGGGCACCTCAGCTTGCCCTTCGAGCAACCGCTCGCGACCGCGGAGCTGGCCGTGGAAGCAACCGATTTAGCGGCCTGGTCAGATGTCCTGTCAGAACCAATCTCGGGTCAAGTCACCGGACAGGTCCAGCTGCTACCGGAACAAGGTCTGCAGGCAGGCAAATTCAATTTGGCGGGAAAAAGCCTTTCTTTCCAAGATATCCAAGCCGACGGCTTAACCCTTACCGGGGCTTTGACAGACCTCTTCGGCGACCCAAAGGGCGACGCCAAGTTGACCGCACAATCTATTTCAGCAGCTGATCTTTCTTTGCAAAGCCTGTCGCTTACCGCTAAGGGCTCCCGCAGCAGCGCGGCCCTCAGCCTAACCGCCGAGGGGGACCTTGCCGGCCCCTTTGATCTGACTTTCCAGGGAGACCTAAAGCTTGCCACCGATAGTCTGCAAATCAACCTAAACGATTTGTCGGGCCATATCTTCGATCATCCCTATCGCCTGCAGTCGCCGCTAACAGCATCCATCGGCCAAGATAGTCTCAGCATCAATGGCCTTGATTTCACCTATCACGACGGCCGCCTGCAGGGAGATTTTCAGCAAGACGCCGACCAAGTTCAGGGCGAGGTGAAGCTCAGCTCCTTTCCTTTGGAGCTTCTGTCATTGCTTTCTCCCTCATATGCGATGACCGGCCATATGGACGGCAGCCTGGCGCTGTCGGGTGCCATCGACAATCCGACCGCCAAACTGCATCTTTCCACCGAGACTATGGGCCTGACCGGCCAAACCGGGGAAGGCCTGCCCCGTGCGACTCTTTTGGTGGACGGCACCCTTGCCGAACAGCGCCTGACCTTATCCGGCGAGTTTTCCGGCTTTACCGAGCGCAGCCTTTTGCTCGATCTGGAATTGCCGCTTCAGCTGTCCCTCAAAGACTATAGCGCAACGCTGCTTGAGACAGAGCCCTTTTCCGCTGACATTGCCTTCAACAGCAAGCTGGGCCCGCTTGCGGAGTTGTTTTTGCCCAACGAGCACCTCTTCAGCGGGGATATCCATCTTGACCTGGAGGCAGCCGGCACATTAGACGAGCCCCGGCTCAGTGGCGGCATGAATATCAGTAAGGGTGTATACGAGAATCTGGATACGGGCACGCTGCTTCGCGAAATCACCCTCACTGCCGAGGCCGAAGACCGGCTCTTGACTGTCACCGAGCTCTCTGCCCAAGCCGGCTCCAAGGGCCGCATTACCGGCGGCGGCACAATCGAATTCGACATCGACGACGAGATCCCGCTGGCCCTGCAAGTGGTATTCAACAATGCCCTCTTGGTGAACCGTGACGATGTGACCGCCATCACCGAGGGTGAACTCACTCTTGGAGGACCCCTGCATGACCTGCTCTTGCAAGGCCAGATCCGAACCAGCGATGTCGAGATTCAGATCCTGGATGAACTCCCTCCCGAAGTGGTCAGCATGGATGTCATCGAAATCAATAAAAAGGGTGAAACAGACGACGGGGAGATCGCGGAAGACCGCCCCAGCGCCAGCTCCAGCATCCTGCGGCTCGATTTAGGGATCAAAATGCCTCGGCGAGTCTTTGTTCGGGGCCGTGGCTTGGACAGTGAATGGTCCGGTGACTTAAGGGTCACCGGTACCGCCGCCGCCCCCCGCATCGAAGGCCAACTTGAGCCTGTGCGCGGACAGTTTTCCTTTGCCGGAAAGGTCTTCCGGCTCGAGCGGGGCACCATCACCTTTGACGGCAGCGCGAACTTGAACCCGCTGTTGAATTTGGACCTGGTTTACAATAGGGCCGGCTTCGAGGCGATTATCCGCATTTTCGGAACCGCCGACGATCCGGACTTTGAGCTAACCTCGCGGCCCTCCCTGCCCGATGATGAGATCCTCGCCAAGGTCCTGTTTGACAAGTCGACGGGCCAATTGAGCGCCGTAGAGGCCTTGGAACTGGCCGCCGCCGTCGCCACCATTACCGGAACCGGCCCTTCGGGCGCGGGCATCATGGACAAGATCCGCACCAAGCTTGGGGTCGATGTGCTGCGGGTTGGCTCCAGCGACAGCGGTCAGGGCGCCAATGTTACCGTGGGCAACTACTTGACCGACGGAGTCTATGTGGGCATCGACCAAGGCACGGAAGAGCAAAGCACCCGCGCGACTGTGGAGCTGGAAGTCACCCCGAACCTCACCATAAATTCCGACGTGGGTCAGGACAATCAAGGTCGGGTTGGCATCAAGTGGCGATGGGATTACTAATTTTTTGGGTCCTTTAGACCCTAGGGTCTATTGAAACGCCGCCACACCGCCGCCGGTCAATTGTGCATTTGAACTGCGGATCAAAATGGGAACACCGCCCGCGTTTCCGCTATGTTTGGGAACGAAACGCATGGTGAAATCCTGCCAAATCGCAAAGTGCTCGGCCGGCAATTCAAAAGGCGAGCAGGATATGACCGCCTGCCTGGCCTGGCGGGCGAAGCGGCTGAAGGGTTTGTCGTTGACCATGCGCGCTACCTGTTGAACCTCAACCTTTGTGACGATGCCATTGCGGTCCAACTGCAATCGAAAATCCACCGTCATTGTCGAGGCAGGTGGGTTATTGGGATCCAAAAACCAGCAGCTTGCCATTTGCGCCCGCACAGCGTGAATCACTTGCCAAAGCTCAGGATTTGCCCGCGCCTGAAAGTCTTCGTCCTTCAAGTTTTCCAAACGCTCCAAAAAGGTATCCCGATCCGCCAGCTGGATCTGATCCTGGCTCAGATAATCTGGTGCCGGCTCGGAGGGGCTTTCTGCCTGCGCGGCGACCGGCGGCGCTGGCTCTGCTGATACCGGCGGCTCCTCTTCAGCAACGGTCGTAGCAATCACCGGCTCGTCCAGCGCGGCGATCTCCGGCGGCTTTCGCAGGGGGACAGGTGGCGGTGGCAAAGGGCCAACCGCGGCCTCCGCCGTCTCAAGGGGCTCCACAGGCAGTTCCGGCACGGTTGCCGGCGCGTCAGCCGGGGTCGGTGTCTCCACAACCTCCACCGGTGGATCTGCAATGGGCGGATCTACAATCGGCGGCTCTTCGATGAGCGGTGCCTCTTCAACGACCGGCTCTGGAGCCACCGGCTCCGGCGGTGCTGGCTCTTCTGCAATCGGTTCTGGTGTCAGCTCCGCAATGTCCTCCGTCACGCTCTCATCCAGCGGATTTTCTTCAACTGGCGCGGGCTCGGGCACCTCAACCTCGGCAACTTCTTCAATAGGCTCCGGCAGCGGATCAGGCTCTAGCGGCTCCTCGTTTTCCGCCGTCTCAACGGGTTCCTGAGGCAGTTCTTCGAGCGGCTCCTCCTCTAAGGGTGCCTCTTCGGCCGCCAGATCCTCTACAGGCGGCTCCTCAATCGGCGGTTCCTCAATCGGCGGTTCCTCTGGCAAGAGCTCCTCTGGAGGAAAAATTTCCGTCACCTCCTCTTCGGCTGGGGCCGTTTCTTGGTCCGGAACATCAGGCTCCAAAAGCACCAACTCGATGGGGATCGCCTCTTGGAGTGGCAGGCTGGATGAAAAGGGCCACCAACCGAACCAAAAGGGTGCTACGAGGGCGAGATGAACAAGGATCGACAAAACCGCCGCCCCAGCCACCGGACCAAGGCGCGCGCCCATGCCGGGCGCGGCTTGTAGTGCCGGCCGGCCGTCGGGCGCCGGAAAGGGCCGCCCGTTTCCGGCCGGCCTTAACGAACCTATGGTCAGTTTAAAAGCCATTAAGGTTCACTCCGGCACGCTTCACCCATCCGCTGTCGCAACGCCTAACCATTCTATTGACCCGCCACGCGATGGCCGGGATAGACCTCGATAATCAGGTCATCCCGCGGTACGCCGGCGGCCTCCAGCAACTGCTCATGAGTAACGCCTTTGGCCTGGGCCAAGAGCTGATCGGCCACCTTATAGGTTCCTTCTGTGTAGGCTTGAAAGATCTCGGCGTTTTCCCGGCTGTCTTCCAAGCCGTAACGGGCCGCAAAGTCCAACCACTGCGC
>JBCCHN010000113.1:0-17015 GCA_039028695.1 Pseudomonadota bacterium
AGCCCAAAGTCTGGAATGGCGTTTGAAAGTTGAGCTGAAGGACATCAACCGCCAAGCCGATGCCGCGATCCATCGGGCCGAGGATCTAATTAACAAGCAGTATGAGCCAGAGCGTACTGATCAAGCCGCACAGCATTTCAAAGAGCGCCAGGATTTTGAAAAACGCGAAGAGCGAATTGCCGGCAAGATCCAGAATGCCTTTTCTGCAATCCGGCATCGTGGCGAGATCGATACAGACAGCGCGCGCGGTGCCGTTGGTGATGCATTCAACTATCTAACCAACAGGAAAGCCCGAGCCGAGGCGCTTGATAAACTCCATCGCATCAAGGACCGGCAATTGAGCCGGGCGCAACGCGAAGAGTTAGGCGCAGCCAGAAACAAGATCAATGCTGATCGAAGCGCCCTACTCTCTCAGGCCAAATCCGGATTTAATTCGGATCGTATGGCCATGCTGGAACGGCACGCCAAAGACAAAAAGAAAATGAAAGCGGCTTGGGATGCCCGAACTGATGAGCGCAAACGTGCCTTTGATACGGTCGTCAAAAAGGCCCAGGTGAAGAAATCAGCCAAGGCCCGGCCGGAACAAGAGAGCCAGGCCCGGAAGGATTTCAAACGTGCGGCCGAAAGGGCAAAGCGTAAGAGATCCAGAGGTAAAGGCCGGACGCGCACACGGGATTGATATTAACTGGTAGCTACTAGATATCTATTAAGTATCCGAAAGATACCATTGGATAGCTAGTAGCTATCTGGTATACTTTGATTCGTTTGGGCAATTCCGCCCATTCCTTTCCAAAGGCCATGCCATGCCGACAATCGCTTTCGCCAATCCCAAGGGCGGATCAGGGAAAACCACAGCAGCGCTTATCCTGGCTTCAGAACTCGCCAGCAAGGGCGCTTATGTGACCGTCATCGATGCTGATCCGGAAACTTGGATCTCCGATTGGGCGAAGCTACCAGGCAAACCGGATACCCTCGAAATTGTCAGCAACGTCACCGAAGAAACGATTGTTGATGAAATCGACGCCGCCACCCAAAAATCCCAATTTGTCATAGTGGATCTGGAAGGCACAGCAAGCTTGATGGTCGCCAATACGATCAGCATGGCCGATCTTGTGATTATTCCAGTCCAGGGCGCGACCATGGACGCGAAAGGCGGGGCAAAGACAATCCGCCTTATTCGCAACCAGGAACGCACCAGCCGGCGCAAAATCCCCTTTGCAGTGCTTCTGACACGTACAGGGGCAGCAATCAGATCCCGCGCCCTTCGGAACGTACAGGAGCAGCTTGAAAGCGCCGGAGTTGACATGTTTGCGGTCAACCTAGTCGAACGCGCCGCATTCAAGGAACTGGTCGATTTTGGCGGCACGCTTTCGGATCTCGATCCTGCCCAGGTTTCCAACCTTGAAAACGCGATCGACAACGCCCGTAGCTATGTGGGCGAGGTCTTAGCCAAGCTCAAAGAGAACGAATTGGAAGTGAGGGAGGCGTCATGACCAAAGAGCGCCAATCCCTTTTTTCCGACGAGCTGAACAATTTAGATCCGAATGCCTGGGTGCCGCCGGAATCTAAAGTTTCCAACGATCGCAAACCCACACCAGAAACAAAGCAGGTCGCCGAAGAAGCAGGATTTCAAAGCCGGCCGACAGCAGGGCAGGGGAGCGCACCAAAGAAACAGCGCCGCCGCCGTACCGGCCGAAATGCCCAATTCAATATCAAGACCACGCCCGAGGCGATCGAGGAGTTTACCGCCATTGCCGACGCTCTTGATTGGGGGCTTGGGGAGACCTTTGAAAAGGCGATCCCGCTTCTGAAAGCGGAGTTTATCGACAAGCCCCAAAAGTAAGAAAATGGGCGGTAGCGCTGCAGGGGTCACATTCGAGAACGCTTATCAGCGGCCAATTTCGGGGAGCCACCATTTCAAATGTTAAGCCCGGCCGTGCTTTTCCACGTACCATTTCACGTAGCCGATAAAGGAGCCGTCCGGATTTTCCGGTATGGCTTTTTTCGCCAACAGCATCCGCCGCCACTCAGATTCCAGATAATAGACATCCCAACCCCCCGCGAACTTCTTTGCAACTTCGGTTGTCGATCCCTTCAAATGCACCTGATCGATCGCAGAAGGCGATTCCGCTTCCGTGTAAATATCCGTGAAGGAGCTGCGCGGCCGGATTTTCACTAGGTTGTCAACCAGCTCAAACGTATAATCCGGAATATGCGCATGCACCGCGTTATCATCGATGATTGATTTCATCATCCGCTTAAACTCAGCCGGTGTAGACGTTGAGCCAGTGAGGGCGTGAATTGTTTCAAGCTTCAGGTGCCAGTAGGCGCTTTGACCGCACATCTTTCGAGCAATCTCGTAAAGCCGGCGCTCCAACGGTTTCCGGAGCCTAAAATAGCCCCGTGAAATCGTCAGAAGATCCTTGCCCTTTTCATTGATGGCATTGAAAACCCAATCGGAAAGCGTGATCTCTATGGCCTGCATACGACCGTCGCGCGTCTCTTTGATGGTCTTGGCATTGTCAATGAAGCTGAAGACTTCCCATTGTTCCTCGCCGCCGGTCATAATGTTGGTTTCGACCTGCGTACCTTGCAGCCGGCGCATAGCATTGCGGAATAGCTCATAGCCCTTTTTGTTGGTCGCGCGGTTGGTCGTTTTCAGCAGATCATGCGCATTGAAACGCAATGTCCGCTTGATCGGCCGGCCTTCATTGAGCGCAGCCATGCACTGCGAAATGCAATAGATCAGGATATCCCGATCATGCACCGTTGCCAGGCCATAGCGCGAAGGCTGGAGCTTGAGCCAGGTATTCCCGCGCCGAAACTCTCGGGCGGTCATGTCGGGCTTTGTGGAGAGTGTGAAGAGCGGGTTTTCCATTGACGCAATGTCCGACTTCGGAGCCGCGTCAAAGATATCGCAAACGAAAAAATCCGGTTCTGGATGTCGTTCCGGAAGTAGGGGACTTCTCTCTGTTTTTTCCTGCGCGCTACCCATAGACTCGATTCGTAACTTCACACATGGGACCAGCTTTCGGAACTTCACACATGATGTCAAACTAATTCGGAACTTCACACATTATGGAATTGGGATAATTGCTCCTGCTAGATTCGGAACTTCACACATGTGGATTCGGAACTTCACACAGACTCATTCGGAACTTCACACATAACGGCATGGAAAAAAATCCGATTCTTCCAATTTTTTCTGAAGCTTACGGCTTTCCCATAATTTGCAAACACGATTCAAAACACTGATTCAAACACAAAAGCTCTACGCTCCGCTTGAGCCAAAAAGGACTTCAGGCCATACGGCCTTCAGACTCAATTTTTAAACCCGCGCAAGCGCGGCTAAAAGGAATCGGCCGACAAGCGGCCGATACTCTGTTTCCTTGATTGATAGGGGCAATTTTAGTGCTCAAACCATTCACGCCAGAGCATCCGGATAGATCAGCGTAATTGCTTCCGAAGAAAGCAGGCAGCTTGGCCAGAGATTCAACCGCAAACGATTTTCCACGCGGAAAGGCATCACCAGGCGCAAGAGCCAAGGCAGCAGGGCAGGGGGCAAAAATTTTGTCCCTGGACAGCTCAATAATTAAAGCCTCTGTATGGGCGTCTGTGGCGCAAGTAGAGGTGGTTTCTAAGGGCGTTGCCCTCGCGCCCTACAAGCGAAATAGTTGCGACCGTGGCTCGGCAAGCCTGCGCCCGCACCACTCACAACGATTTAGCTTTCCGGTTGCTACCCCCTGTTCGCCACGAGGCAGGGATGCAAGGGGACTTGCATCCTTTTTTGATTTTAAAAAAACATAGAAATTTGTTATACTTAGAGAATGAGCGATATTGAGACAAAAGACATTGACGATTTCACCGCGCCGCAAAGCGAGGGCGATATTACGCCAGAACATCGCGCATGGATGAATGAGCAGATTGAAGCGACTTTGGCCAAGAAAAAAGCCGGCACCATGAAATTCCGCAGTCTCGATGATGTCATGCGGAAATTTGGATTTAATGCACGCTAGGCTCACCGAAGACGCCGAGGCCGACTTAGACGCCATCAAAGAATATCTAGAGCCGAGAAGCCCGCAAGGATTACAGCGGATCTTGTCCGCCATTTTCACGACGATCGGCCAGCTCGAAACATTCCCATTTTTAGGACATGGTGGCAGGGTAGGGGATACCCGCGAAATTGCCGTACCCCGCACGCCGTTTGTTGTGATCTATTCCACGAACGAGGACGATCCCTATTACATCGACATTGACCGAATTTTGCACGGCCGGATGAAATACCCGCCAGAAGAGGCCGGATCTTAGGACATCCGTTTGAGCTGCATTTTCACGTCTTTTGTGTCTCGATTGAGAACGCGCGCCATGTCCCAGGGCTTCATGCGCTTGCGATTCATTTCCCGCAGTTTTTCTTGTTCCCAGGGAGAGAAGGGGCCTTTGACCTGCGTCACCGGATTTTCCGTTGCATGTTTGGCCCCGCGATTGTGATAGGTCTTGCCATTGGCAACATGGCGCAGACCGTCACGGCCGTATTTGCCGCCTGTCACCGCATCCAACACACCAGTTAGTTTTTTACGCGCATCCTGGCGTGCATACGCGCCATCGAAATTTTGAGAATTGAGAAGCGGCGCACCGATCGCCATGAAATGCCTTATCCATGAGATCTCGGCCATCAAGGCCGCTTCGTCGCTGTGACAATGTTCAATCACCTGGACGATCGGGACTTTGTTTTCTTCACGCAGCAGCTTCACTTTAAATCCGGAGAGCTGGTCTGACCCTTCCAAATGTTGCGATTTCCGGCGCTCGAAATTGTTGGTTTCACCCACATAAAAAACCTCGCCCGTGTCCGGATCTGCGAGCACATAAACGCAAAAATTTGGCAGGCCCTTTATCATCGAGTCTGTCGGCGACGCCGACCGTTATAGCTTTGGGGTTTTTGACCAGCACGCGGCGCGGCCGTGTTGGCTCTTTCATCGGCGTAAACAGTGGTCATTTCTGATTCTGGTTCGACGATCGCCAGATCCCACGTCTCGACATCAACATGATCGATTTCCAGGCCATCTTTCACAAACCGGCGATGCTTGCCGGCCGCATCCGTTGGCGTCAGATAGATGTTAAAGCCGGAAATATGATCCACGCCGGCATCTTGAATTTGAGCCATGACGCGCTGCGCAACTTCTAAAATAGCTTCCGTCTGAAATGTTCCACGAGTCTTAAATCTCATTGTGTTAATCCAGGTTATTATTTAGAAAGATCAATAAAACCAAGTTTTATATAGTAATTATGAAAATATTTCAAGGAAATTATAGTAATGAAAAAATTGAAATCTTCGGAATACGAATGCCCAGCAAACTTTGATGGCCGCGAGAGGTACTTGATTGCAGTCACATTGATTGAATGGATCGAGAACGAAAAGCAGCGCGGAAAGTTCGAACGAACATCCGATATTCACGACCTTGAGCAGCTTTTAGAGCGCGAATTTCCGGACGAAAACAAAATGGTGAAGGCCGGCCGGGAAGGCTGGAAAGAGCTTTCAAAAGAGATCGAGCAGGAGCCATGAGCACACATTTTAAAAATTTTGTAGTTGAACAATCGTCAAATGAATTGCTGAACGCCGAAGGTGACGAGCTGTTTTCGAAACAGGGCTACCTAATCAATGGAGCCGCAAATTTTTTCGTCTTTGCTGGTCGCGCCTTAATCGAGGACGGCCTTGATAAAAAAACGATCGCTAGAATGATGGTGGAGGCAGCCCATCAAACACTGGCAGATATCCGAGATCCATATTGTCCGGAAGAACAGGCCCGCGCAGCCCGGCTGATCATTGATATGGGATTGGATTTCATGCCTGAAGATGATCCCAACAAGGCAAAAAATTGAACGACGATCTAGATCCGGACATGGTGGCCGGCCTGGCCGAAATGATGGAAGCTGAAACAGAGGCGGTTGAGGAAAATTAGAAGTAAGGAACAACGAATAACGTGCTTTGCACGAACATTAGTATAAGAAAGAAAGCATGAAACTTAGAGAGCAGCCGGATCATTCAACGTCAAAACTCGATCAGTCGGATCCGGCTGAATCTTTGAATGCTGCCCGGATCATGGCGCGAGCTCTGGCGGCAGCTCATCCGGATGAGGAGCGTCTTTCCCTAGCCAGGTCATTTTGTTTCAGGCTTGTCGCGGCCTGGTGGCGTGTTCTCAGCGATGGAGATGAGAGTCACTCTTTGCGCCCATTGTTGCAGCCGCTTGAGCTTGAACCCCTTCCGGAACCTGCTGCGGCTAGTGCGGATAGTATTGGGCATGCTGCCGCAGCTTGCCCGCCGGAATCAGCAGTTTATGCAATAGGGATGACCTATATCGGGATGTTGCCCCAAGCGTTCCGAGCGCAAAATGGAGTGTACTACACTCCGCCGCCACTGACTGCCCGGCTTATTGAACAGGCTGGTGAGGCTGGTGTGGATTGGAGTAAGGCCAGGGTTCTTGATCCGGCCTGTGGTGGCGGTGCGTTTTTGGCACCGGTGGCACAGAAGATTCTCGATGCACTGCCCAATGTTACCCCATCCATTCTGGTGAAAAATATATCCAGCCGGTTGCGCGGATATGAAATTGATCCATTTGCAGCCTGGCTCTCACAAGTCACGTTAGACGCCGTAATGCTTCCAATCTGCAGGAAGGCAGGCCGAAAGCTACCTGTTGTCGTGAGTATCGGAGATAGCCTGCAACGCAGCCCGCCGCGAGAACGCTTCGATCTTGTAATTGGAAATCCACCCTATGGCCGGGTGCGGCTTGATCCAGAAGAGAGGGTACGTTTTCGGCGCAGTCTTTTCGGGCATGCGAATCTGTACGGTCTATTCACAGATCTGGCTTTGCGGCATGTCAAATCAGACGGCCTTGTTGCCTACGTAACGCCGACGAGCTTTTTGGCCGGCGAGTATTTCAAGAACCTTCGAACCCTTCTCGGCAAACAGGCCCCGCCGGTCTGCATCGATTTGGTGGCAGCACGTAAAGGCGTCTTCGAGGATGTCCTGCAGGAAACGCTTCTAGCAACCTACAAGAAATCCAAGGATCTGCAGTCAGCCCCCGTTCATGAGGTCATGCCAATTGATGCCGAGCACCTGCAGATCACGAAAACAGGCTGTTTTCACCTTCCAACGGACCCTTCGAAACCCTGGCTAATGCCGCGTTCGCCGGAACAGGCATCGTTGATCGATCGTCTGCAATCATTTGAGAGTCGACTGTTTGATTGGGGGTATGGAGTAAGCACCGGCCCTCTTGTGTGGAACCGGTTCAAGAATCAGCTGTGTTCCAGAAAGGGAAAGGGCCGTTATCCACTTATCTGGGCTGAAGCAGTTACCGCAGATGGACGGTTCGTGTTTCGTGCTGAGAAGCGTAACCATCAGCCCTATTTTGCGGTGAAAGAGCGGGATGGTTGGTTGGTTACGCGATCTCCTTGCGTGCTCCTGCAGCGTACGACGGCTAAAGAACAAAATCGCCGTCTGATAGCAGCTCCCTTGCCCAAGAGTTTCCTAACCAAGCATGGGGCAGTGGTCATTGAGAACCATCTGAACATGCTGCGGCCGCTAGCGTCGAGGCCGGCTATTTCACCATCAGTGCTTGCGGCATTCCTCAATAGCGAAGCAGCTGATCGGGCCTTCCGTTGCATCAGTGGTTCTGTGGCCGTTTCAGCTTATGAATTGGAATCATTGCCATTGCCGCCCGTGAACAGCTTGCGATGCCTTTCTGAATTGGTGCGGCGGCGCGCAAGCAGAGATGATATTGAGGCTGAGTGCAGCCGTCTTTTCGAAAAAGATGAGACGGTTTGATGAGCCTTCCCCCTTACATCAGCCGAGAGGCGATCGGCGAGCGATTGCCAATGATCTTTCCGGAGGGGACGCCCAATCGCGGCTACTGCATACGTGAGCTGGCGGCCAGTACCGTTTTTACGATGCTCTATATCGGTGCCGTGGAAGGCACGGGTCAGTTTCTTGGACCTGCTCATGTGTATCGGATGACAGGGCAACAGGCTTCCATAGCGGAAGCTGACGCGCGAGAAGATTACGCAGCAAACGTACTGAAGAAGAATTTCCAGGCACCTGGCGAGCGTTGGTATGCGGACAATACCCGCGAGCCTATCCGTGATGAGACATTGCGGGAAGGTTTGATGGAAGTAGGCGCTGTGATCGCGCGTGATGATCTAGCGACCACATCGAGCAAACCCCGCTATGCGATGAAAGCCGGATTTGCAGAGCTATTTGATCCAGCCTTATCCGGTGAGGATCTGGAAGTAGCCGTCAGCAAATGGCAAGACCAGAACTTGACCAAAAGCGCTCTTGCCCGCGTGAAAATTATGCAGGCTGGTGCCGCCGCTTCAAAATCTGGCGTGCTCGTTACTTTTCCAAACAAGGAAACCAGGCAACTCGCGCCTGGACCAAGTTCGGTCATTTCCAAGGCGGTAATTGAGGACTTTGCCCCAAGGTTCCTTGATAAACCGGCGGTACTTTGGCTCAGCGAGAGTGGCAACAAGGTCGTGACGCGTGATGATGAGATCGCAAATGCAATCGGCTTGAAAATTGAGACCGACAAGAACCTTCCGGACTTGGTTCTCGTTGATTTGGGACCAGCTGAGCCCTTGATTGTCTTTGCAGAGGTTGTGGCAACGGATGGACCGATATCAACTCGCCGGCAGGAGGCCTTATATGCCTTGACCGATGCTGCCGGCTTTGACCGTTCGCACATCGCCTTCCTAACGGCCTATCAGGACCGTGAATCAGCGGCTTTCAAGAAAACTGTGCCATCGCTTGCATGGGGTTCCTTCGCCTGGTTCGCATCGGAACCGAGTGATCTGGTCCACATGAGAGGTGGATCAAGTACAGGTACTAAATTGGCAGATATTATTGGGAGTTGAAGGGAATCAGATCACGAGCACGACACGCGACTTTGTTCCATCAGGCTCTTCAATGACGATCTTTTTTCCATCTCGCTCAGCAGAAATCATTAAGTCGTATACCTGCAGAGCATGACGTATTACGGCGGACACGGAAGGGGCTTCTGAATAGTCTCTGATTGCCTCAAGCCGTGCCAATGTTGAGCCATTCATGTGAATATGAAGGCGTTTCCTCTCTTCGGGATCGCCTCCGCCTTTTACGGCGGTGTCGGGAAACCCTCTAAGGGTACGCTGCTCATCATACGGTTGAATGATCAATGAACTCAGTGGCATGTTTTATCCGATCTAGTCGCGGCGCTTATACTTCTTAACTTCGATATAGGTGCGAATGACAACGCAAACCGTTGCGATTGCAATCAGAGTCAATTCTAACATATCCGTTTTCTCCTAGTTTTCTATTGGAAAGATAAGAGAAAATACAATAAAAACAATGTGTTATGTGTGTGTAATTGATGGGCAATTTGTGGGCACATTGTTGATGATGCTTAACTGCTCAGGTATTTCGCGAGCGTCGTCCTGGACCCGATCCCGAGAGCCTTCATGATCTCGGCCGGCTTCACGCCTTTGGCCTTCAAGGCGCGGGCGCGCGCCGGATCAGCTTTGAAGGTGCCATTCTTGCGGCCTTTGTAGACGCCTTTTGCTTTACACCCCAGAATGAACACCAGACGGTCTGCAGAAGTGGGAGCGCAGGCCAGAATTTAGGCACATTCAGCCGACTCTATTTTAAACATTGAGCAGCTGTGAAGCAGGCATTAAGGCGCTTGAAGTCTGGAAATGGTTGAGTGTGATACTCCCATATCGCGGCCAATCTCCCGGCAACTATCGCCGGTTGCCAGCCGCTCTAGGGCTTTGGCAATCTGGTGTTTGCTCAGCTTCGGTTTTGGGCCGAACTTTACGCCCTTGTCTCTGGCGATCGATCGCCCTTCGGCGGCTCTCCGGTTGATCCGCTCGCGTTCATCCTCAGCCAGAGCAGAGAGCAAGGCCATCAGACCCTTGCCGAGTGGCGTCGTGAGATCAAGGTGTGGTTTGTCCAGGACGCGGACCATAGCACCACGGCCGGCGACTCTATCTATGATCTTGATGCCATCTGCCATTGAGCGCGTGGCACGGTCCCACTCTGCGACGACCAGGATGTCATCAGATCCTAAGGTGTCGATTGCCTTTTCAAGTTGCGGCCGGCCCTTAGTGCTCTTGCCACTCGCAGTGTCGCGAAAAACCTTCTCGACGCCGGCAGTGCGTAGCGCCGCGATCTGGCGATCGATATTTTGCCCCTTGGTGGACACTCTGGCATAGCCGATCAACATGCTTTCCAGGATATCAAATTGACTGGAGACTTGCACCGAAAATATGCACCGATTCACAGCCCGGAATTTAGGGCTCTACCTTGATGGTGCATAACTCATGACTTATGCACCGGAGCAAATAGACCTTACATTACCGAGAAAATCTCCCATTCGTCAGGAATACCTTTCAATTGACGACGGCCGATCTCTTCAAACTGCAAACCAGAACCGGCAACGAGATCTTTTACTGTTCGCGAAGAGAAAATCTGTGATGGTCCCGCCAAGTCCATTACTCGTGCCGAGATATTGACGGCGATGCCACTCACATCGTTGTTGGAAACCTCGATTTCGCCGGTATGAAGGCCTTGTCTGATTTGAAGCCCCAGGGTCGACAAGGCATCTCGCAGTTCACGAGAAAATCGGATAGCTCTCCCGGGTCCATCGAAAGTCGCTAAAATTCCATCACCCAATGACTTCACAAATTTCCCACGGTGGCGCTCAAGCAGATTGTGAACTGTTTTGTCGTGCTTGTGACCGGGGTCCCCCAGGTGGTCCAGTTCCAGAGTTAGGATCTGGCATGGTTCTGAGCCAGCGGTAGGCTGGCCCGCCCCATAGCGTAGGACAGCCGGGCGGCTGGTGGCAATATGGCTTGTGGAGCTGGAGGCCTGTAGCCGAGCGAACTGTGTGGTCTCTCGGTGTTGTAAAAGGTTCGCCACTGCTCGATGAGGACTTTAAAATGGACAATTTGCAGTGAATTATGATTGCCTACGACCAAGATGGCGGGACTGTTCCCGTTTCCCGGTGATATCCTGACTGTTTGTTTTCATTCGATCTATCTTGTCTCGAACCCGTGAGGCTTGCCTTACAGCAGGATCGGCAGTGCGGATATTGCTGCGATCCTCTTCCAGGGATCGGGCGTTCTGGATTTCACGATCTATGTTCTTATTGAGGGCATCGCGCAGTTGAGCAATTTGCTGAGCGTGTTCCGGTCCATACTTGTTTTCGACAGCCTTACGGACTAACCGTCTTTGTTCTTCGATTGGGAGCCCTTTGACGCCTGATGGAGAGAGGATGAGGTCAGCCGGCGGCCGAGCCTTTTTGCTGGTGATTTCCTTAGCTAGCAGATCGCGCTGACGTTCGAGACGTTCCTGTTCCTTCTTAAGTTGACTATCACGGTAGCGGACCATGGACTGGATGCTCTCTTGGCGATTTTGATCTTGGATCATTCGCATGTTGTGGTCGCGTTTTTGCTCATCAGTACCCTGAACTGCTATACTAAGATTTTGTTTTAAAGAATTTTCTTTTTCAGACATTTGAGAGATACCATGACCAAACAGAGCATTACATTTGAAGACATAATAACAGATCGAGACGGCAATGCATCCAAGGCGCAGTTCGTGGCGCTTGCACGCGAGCTGATTGGCGATGGTCGCAGGCCTGATAGAGTATTCCGCGCCATGTTGAGTGCAGCTTATGAGACCAGCATTGAGCATTGTGAGATCGAGCACTATCGTTTCGTTGTATCGGCAGCAGCAGATACCGCCGACTGGAAAAAACAACTTGAAAAGATTATCGATGACGAACTGAATGAGCCACAGAACAAGGCATTTCTGAAAGAGATTGGTTTGGTTGATTAGCCTTTCCCGAAGTGCACTTCACGTACGTCTTTGAGGGCTTCTTTCCAACGAGGTACTTCATACCAGGGCGTGCGATCGACTATATAAAGCCGTGTGCCGCCAATTTTGCCCGTTCGGATGATCTGCTTTCCTTCACCGATGGCCATAATATCCTCCGATTGAAGTACCGGTCGAGCGTGTTCTGAAATACCAAAGGAAGCGCTTTCTACCTGCCCACCGGATTTGTTTACCCCACGAGTTGCGACCGTGGTCTTGCCGCTCCATGTCTCGACGTCGCGCAGCAGGTCGGGTTCGGTAATTAGCCACATATGGAGGATGCCAGATTGACTCTCAAAATTTGAAATTGTGTGCCCCGAATAACCTTTGGCTTTGAGAGCGGCACGACCTTGGCACAAGCCCCATAGTTGCACACCTTTGCCAGCATAAAGCGTGAGTGCTTTTGGAATCACGGCCATATAGGGAAGGTTCGCTAACTCATCGATCATTACGGTAACGGGAATGGGGCCAGACTCTTGGGCACAGGCATTCACAATTGCGGAGATGGTCAAGGAAACCCAGCCTGAGCAAGCTTCGAGGCGATCGGAGCTTCCGATTAAGTACAGGGTGGTTAGCTCATGGCGCATATCTGCCGGGTCAAAATTTGAGGAAGCTGTGATTTCTGCAAGTGGTGTTCCGGGCCGAAAGTTCCACAGCGCTGTGGTCAATTCGGATTCATAAGCGTTCCATTGATCGGTGCTTTCATGAATGTCGATAATCTTGTTTGCCAAGCCAGCCAAGCCTTCATCCCCACAATCCATGATGGTCTCGACGGTTGGGATGAGATCCTTGAAAATGAAGGCCCACATTTCGGCGAGCGTGCAGCGATCCGGTCGATACCGCGCTGCCCATTCGAGCCAGATGGCCATTACCTGTTGTGCCCCGGCCGCAACCCATTTGTCTTTCCCTTCGCTAGGCGGGACAAGCGACATGCATAGCTGAAGAGCATCTTCGGTAACGCTATGTCCTAGTTGAGCCTTGTCAATTATGCGCTGAAATGGGTTGAGTTTGAAGGATGGTGCATCCAGTAGCCCATACGGGTTGAGAGCAATAATGCGGTGGCCGTTTGACTTCCTGTGTTCAGCGCTTGCATAAGCATTCTCTCCGTCCTTAATGTCGTTCACAACCAAAGACCGGTTGAACACGTGAGCCAGGTTAGGAAGAATGATATCCCGACCTTTGCCAGAGCGTGTCATACCATAGTTGAGTAAGTGCATGTCGCCGTTGTAAAATAGTGGTTGGTTCTCCATAGCGCCGAGAAAAAGACCATTAGGATCCAACATATTTTCGATCTTGGCATCGGTGAGATCACCTAGCCGACCCGCCCCTAACTTGTTGGATGCTTCGGGATTTTCAACATATTGTTGAACACGACGGCTTTCTTTGATGGACTCTTGTGCGCGCGCTTCTTGCTCACGTGCTCGTTGTTGGGCCTCCACACCTTCAATGAAACTATATGCCTGCATAGCTCCTTGAGCGAACCGCCAGAGCATGTTTAGTCCCTATCCTGCGGTGGTACATCGAAGGGATTTTGGGAGGACGCGGGTTGCTTGTCACGCCGAGATTCGGCCACCATCTTTTCAAGGACATCATCACCTTTTTCAAGAATTAGAGCGATCTGCCCATCGCGTTCTATTCGCGTGATATTGCCTTGGCTGTAATTCTCGTGCGTTTGGTCGATTAGACTTTCGCGAATATGGCTGATTGGCTTGATAATCCGATAGAGCCAATAACCGGCAGTTGGGATGGATATCAGCACAATCGATCCGATCGCTAAAAAGCCGTGTTTCATGGCTTTGTCCCCATGCCCAGAACCAGACATGTAGTAGGAAAATAATTTTGCCTCATCTATAGCATTGAATATTAGAGGGAAGGCGAGAATTCCCGTTGAGAGAGCCAACCATAGAACAGGCTTCTTCCCTTCGTATCTATAGATTGAGTACCATTGACTGAGTACGAATGCTCCAACTCCGAGAAGGACAATAACGACCCCTGCAAATAGCAATGCAACGCCAATTACGATCGCGATCATCAGACCTATTGATAGTTGCGCTGTTGCGGCATCATTTTGATTGCTCAACCTACTCTCCAATCGTCTTTTCTTGAATCTTATTAATGAGATATGATAAAATAGATATCATGCATGAAGAAGAACTAGAAGGAGCCCTGTTTGAAGCCAAGTCCGACTGCAAGCAAGCAGCGCTTGGCGCGATTTCCAGCTTGATTTCGGTTTTCAATTTCAAAGCTGGATTGTGCAATTTCTTTCAAAATTTGATTGCAATAGTCGTATCAGTAAAGAAGCTCAGCGATTGCCTCGATAAGCTCGATTCTCTCAAAGAGAAAGCGGAGGTGCGGAGCATCCATAAGCTGCAATGTCAGCCTGAATTATGATTCAGTTCAAAAAACTAGGGCCAATGACAGTGGCCAGGAGAGCCGGTCAAGTGATCCCGCAGCGGCCGGTACGGCCGAGAGGACAGCACTTGAGGGGATCGGATGGCGTCACGCTATCGCCTGCCCTGTTTGATCCATCAAACCGGGCTGCCCAACGGCGAGTGTCAAAAAACCTTTGTCCGGATCTCGAGCAGCTTTTTTTGGATCCGCCGAGGACCCGTGGATCCACATTCACGGCGGCACAAACCGCTATTTTCTGCCCTTGTTACGGCCAACCGGCCAGCTCTAACGGCCTCTCTCGTGCCCTTCAGCTCGTGCCATCCGTGCAATCACCCGCCCGCGGCACGTGACAGCCATTAACCCCCGCGGCTGAATCATTTTGGATCTATCCAGGTCAAATTTCCTTTTCATCAAGCCAGCACCTTCAATCCGGCAGTGTCGCCAACCTGCCAGAACGCCGACCCGCGTACAGCAGATGCCCTTTCGTTGTCGGCACCCCCCAAAGGGTGCCCCCCAACAACGAAGAGGCCATTGCTGGACTCGTGCCGAATGCGCCCTGGGCTGTTTTGCGCAACTGCCGGGAATGGTCCCGGCCAAAAACAAAAAGGAGTAAAACCCATGACCTATGAAAACCAAAACGATCGCGGCAACGGCGGTGAAAAAAACCAGCCCACACACATCGTCAAGAAGCGTGAAGGCTACGGCAAGAAAGCCACCTATGAACGCATTGGCGTTGCCTGGGAAAACATCGAGGACGGATCTCTTTACGTCCGAGTTTATGGCACCCAGATCATTAGCGGTGGTTTCACCTGCTACCCGATCGAAGAGCGATAACGCGCACCAGGCCATCCGGCCGGCCGGCGTGAGGTTCCACCCTCGCGCCGGTTTTCGCGTGCCCTCTCTGTTCTAGTCGATTGGTTCCGCCTTAACCGCGATCTGCTGATCGCGGCCGGCCCGCTAGCTTGGCCGGCGATCGCCACCCGTGGCGATGTTATTCACGCCCTCACCGACCCGTTTGCGGTTCACTGACTTGCGGTGAATAACGGGTGCTTGTGACACGGTTACGGAAAAAGCTTGCAGGATTCAGAGTGTTATGGCAAAACTTCGCAACAGAGGGATAGCAAGCTATATTTTTGGTATCCAAAAAAGCTTGTTCAGGGGGCTCAATCGCAGCCCCCCAAAACCCCGGCTATGCCGCCCATACGGGCGACCTGGGACCTATCCCAGACGTAGCCAACGGTTCATCGTTGGATCATGATCTAAGGGCAATCGTGCCCCTAGAAACCGCGACCAGGACTTGGAGATTTCCCTCTCCACCTGGACCGAGCCATGGCCCAACCGTGTGCCGATTGGATACGCACCAGGCTTACCACCTGGACCCGTGGAAGCGTTTCGACGCCCCACCCCGCCCAATGTTTCGGCATTGGATAACGACCAAGGAAACGTCCCTTGGATGCGGTCAGAAAGGAGCCGCTTGGACATGAGTAAGAAAGGCCGGCCGAAGAAAGCTGAACACGAAAAGCGTACAGCCCGCCTGCCCGCTGTGCGGCTCACAGTGGCAGAACGGATTGACCTTGATCTAAAAGCCGATGCCGCCGGCATCGAGCTTTCCGATTGGGTCCGCCGCCAGCTAACCGCCGTGCCGATCAAGCGCCCCAAAATCACCCCGACAGATGCCAGCCTGATTACCGAGCTGAACCGGATCGGCAACAACGTCAATCAGATTGCCCGCCAGCTTAATCGTGGCCGCGATCATGATCCGGAACATTTGGGCCATGTCATGTTTCAGCTCAACACTGTCCTTGAGAATTTGGTACGGCGGTATGATTCCTAACGTTGCCGATCGAGGAGCCAGCTTCAAAGGGATTGCCGCTTACCTCCTCCACGACAAGAAGGACGAGGAAGCCGAAGAACACCTTTACACGTCCGATCGTGTTGAATGGACCGCCACCCGAAATTTTTACAAGGACAATCTAGATCCGGACATTGCCTTTAAGGTGATGGCGGCAACGGCCATGGATCAAGACCGGCTGAAACGACAAGCCGGCGTTCGCAAATCCGGCCAGCAATCAAAGGGCGCTGTTTATCACTATTCGATTGCCTGGCACCCGGAAGAAAACGGCAAGATCGATAAAGCCGAAATGATGAATGCGGCCGAACAATCGTTAGAGGCGATCGGCGCGCAAGATCGCCAGACCATGATTGTTTGCCACAATGACGAAGATCACCCCCATGTGCATCTGGTCGTAAATTTGGTTTCCCAGGATGATGGCCGCAATCTGGTCGTTCATGCCGATTACAACAAGCTTGAGGCATGGGCATTGGAGTATCGCCGTGCCCGTGGTGAAGAGCTTCTTTATGTCCCTTCCCGCGAGGAAAAAGCACAGGCCAAGGAAGCCACCAAGCGCGGCGAAAAAGTCGATTTCGTTCGCGGCCAGAAATCCGTACCGCGCCACATGCTCAAAGATTACGAGCAAGCCCGTAAGGCCAACCCCCAAGCAGCCGACCGGGAGTTGAATAATCAACGTCAGCTCGACAAGGACTTGGCTACGCAGAGCATCCAGGACCGTGAGACCAGGGCGAAGGAAGCCCAAAGTCTGGAATGGCGTTTGAAAGTTGAGCTGAAGGACATCAACCGCCAAGCCGATGCCGCGATCCATCGGGCCGAGGATCTAATTAACAAGCAGTATGAGCCAGAGCGTACTGATCAAGCCGCACAGCATTTCAA
>JBCCHN010000114.1:0-16979 GCA_039028695.1 Pseudomonadota bacterium
AAGGGGCAGGAAAGCATCCATTTCAACATGGCCTTCAGCTAAATATTGACCAAAATAGCCTAAAGCCAAGTCCTCGTATCAACACGGAACTGAGTAGGGCCATGTGCCAGCACGGTTAAAGCGGCCCGCATACCTATTCCTGGTAACAGGAGGCGGGGACCGCATGGGTCAGGCCGTCAAATTTGTCGAGATGCATTCTGATCCCCTGAGCGACTACTTCACTGCCTGGTCCTTATGCCCGGACGGGGAGATGATTGAGACCCCATCGAGCTGGCTGCAGCCGGTGATGGTTGATGAGGGCAAGGCCATGTTAAAGGTCTTAAAACCAGGATCTGACGAAAGGCCGGGTCTTGACCTCTTGCGCTATTGGGATGGAGACGGAGCGGTTCGAGTCTATCGTGCGAGCCCGGGCGCGCTGGTGATGGAACGCGCCCAGGGAAAAAGATCCCTTATCGACTTGGCTCTTGAGGGCAATGATCTAAAGGCGGCTAATATTCTGACTAATGTGCTAAGGAGGTTACACGAACCGAAAGCGGCGGCGCCTCCGGATACCCTAACTCCCTTGCAAGATCGCTTTGCCGATCTGCTAGAACCTTGTCACGACAATCCCATCTTGGCCCGCAGCGCCGCTGCGGCCCGTCGTCTGTTGCGCGACCAAAGAGATGTCACCATCCTTCACGGCGACTTGCATCATGGCAATGTGCTCGACGGGAAAGAGCGGGGTTGGCTGGCCATTGATCCCAAAGGCGTTGTGGGGGAACGGGCATATGATGTTGCCAATTTGCTGTGCAATCCCTATCCCCACGTCGGGCTCGTCCTCGACCCGGACCGTATGGACCGCTTGGCACGATTTTATGGGAAATGTTTGGATTTGGACCATGACCGGGTACTGGAATTTGCTTTTGCCCATGCCGGTTTGTCGCTGTGCTGGGATTTAGAGGATGGCGGGGATTTGACCTATCGAAGGGGCTGTCTTCATCTTTTGGCGGACTTGGTCAAGAGTTAGATCGACGGGCGGAGCACACTCCCTGACTTTGTGCCCAACCTTTCTTCGCTTGACATGGCCAGCACTGGGTCGACGATGACCAAGGAGCCTTAGGGAGGTACTTTGGGGTCTTAAAATCCAACACCAAACCGAAAGGCGCTTTCCAGTTTGAAGCATATCTTGAAGAATGGGTAACCGTTGTGAAACCGAAGTTTTTAGGCAAAATTGGTCAGACTATATGCATTGGCAGACCATAAAACGGAATTATCTCTGATGAGAGCTTAGTCAGCCGTCAAACGGGCAAAGAAATTGCGGGAAGGTTGAATGTTCAGAAAGCTTAAAGCACGAATTCAACGCAAAAGAATTCTAAGCGGTATACCGTCCTATCAGCAGACTGTCAGTTATAATGAAATGTTCCTTTGCGCCAATTTGTTTGAGACTAAATTCCGCCGTCCCATCAAGTCGTTTTTGGAGGTTGGTGCCAATTTCTTTCAGGATGCATTTGTTGTGCAACAGCTCAATGGAATAGAAGATGAAAGCATCGTTGTCATTGAGCCCAATTTGGAGATCTTCAATATCGCAAAAAGATGGAGGCCGAATTATCAGGCTTTCAATGTGGGAGCGTCGAACGTCGAAACCCAATTGGAAATGCAGGTGGCAGGAACAAAGAGCCGAAATTCCGGTGTATCTTCGTTATTTACCAGAAACCTAGATGAAGATTGGATCACGGGAACACAAACTGTCACTGTTCTTCCCGTTAAAAAAATTCTCGACGATTTGGACCGCGATGTGACGGACTTTGCCAAGATTGACGTTGAAGGTCACACATTTGAAGTTCTGCAGGGTTTTGGAGATTGGCTACCAAAATTCTGGATGATTCAGGCAGAGAGCGAGCTATCCCATAAATACTGGCAAGAGCAGAGATATTTTTTTTCAGACATACACGAGCTCATGACCGATATGGGGTTTGATCTTTTTCATCATCATGTCAACCGTGATTGTATTCAATGCGATACGATATGGGTAAATCGTCAATTCGCTTGAAGGTGGCTGAAGCCGAAGAATATTGTCACCCCCGGTCTCAGCGGCGACCAAGTGCACGTTATCATACGCCGTTTTGTGGAGATGCCTTTTATTGTCAGTTATACCAGTGCGTTTTTTTCAGTAAATTCGAAAGATAGGAAAAGCCATGTGGCCCAAGCGGGACCTGATTGATCTTTTGGGGATTGAGCACCCTATCTTGCAAGCACCTATGGGTGGAGAGTCTACGCCGGCGATGGCGAGTGCCGTGTCGAACGCTGGCGGCTTGGGTGGTCTGGGGTGCACCTTCATGCCCATGGATGAGTTGCGGGAAAAAGCGGAGACCATTCGAAGTGGCACGAATCGCCCTTTTAACCTGAACTTTTTTGCTCATCCTGAACCCCAAGCAGACCTCGACGTCGATGAAGCAACCCGATCCCGAGTGCAGCCCTTTTATGACGAATTAGGCTTGGGGGAAGCGCCGCAAAGGGGCGCGCCGCCTTGCCAAAGCTTCAATGAGGAAAAACTGGCGGTGGTCCTGGAGCTGAGACCAGCGGTGGTCTCCTTTCATTTCGGCTTGCCGCCCCAGCGACTGGTCCGCGCTCTGCAAGATGCGGGCAGCCTCATTCTTTGTTCGGCAACGACTGTGGCCGAGGCCTGCCAATTGGAGGCGGACGGAGTGGATGCTATTATTGCCCAGGGCTGGGAGGCCGGTGGCCATCGCGGGACATTTCATTTTTCACAAGAAGACTTTGGAGTGGGTACCATGGCTTTGGTTCCCCAGGTGGCCGATGCGGTTTCCGTCCCCGTTATTGCCGCCGGCGGAATCGGTGATGGGCGTGGGATCGCGGCGGCCTTTGCCCTCGGCGCCAGCGGGGTTCAGATGGGCACGGCCTTTCTTGCTTGTCCCGAGGCCAATGTCACCAATGCCTATAGAGCCCAATTGCGAGAGGCAAAAGACGATGAAACGCGCCTAACCCCCGCTTTTTCCGGACGTCCGGCGCGCGCTAAAAATAACCGCTATATTCAGGCCATGGCCGGAGAACGCCGGCCCTTGCCGGATTTTCCGACAATGTATTCCTTTAGCGATCCTCTAAGGGCAGCAGGTGCAAATGCCCCTGGCCCAGATGGCGAAAACGACTTTGATTTTTTGCTTTGGGGACAAGGCGCACCCTTGAGCCGGGAGATGCCGGCTGCTGACTTGATGGAAAAATTGGTGGCTGAAGCACAGGCAATCTTAAAGCCCTAAACAGCGGTGGCGCCGGGATAGTCCGCCGTGAAGGCCGCGGCCGCGGCTTTAGACCAGGCCTCGCCGAGCGGCGGTGAGAGCTTTATCCATGGGGATTGGCAGGGGCGCCCCTGGGCCACATGCAGATCCGTCACCCCATCATGGCGGTGGAGCAGGTAGGAATAAACAGTAGAGATCTTGTCCCCGTGATTGCAGATGCCCGTCGCACCGTCGTCGTGAGTTTGGAGCATCTGAAGGACATTCGCGGCGGTCATCACCTTGGGAACCCGTTGTTGGGCCGCGGCGAACCGGGACGCGCTGCAGGTAACACCGTCACTTGAGGTGGTTTCGCCGAAGAGGGGCTGGTGGTTGGCGCGAAAAATGTGCTCGTTGTGGCGTTCGTACCGTAGATCCCGATCGCGTACCTCTACGGCAAGGGCGTCGCGCCCATCCGGTGAGCACCAAATTGCCCCACCAATGGTCCTGTTGATCGACGATCGATTGGAGAAGCGATAGGGCGGAGGGCACATCCTTGGCGCTCTCGAGGGCATCTTGGACCAGAAGATCGTAGTTGCGCCCTTGCGGACCAGTGATCTTGACATGGTTGACGCAGACCAAGAGGCCGTGACGGTTGGCTCCGATGGACAGACCGGAATAGACCGGCGGCGTCTCGGCACCTTCGGCGAATGTTTCCAAGCCCAAGGGACCAAACCAATCTTGATTGACCTCCAAGCGATCGTCATAGCGACCGCCGGCAAAATCTTTGTTCTTGAATAGTAAGTAATCCTTGGGGTTAAAAATGATGGCGCCGATGGTGCACATGGAAGTGCTCTTTCGATCCGGTTTAGCAGAGCGTTTTTTTCATCACCAAAATATCTAAGCCTTGATAGGTCACTTGTTCAAGGGGCTGCCAGCCGGCCGGGGCATAGAGTCCGCCATCGAGCCTTAAGGTCTGCAAGTAAAGCTGATTTATCTGCAACGAGCGCGCCTTTAGCGCGGCCTGTCGCGCCAGAGCACTCGCTACGCCCCGGTTTCGGGCCGAAGAAGGTACATAAACGCCGCCCAGCCAAGGTGTGCGCTCGGGAAATAGGTCATGCATCTCCTGGGGTTTCAATTGCGCAACACCAAGAGGCTGACCGTCGTGTAGCGCAATTACATGAATCGGAAGCACGTCTCGGTTCAGTTTTCCGTTGAGTCGTACGCAGGTTTTCTCAAAGCTGTTATCCGCGATGCCATGTCCCCACTCGTCGAAGTACCAGCGTGCGATCACGGGAACTAGGTGGGGCACATCGGTAAGAAGGGCGAATTTCATCGGAACTTCCTATAAATAACGGTCATTTAGGTGCTTTTTTGTAGATCTGTATTCTCCGCCGTTCAGTCTCGAAAGATCCTTGGTTTAGGCTCTGCACCCAAGATTTCTGAAGGAAAAATTACTCGTAAAGCTTGGCGTGTTTCGAAAATTAAAACGCTTTAAGGTTTACTGTGAATTAAGAAACATCCTTTAAGACACCGTAGGTACAGCTAATCATTTTGATTATACAGGAACCTTCGGGAGCATTCTAAATGTCACACTCCATAAAGCAAATTTTCGGTTCGGCGGCACTAGCCCTGAGCCTGTCCTTGAGCGGAGTTGCGCAAGCCGAACCGGGCTTGTATGACGACCGCATCGTCTTTGGTCAGTCCGCGGCTCTGGATGGGCCCGCCGGTGCCTTGGGCAGCGGCATGCGCACCGGCATCATGGCGGCCTTTGAAGAGGCCAACAGAAACGGTGGCGTCAACGGCCGTCAGCTCGAGCTTATCAGTTATGACGACGGCTATGAGCCGGAACGGGCCATCGCCCAGACAAAAAAACTGATCGAGGAAGATCAGGTGTTCGCCTTGATCGGTGCTGTTGGCACACCGACCAGTAAGGCGGCGCAACCCATTGCCACGGATGCCGGCGTCCCCTTTATCGGGCCCTTCACCGGAGCTGGTTTCTTGCGGGATTCGGCCTTGAGCAACGTCATCAATGTGCGGGGAACCTATGATCAGGAAACCGAATCCTGGGTCAAACATTTGACCGAAGATCTGGGCTATGACCGCATTGCGATCTTGTATCAGGACGATTCTTTCGGTCGCGTGGGCCTATCCGGTGTGTCCAAGGCTTTGGAAAAACGGGGTTTGTCCCTTGTTGCCGAGGGTACTTATCCACGGAACACCACGGCGGTTAAGTCGGCTTTGTTGTCGATCCGTAAAGCTAAGCCGCAGGCGGTGGTCATGGTCGGTGCTTATAAACCGATCGCCGAGTTCATTAAATTAGCCCGTAAGGTCAAGCTGGATTCCACCTTTGTAAACATTTCCTTTGTGGGCTCGAAGGCCTTGGCCGCCGAGTTGGGCCCGGATGGCGCTGGCGTTGTGATTACTCAGGTCGTGCCCTTCCCTTGGGACAGCAGCATTCCGGTGGTCAAGCAATACCAGGCTGCTTTGCAGGCCCATGATCCCTCTGCCGAACCGGGATTTGTCTCGCTGGAAGGTTACATGGTTGGTCGTTTGACGGTCATGGCCCTTGAAGCGGCAGGCTCTAACGTGAGCCGCGATAACTTGCTTCAAGCCATTGCCTCAACCGGCCTGTTCGACTTGGGCGGTGTTTCCATGAATTTCGCTCAAAACGACAACCAGGGCATGGATCATGTTTTTCTGACGGTCATCCAGCCCGACGGAAGCTTCAAAGCGGTCGAGACCCTGGAGGCGGGCGCTCTCTAACGCTTAATTTGCGCAGGCGAGGGTTGCCCCTCACTTGCCCCTTTAAGAGTGGGGACGGGAGCTTGGCACAAGACCCGTCCCCGGCTCGCCAACTCAACAATAGAAAAAACCGCAGGAATTTTTGGCCGGCTGGCCTGGAGACAAGACCATGGGACGTGAGTTCATTGAGAAGGATGTGATGGACGCGACGCAAGCTGAAGATTTGCAGCAGGAACCGAGTCCTCAAGCCCCTCATTCCAAGGCCGCGGATGCGGTTAAGGCGGGCCAGGTGAAGACGGGCCGTTCCTTTGGCATTGGGCCCAAGCTGTTTTTGTCCTTTGGTGCGGTTGGGATGATGATGATCGCCGCCTCGGGCATTGCCTGGGTATCGCTGGTTCAGGTGGAGGATGGATTTCGCGATGTGACGGCGCGAAACCTGCCCCAGATGACTGGCGCGTTGACCCTTTCGAGCGAGAGCGCGATCATATCCGCTGCGGCGCCCAGTCTGGTCGCGACTTCGAACGAGGAACAGCGGCAGCAAATCCTGCAAGCCCTTGATGTTCGTTTATCCTCGCTAAACAGCCTGCTTGAACAATTGTCAATTGGCGCGCCGGAGGGGTCGAATCTGGATGCTGTCAGGACCGGCGTTGAGGAAATCTCGCAGAGTTTTCTTGCCTTGGCCGATAGCGTGAAGGTGCTGCAGGCGCAAGAACGACAACGAGAAAGCGCGGTTCGGGAGATTGGTGTTTTGCACAATTCCATTCTCTCTCAAATCGCACCTTTGGTGGACGATGCCAACTTCGAGCTGATGATCGGCGCTGAATTGGCTGTCGATGAAGGTGCCGACGGCTTAACCACATTTTTGGATCAGAACGTAGGCGCATTGAATAGCCTTTTGCAGATCGAGGCGCAGACGAATTTGATCGCAGGTTTGTTGCGGGATGCGGCCGTGACCCTGGACTCGAATCGGATCCAGCCGCTGCGAGAGCGCCTCACGGCGGCTGCGGCAAAACTGGAGGAGAGCCTGTCCGGGCTTGGCCAGTCGCAGGAAGTCGCCGCCTTGGGCCAGTCACTAGGGGAAATGATGGCCTTTGCCAATGATACGGAAAATGTCTTTGATGGGCGTGTGGCCGAGTTGGCAACCATTGATACCGTCAACGCTAGCCTGGCGGCAGGTCGCCAAGCCGCGGAAGCTTTGGGGATGCAGATCGAAGGACTGGTCGCTCTGTCACAAGAAAGTGTTGCCAACGGGGTGGCTGGCGCGGAGCATACAGTCGCCGGGGGACAGCTTTGGCTTTTGCTGATCAATGCGATCGGCCTTGCCACCGCAGGGCTTATTGGTTGGCTTTACGTGGGCCGGGTTCTGACCCGTCGCATGCACCTGCTAGCCAAGAGCATGCGTGAGATTTCGGGTGGAAACCTGCAGGCGAAAATTCCAGCCGGTGGCAAGGACGAGATTGCCGAGATGGCCGAAGCCCTGGTGGTCTTTCGGGACGGGCTCGCCGAGGTGGAGCGGGCCAATGCCCGCGCCGATGAAGAACGTGACAATGCCGCGGGCCAGCGCCGTGCCGCCATGGAGAATCTGGCAAAGACCTTTGAGCGGAACGTGAGTGGCGTGGTGACGGCGGTCTCGTCCGCCGCTACCGAGATGCAGGCCTCGGCGAAGACCGTGAGCGATACGGTTGCCGATGTGTCGGGCCGGGCGGAAACCGCTTCAAGTGCCTCTGGCCGCGGTGCGCAGAACGTTCAGTCGGTTACCGCCGCGACCGAGCAACTCGAAGTCTCGATCCGCGACATTCGGACCAAAGTGGACCGTTCCACCGGCGCCGTGGAACGCGCCACGCAGAAATCTGATTCAGCGAACGAGATTATGGCGGAGCTGTCTGGCGCCGCCGAACGGGTGGGACAGGTGGTCAAGCTTATTTCCGAGATTGCCGAACAGACCAACCTTTTAGCGCTAAACGCGACCATTGAAGCGGCACGGGCTGGCGAAGCCGGAAAAGGCTTTGCCGTTGTGGCCGGTGAGGTGAAGAGCCTGGCCAATCAAACGGCCAAAGCAACCGAAGAGATCTCGCAGCAAATTTCCGGTATGCAGGTTGCGACTGCCAAATCGGCTGAGGCCATTGCCCATGTTAGCGATACCATTGGTGAGGTTCATCAATTGGCGGATGGAATTGCTACGGCCGTAGAGCAACAGGGCAGTGCGATCGGGCAAATCGCCGATAACGCCCGTGAGGCCTCCAGCGAGACCGGCGAGGTCAATACCAACATCGATCAGGTCGCCGGTGCCGCCAGCGAAACCGGCGAGTCGGCGCGTCAGATGCTGCAAGCGTCCGAAGAGTTGGCTCAACAGGCGGTGTTGTTGGAAGGCCAAGTTGAGGCCTTTATAAAGGAAATCCGGGCAGCCTAGATTTTCTAGGGTCTAGATCCTCGTGCTATGACGGAGGGCCGGGATCACTCTTGAGGAAGCAATCACGCTCCTTGATCCAGTGCCACCAGGCGGATAACTTAGGAAAGTCTTGCCAAAGAGCCTTGCCCTCCGGCGCTTCTATGAAATCGGCGGCCATGACTGCCAGGTAGAGGTCGGCCAAGCTGGGCGAGGCCGGCGGGCGAGAAATATGGGTGACTGACGCTTGGTTCACCAGCGGTCCATCGCCAGGCCCTTGGGACTCCGCGATCTCTTCGAGAGCGGCAAGCACGACCGCCGCTCGTTCCAGGCCTTGGGCAATTTCCCCTTCGTCCGCTGCTTCCCCGATACAGGGTCCAAAAACCCGTTGGGAATATACCTGTCGAACCAGGGGCCAATAGGCGTAGTTGTCGACGATGCTCATGATTTGAGACATGCGCGCGCGCTCGTATAGCGCGTCCGGTTGCAGGGATGGACCGGAGAAGGCCTCGTCCAAATAACGGACGATTGCTCCAGTTTCGTAGAGCACAAAGTCATCGTGGCGCAAAGTGGGGACACGTCCAAAGGGGTGGAGGACCTTGTAGCCGTCGGGCAGCGGGACCTCGAAGGGATCCACTTCCACATGTTGGTGGGTCAGGCCCTTTTCTAGCAGCACCATGCGCACAATTCTCACATAGACCGAATAATGATAGCCGTAGAGGGTGATGGCCATGGTCTTGCCCTAGCTATTGGATGTTATTGCAAAGGATTTGGCCAAATGGCATCGGCTTTTTCGATGTTCTCATCAATCCGGCTGCCCCACTCGCGTTGTACCCGGGGACTGTAATTCAGATAGAGTTTGCCCTTGTGAATCTGCCAGGCAAAAACGTCGACATCGGACACCTCGCCTTGAGCCGCGGCATAGGCACAATAGCCTCCGTACTGAGGCGCGTAAGCGTCGGGATCGGCGGCAAAGGCATCCCGGTTTTCCTGCGAGATGAAGACCCAAGTGGCTCCTCCGTAATCAAAGGTAATGCCCGGATCACCCTCCTGCGGTTTGCCGCCGCGCCAAATGGTCATCACATCATAACCGTTAACCGCCAGCTTGTTGAAATATCCCAGGTTTATGGCCGAGGATTCGGATAGCGCAGCCGTAAAGGGGGCTGACATTAGGGCGAGGGACGACAGGCACAAGAGGGCCGTAAGGAGCAGATTCTTTCCCAACATTTTTTTCATGGGCTCATCTCTTGTAGGGTGGGTTAGTAGAATCCAGATCTGTTTTAGGTCACCTATTTTAGTTCATTGGGCGGACCATGACCAGGTGCGGCCAGACTCGTCAGCCGCTGGTTTTTTCCCGTGTCATACAAGGATCATGAGCCTGTCATATCTGTGACATGTCGTTCTGTATTATTGAGCCTAACAGCGTTAACCCCACTGGGAGATGATATGTATGAACAAGGAGACGTCGGCTGTCGTGCCGATGCACTTTCATTGCGGGCCTGGCGCGCCTTGGGAGACCGACGGCTGGTCCAGTGTTGGCTGAGCCGCACAAACCCCCTGGCTGAGGGGGCATCTCCCCTCATCGCCTGTGGGGTGCCGGAAATACATTACCGCTTGGAGCGGCAACTGGATTGGTTTGAGGGGGCAGGTCAGAACTGTCACCCCAAAAAAGAGTCTTTTTGAAGGTAAACCAAAGCTCGAGGTGAACTGAAAACCGCTGCCTGGTCAGAAAAAACTGACCAGGCCCCGGGCCACTGGGACTGTCCTTTGCGCCCCCCCTTCCTGTGGGACAACCCGGCCCAAACTCGGCGTCGAATCTATCCCCCCGTAGGATCTCGGCGCCGATCTTTTTTTTCTACCGATGTGCGCCAGGCCCATTCGCGGGAGGCATAATCAAGCTTCTGGTAACTGAAACCTTGGCGCCGAGGCCGAGGGATCAGGCGTGGAAAAAACATGGTTTTCCCCCTTGGGCCGGTCCGGTAGTTTGTCGATGAGGAGTCGACAAGAGCAGGATTGGACAAGAGCAGGGGGCCAGTTGGTGGACGCCATATCTAAAATCTTCAACGGTGATTGGGTTCCCGGTAAGGGCCATGTCATGCCATGCGCGCAAGCGGTTGGCTGAGGTAGGTCAGACCATGAAAGTTACCGTTCGCCGCTTGCTCGACGAGCCTATTATTCGGCCTCATATGGACGAGCGCATGGGTGATAATATTAACGGTCCGGCGCTTATTCGCGTGCCCGATTGGGTGCCGAACGCCTTGGGACGCTACTATCTTTATTTTTCCGATCATAAGGGGCGTTATATCCGCTTGGCCTTTGCCGATGACCTGACCGGTCCATGGCAGATATACTCGCCCGGGGCTTTGGATATTACCCAGTCCCTCTTTCCGGCTGAGGATCCAGAGCCGCTGGCGCCGGAGGACCGGCCACCCTGGGCCGAGAAGATGTTGGGCGGCTATCTCTATGCTCATATCGCCTCGCCGGATGTGCATGTGGATGAGGAACAAAAAGTAATTCGTATGTATTACCACGGTCTGCTGTGGAATGGTGATCAAGAAACCCGATTGGCGGAATCTCCCGACGGATTAACCTTTACGGCAAAGGAGCCCCTTTTGGGGCCACCATATTTCCGTGCTTTTTGTTACGGGGCACATGTCTATGTGATCACCTGGGGCGGCGCCCTTTGGCGGGCTGAAGATTGGGTGGGTCCCTTTGAAGCTGGGCCCACGCCCTTTCCCTTCGCTGTATTGGGTGGGATTGGTGAAGGTTTTCGCCACGGCGAGGTTTTCTGCCGGCCGGAGCAGAACCTGCTGCATGTTTTTTATACGCGCATGGGCGACTGCCCGGAGAGGATTCTCCATTCGCAAATAGACCTGCGCGGCGACTGGTTTGGATGGGAGGCTGGAGAGTCTCGGTTGATGCTGTCACCGGAAATGCCTTGGGAGGGCGGTGACTTGCCGTTGGAGCGATCGGTGATGGGGGCGGCGCCTGGGCCCGTGCGTCAACTACGCGATCCTTGTGTCTTTCAAGACGAAGACGGGCGGACCTATATGCTTTATTGTGGCGCAGGAGAATGTGGTATCGGCCTAGCAGAAGTTAAAGGCGTCTAAAAAATAACCCAGGCGTCGAACGGAGGAGACGCCTGGGCCGATGTCAAGAGATACAATGAGGGGGTCAAAATTCTCCTGACAAGTTTAGTTGGGAAGGACTACACTATCGATCACATGGATAACGCCGTTCGAGGCTTCGATATCGGCGGCAACAACATTGGCGCCGTCGACGGTTACGCCGTCGGTGGCGTCAACTGAAATGGCGCTGCCCTGAACCGTGTTCACATCCAGCTTTTTGCCGGCTATATCGCCGGACATCACTTTGCCGGGGATCACGTGATAGGTCAAAACGGCGATCAATTGATCTTTATTTTCAGGCAACAGAAGGTTCTCTACGGTGCCGGCGGGCAGCTTGGCAAAGGCTTCGTCCGTGGGTGCAAAAACCGTGAAGGGGCCATCGCCCTTGAGGGTCTCAACCAACTCGGCAGCCTGAACCGCGGCTACCAGGGTGTTGAAGTCGTCGGCGGACACGGCGGTGTCGACGATGTCTTTTTCAGGCGCGGCGGGTGCCGCGGCTTCTTGAGTGCCGGCACAAGCGGCCAGGGTGAAAGGCACAATGAGTGCAAAAAATGCGATAACCTTTTTCGAAAGCATGAGAGGCTCCCCAGTGATGTTGCTAATAGGCAAGTCGTGTTACGGGAGTTGATACGCCTCTGTGGCGTGATCGGATCATATTCCTTGGAAAATAAATTTCTGAATAGGGACTTTGTTGACGAAAGCTTATGCCTGTGACGAAAGCTTATGCCTGTTATGTCCCTGTATATAAGGGAGGCTGGCCGTAAATGAGAGCGGCGGGCTGTGGAGATGCCCGCCGCAAGATTTTTTATATTATGTATTATGGTCCCGCAGGGCTAGCTCGCCAGCAGGGAATCGCTTGTTTGATTTAAGCTTATGGTTAGCCGCTTTATTAGCTCGTCAATTTCGTCCTTGGATATGATCAAGGGTGGAGACAAGACGATGGAGTCAGCGACGGCCCGTGCAATCAGGTTATTGGCCATGCAGAGGTCGCGGCAGCGGCCGGCCGTTTCACCCGGCCTCTCAAAGGGAGCCCTTTTTTCCTTGTCCGAGGTAAGCTGAATGGCGGCGATAAGGCCCATGCCCCGTATCTCGCCCACAAGGGGGTTGGCGAGCAATTCTTGCAGGCGTTCCTGCAAGTAGGGGCCGGTTTCGCTACGCGCCTTTTCCACCAAACCCTGTTCTTCGATGATCTCGATGTTCTTCAGGGCGACGGCGCAGCTTGTAGGGTGACCTGAATAGGTGAAGCCGTGGGCGAATTCACCGCCGTGATCGTGAAGGATCTGGGCAACCTCATCCCCCACCATCACGCCAGACAGGGGCAGATAGCCGGATGTCAGGCCTTTGGCGATGGGCATGAGGTCGGGTTTGATGCCGAAAGGCTCGCTGGCGAACCAATGGCCGGTACGGCCGAAACCGCAGATTACTTCATCTGCGATGACCAAAATGTTGTGCTTTTTGCAGATCCGCTGAACTTCGGGCCAATAGGTTCCGGGGGGAATGATTACCCCGCCGGCCCCTTGAATGGGCTCGCCGATAAAGGCGGCGACTTTGTCGGCGCCCAGCTCCTCAATTCGTTCCTCGACGGCACGGGCTGCTTTGAGTCCGAATTCCTCCGGCGTCAGGTCACCGCCTTCCTCGAACCAGAAGGGCTGTTGGACATGGGTGAAGCCGGGCAGGGGCAGGCCGTCTAGTTCGTGCATAAAGGACATGCCGCCTAGGCTGGCGGCCACCGCCGTGCTGCCGTGATAGGCGTTGTGACGGCTGATGAAGACAGTCTTTTCCGGCTTGCCCTTGAGAGCCCAATAGCGCCGCACCATGCGCACGATAGAGTCATTCGCTTCGGAGCCTGAGGTGGCAAAGAAGCACTTGTTCAGACCCTCGGGTGTGAGACTGGCCAGCTTTTCCGACAGCTCAATAGGCGGCGGCGTGGCGGTTTTGAAAAAGGTATTATAGTAGGGCACGTCCAGCATCTGCTCGTAGGCCGCCCGGGCGAGGGCTTCTTGGCCATAGCCCACATTCACGCACCATAGCCCGGCCATGCCGTCCAAGATGCGCTCGCCCTGAGAATCGATGAGCCAAACCCCGCGGGCGGAGGTGATAATCCGGCAGCCGCCCTCCTTGCTCAGGCCTTTCTGGTCAGTGAAAGGATGGAGATGATGGTCCAGGTCGCTTTGGCGCCAGGCAGCCGTTGCGTTGTGAGTGGTCACGGAATTCATTTTTGTCGCCCTTTCTTTTATTAGAAAGATCGTGGGGGCGGCGCGATTTGGGCGCCGCCGGTTTCTGAAGAGAGGGCCGGAAGCGGCCCCGCTGCCGGTCCGGCAAAAAGAGGGGCAGTCTTAGGGATTAAAGTCGATCCGGGCGCACAACACCAAGAGCTCGTCTTGACGGCTAACCGCCGAGGCGTCGCTTTGGCAGTCGGGTCTGTCCTTGCCGTCGATTCTTTCTTTGCAAAAGCCGGTCATTTTGAAGTCCTTGGAGATCACACGTTTAGCAAAAGATGCTCCCGTTCCCAAGACGAAATGACTTGCTGATAGTTGTTCAACTCGGCCTCTTTAACCACGGTTACCGCGTCGATGAACTTTTCCGGAAAGACGCTTTTCAGGGCTCGAGTTCCGTTAAAGCGGCTGATGGCGTCATAGAGGGTGCGCGGCAGGGTGTGGGCCAGCCGGTAGGCGCTGCCCTCGATGGGAGCGCGGGGCTTCAGCTTTTCTTCAATGCCCAGGTAGCCGCAGGCCAAGGTGGCGGTCATGGCCAAATAGGGGTTGGCATCGGCACCGGCCAGGCGGTTTTCGACCCGGCGGGCACTGGGCACGGAATGGGGAACCCGCAGGCCCACGGTGCGATTGTCGTAGCCCCAGTGGGTGTTGATGGGGGCATCGGATTCAGGAATTAGGCGGCGGTAGGAGTTCACGTTGGGCGCCACCAACGGCATCATGGCGGGCAGGTATTTTTGCAAGCCGGCGATATAATTCTTGAAGAGAGCCGTGTCCTTGCCGCTCTTGGTCGCGAAGAGATTCTTCTTGGTCTTGGCATCCAGCAAGCTTTGGTGGATGTGCATGGAGCTGCCCGGCTCGTTTTGCATGGGTTTGGCCATGAAGGTGGCATAGACCTGATGGCGCAAGCCCGCCTCACGAACGGTGCGCTTAAACAAAAAGGCCTGGTCGGCGAGCAAGAGGGGGTCGCCATGATTGAAGTTCATCTCCATCTGGGCGGCGCCGCCCTCGTGGGTCAAGGTGTCAACGTCGATGCCTTGGGCCTCGCAGAGGTCATAAACATCCTCGAAAAGAGGATCGAATTCGTTGACCGCGTCCAAACCATAGGCCTGTCTTGATGTTTCTCTGCGGCCCGAGCGGCCCACCGGCGGCTCTAGGGGGTAGTCGGGATCCGTGTTGACATCGACTAGATAAAACTCCAACTCCGGGGCGACAACCGGCGTCCAGTTTTTCTCCTGATAGAGATCCAAGATTCGTTTGAGCATTTGTCGCGAGGCGATTTCCACTGAGTCTCCGTCAATAAAGCGGGCATCGCAAATCACCTGAGCGGTGGGCTCGTCATACCAGGGAACCAGGCGGATGGAGTCCTCGTCCGGGACCAGGTAGACGTCCTGGGCCGTGGGGCTGACGACCTTGTCGTCGTAGGCGTCGTCAGGGTAGTCCCCATTCACCGTCTGAACAAAAACCGCCTCGGGGATGCGCAGGCCATTGGAGCGCATGCCGCTGATGAATTTCTTGGCGGGCAGGATCTTGCCGCGGGCCACCCCCGCCATGTCGGGGACAAGGCATTCCACCTCGTCAATACGATGTTCTTTCAAAAAGGCTTCGATGTGGTCCATTTCACACCCGTTTTGCGGAGTTTTGTTACTGTGCGGCCCCATGGGGTAGCTTTGGGCCAGGCTGATTGGCCCCCAGAATACTCATGCGTGGCGTTCGATCAACTGGGGCCGGCTGGTAAATGCGTCAGGGCGTAGAGGGCCACCGCGGCCGCGTTCGAGACATTCAGACTATTGATGGGGCCCCGTGTGGGCAAGGCGGCCAACAGATCGCAGTGCTGCCGGGTCAGGCGCCGAAGGCCGGTTCCTTCCGCGCCCAACAGGACCACTAGTGGTCCGCCGGGATCGGCTTCGGCCAGGGTCTGGTCCGCTTCTCCGGCCAGGCCAATGCTCCAATAACCCGCGGTTTTCATGCGGTCCAAGGCGCGTGCCAAATTCGGCACCTGAATATAAGGGATGTGCTCCAGGGCGCCCGAGGCGGACTTGGCCAGGGTGCCGCTTTCCGAGGCGGCATGATTTTGCGGCGTGACCACAGCCTTGGCACCGAAAGCCGCGGCCGAGCGCAGGATGGCGCCCACATTGTGCGGGTCCGTGACCTGATCCAACAACAGTATAAGATCGCGGGTCTCGGCCCGGTCCCCGCTTTGGGGCGGGTTGTCGGTCAAAAAGGCCTCCAAGCTGGGCTGATCCAGGGGGCGGGTTAGCAAAGCCAGGCCTTGGTGGACAGCGCCGGCGGGCAGGGCTTCGGCAATCTCTTCCCGGCTGGACCTTTGAATGAGGGGGATCGCCCGTTGTCGGCTGGCGCCGGTCAGTGACTTATCCAAGGCGATGGCGGCTTCCTTGGTGGCCAAAAGGCCGCTTAGATCCCGGGCCGGATTCGCCAAGGCCGCCAGCACGGGGTGGCGACCAAAAACCCAGAGGCCCGTGACCGAAGATAATGGGTTTGCGGATGGGGTTGGCCGGGTTGGGCTCCTCCGGGCGGAAGGCGCCTGGTCTCGCGGGACCCGGGCCGGGTTGGCGCCGATCTTTTTGTCTCCGGCCTTGCCAGCCCAGGCTTTGGGCGTTTTGTCGCCGCGAAATTTTGCCCCCTTGCCGGACTTGCGCTTTGCCATGGTATGATCCTATATTCCTACTCGGAGAGCATGGTTCTCTAAGTGCCTTTTCCGGCCAGACGAAAGTTTGAGCAGGAATAGGTGCTTTTGTCATGTTTGAAGTTGACACATCGGGTTAAATCAACATATTTCGCTACTCCGTCGCATCGCTTGGAAGGGCGAGACGTCTGCTTGACATAGGAGGGGTGCCCGAGTGGCTAAAGGGGACGGGCTGTAAACCCGTTGGCATTGCCTACGTTGGTTCGAATCCAACCCCCTCCACCACAGGCGGTATCACGTCTATGAAAGGCGGCTGGGCGATCGGTAGAGCTGGAGCGCGGGTGTAGCTCAATGGTAGAGCAGAAGCCTTCCAAGCTTACGACGGGGGTTCGATTCCCCTCACCCGCTCCAATCCCAGCGGTCGGCGCGGTTCGGTGAAGGGATTGTATTTCTCAACGTTTTCAGCGCCTTAAGAGGCGGCTGAGGGGATCACTAGGGAAGAATTAGATCATGGCGAAGGCAAAATTTGAGCGTACGAAGCCGCACTGCAATGTTGGAACGATTGGCCACGTTGACCATGGTAAGACGACTTTGACGGCGGCGATTACGAAGGTTTTGGCGGAGAGCGGTGGCGCTGAGTTTGCGGCCTAT
>JBCCHN010000115.1:0-16876 GCA_039028695.1 Pseudomonadota bacterium
AGAAGGCTCTGGACGTGAGCTCAATGAGAGAGACGACTCTAGGGTCGGGAATGATGATCTTACGGTAAATGCGGTAGCGACATCTTTTGTCGATGGGATCTCTAGAACCGATGAATCGAACGGTAACCGACTAGGCGACGAGGAATCCAAGGAAACTTCAGAAGAAGGCAAGACAACCGGAAGAGCTCCGGCCTCGCGGCCATAGTAGTGGCTCAGCACGCCGAAGGAATGGCCATAGCCGAAGGAGCGGTATTTGAGCAGGTCCCACTCCCTGTACATCTCGTTTAGCTCAGAGGCCACGTCGCAGCAGCGCGCTCCGGGTTTGAGGAGCTCAATGCCCCGCTCGTGGACCTTCACGTTCTTTTCCCAGATATCGATTTCCACGTCCCTGGCGTGATCGCAAAACATCGTGCGCTCCAAGGCCGTGTAGTAGCCGAATATCATGGGAAAGGTGTTGAGGCTCAAAATGTCGCCCGACTGTATCTCCTTGTTCGTGACCGGATTGTGTGCGCCATCCGTGTTGATACCCGACTGGAACCAGGTCCAGGTATCCATCAGTTCCACAAAAGGGTGGTTGCCGGCAATCTCGCGAATCATGGCATTGGTACCGGCGATAGCGACTTCGTGCTCCGGCACGCCGGCTTGGACGGCGGCGGCACAGGCATAACCGCCGATATCGGCGGTCCGGGCCCCTTCCTTTATTAGTTTTATTTCCTCGTCAGACTTGACAGTGCGCATCCACATGGAAGGTTGGCTCACATCCACGAATTCCACGCCCGGCAGGTTTTCCTCCAAAAGGCGGCGGTATTCCAAGCTCACATGGTCAAACTCGATGCCGAGGCGCTTAACGCCGGGGGTCAATTGTTCGACCGCCCGGTAAAAACTGTCCCGGCGCCAGTCTGTGTAAGTGAGGTTGTTCCCGTGGCTGCGGCGCCAGGGCTGGCCGCCATCAATACCGGCGGAGATTGTGGTGGCCGCCTCGGGGGTTATAACCATGCCGTACTTTCGCCCGAAATAGCAGTAGAGCCAGCCCGAATAGTAGTTGATGCAGTGATATGAGGTGAGCAAGGCCGCATCCACGGTGTTTTCGACCATCCAGCCGCGCAACGCGTTTTGCCGCCGGACCATTTCACCGTCGGAAAAGGGTGAGTAGGCCTTCTCGCCGTTGTGCCATTCCACAAGATTGAGCATATCGTCCACGTTCACCATTGTGTCTCCTGTCAATTTCCGGGGGGCCTCTAGAACAGCCGTTTGAAAGCGTGAAATATCGGGCCAAATAGACTTAAAATTGGAAAAAGGAAAGCGAGAAGTAAGCCGTCGCCTTTAGCAAAGTCCATAGCGTTATGGGAACAGTATATTGGCCCTGATTTCGAGAAATGTCTTACTTTCGCGTAAAGGTCTGGTAGCAAGCGCGGCCGCTATGAGGGCTGCGAAGCTGCCCGAGCGAAATTTCTGATGTGGAGTGGGTGAATGGCCCGATTTTCTGTTTTCTCCCTGGCGCGCAACGCCTTAAGCCATCACGAGAATTGGCCCCGCCAATGGCGCAGCCCCGAGCCCAAGGCGGAATATGACGCCATCATCGTGGGTGGCGGCGGTCACGGGCTGGCGACGGCTTATTATCTGGCCAAAAACCATGGGCTTACCAATATCGCGGTCTTGGAAAAGGGCTGGCTGGGCGGCGGCAACACGGGCCGCAACACAACCATCGTGCGCTCTAACTATCTTTGGGACGAGAGCGCGGCTATGTACGAGCATGCCTTGAAGCTCTGGGAGGGGCTCAGCCAGGACCTGAACTATAACATCATGTTCTCCCAGCGAGGGGTGATGAACCTGGCTCATAACCTGGGGGATGTGCGCGAGAGCAAGCGCCGGGTCTATGCCAACCGTCTCAATGGGGTGGATGCGGAATGGTTGGAGCCCCAGGGGGTCAAGGCCTTTTGCCCCATTATCAATATCTCTCAGACGGCGCGCTATCCGGTCATGGGCGCCACCCTGCAGCGTCGGGCCGGCGTGGCCCGTCACGATGCGGTGGCTTGGGGCTATGCCAGGGGAGCCGATGCCCGGGGCGTGGACATTATTCAGCAGTGCGAGGTAACAGGCATCCTGCGCGAGGGCGACCAAGTCACCGGGGTGGAAACCACCCGTGGCACAATCCGTGCCAAAAAGGTTGGCCTGGTAGTGGCCGGCCATACTTCCCAACTGGGGCAGATGGCGGGCCTGCGTTTGCCCGTGGAAAGCCATCCTTTGCAGGCCTTGGTGTCCGAGCCCATTAAACCCATCCACCCTTGTGTGGTCATGTCCAACGCGGTGCATGTCTATGTGAGTCAGTCGGATAAGGGCGAGCTGGTGATCGGTGCCGGGGTGGATGCTTTTGTAGGATTTGGCCAGCGGGGCAGTTTTCACATCATCGAAGGTCAAATGGGGGCCCTGCGCGAGCTTTTTCCCATCTTTAGCCGCTTACGCATGATGCGCTCGTGGGGCGGCATCGTGGACGTCTGCCCAGATGCCTCGGCTCTGGTCTCCAAGACCCCGGTCAAGGGCCTCTATGTGAACGGTGGCTGGGGCACCGGCGGGTTCAAGGCCACGCCGGGGTCAGGCTGGACCTTCGCGCATACCATTGCCAATGACGAACCCCATCCCATAAACGCGCCCTTTAACCTGGAACGCTTCGTAACAGGTCATTTGGTCGACGAACACGGCGCGGCTGCCGTGGCTCACTAGGGGAACAAAAAGACATGAAAATCATTCAATGCCCCTATTGCGGCGAACGCCCGGAGCTGGAGTTCAGCTACGGCGGCGAAGCCCATATCGCCCGCCCGGAGGATCCGGCGGCGCTGAGTGACGAGGAATGGGCGGACTTTCTTTTCATGCGCAAGAACACCAAGGGAATTTACCTGGAGCGTTGGATGCATGCTGCGGGGTGCCGACGATGGTTCAACGCCGTGCGCGATACAGTGACCTACGAGTTTCTGGCGGTTTATAAGGTTGGGGAAATGCCTCCGGACCTGGATCGGGGAGAGGGCTGAACCATGGCCTCATCCCAGTCCCAACCCAATCGCTTGGCAACGGGCGGCCGCATCGATCGGAACCAGCCCTGCCACTTCACTTTCAACGGTGAGCCGTTGGAAGGATTCGCCGGCGATTCCCTGGCATCGGCCCTGCTGGCCAACAATAAGCACCTGGTGGCCCGCAGCTTCAAATACCATCGACCTCGCGGCATCATGGGAGCGGGCGTGGAAGAACCGAACGCCATGGTGCAATTGGGGTATGGTGCTCACACCATTCCCAACTTGAAAGCCACCGAAATCGAGTTGCACGACGGCCTGGAAGCAGAAAGCGTTAACTGCTGGCCCAGCGTTTCCTTCGACGTGAGCTCGATCAATGGTCTTTTCTCGAAATTTTTTCCAGCGGGTTTTTACTACAAGACTTTCATGCCCTCGCAGTTTTTGTGGATGAAGGTATTTGAGCCGATCATCCGTAAGGCGGCCGGTTGGGGTAAGGCGCCTAGCGAGCCCGATCCGGACAGTTACGATCATCGCCATGTGCACTGCGATGTGATGGTTGTCGGTGGCGGTCCGGCAGGTCTGGCGGCGGCGCGCGAAGCCGCCAAAAGCGGCGCGCGGGTTATCCTCGCCGACGAGCAGCCCGAGTTTGGCGGCAGCCTTTTGTCCCTCAATCGCACCGTGGATGGTTTGTCGGGGGCGGATTGGGTCGCCCGAGAGGTGCAAAAGCTCGAGGCCGCCTCAGAGGTGCGATTGCTGCCCCGGACCACGGTTTTTGGCTACTATCACCACAATTATCTTTGCGCCGTAGAGCGGCGGCATGACCGCTATGACCAGGGCTCGAGCTCGGCTGATCCGCAGATGCGCCTGTGGCATATCCGCGCCAAGATGGTGGTGTTGGCCACCGGCGCCCATGAACGACCCTTGGTTTTTGCCGACAACGATCGGCCGGGAATCATGTTGGCTTCGGCGGCCCAAAGCTATGTCAACCGATATGGTGTAGCGCCGGGCCGGCGCGCCGTGCTCTTCACCAACAATGACGGGGCCTATGAGGCCGCGCTGGACCTAAAGGCCGCCGGTGTTGAGGTTGCCGAAATTGTCGATGTACGTCAGGAAGCCACAGGCACCCTGCCCAAAGAGGCACTAGAGGCCGGTATCAAGGTTTCCAGCAATTCCGCGATAACGGCGGTCAAGGGCAAAAGCCGCGTGGCGGGCGTAACCCTGCATAAGCTCGGCGGCAATGGTCAGTCGGTCTCCGGCGAGGGCCGACAGGTTGCTTGCGATCTTATCTTGATGTCTGGCGGTTGGAGCCCGGTGGTGCACCTCTTTTGTCATACTCAGGGCAAGATGGCTTTCGATGAGGCCAAGGCTTGCTTCGTGCCGGCCAAACCACGCGAGGCCACCCTTTGGGCTGGTGCAGTGGGCGGCAGCTTCGATTTGGCTGGAGCTTTGGTCGAAGGTGTGGCGCAGGGGCGCACGGCTGCGCTTGCGGCCGGATTTGAGCCGACCGACGGGGACAGCCCGGTCATCGCGAGTGAGGAACCGGATCTGGGCAGCCTTGAAGCCCGCTGGGTGGTGCCCACCGTCGAGCCCATCGGCCGTTCGAAGGCTAAGCACTTCGTGGACTATCAAAACGACTCCACGGCGGCGGACATTCGCCTGGCGGCCCGCGAGGGTTTCGATAACGTGGAGCATATGAAGCGTTACACCCTGTCCGGATTTGGCACGGATCAAGGTAAGACCGGCAACATCAACGCGCTCGCCATTCTGTCCGACGCGGTGGACCGGGCCATTGCCGAGACCGGCACGACTACCTTTCGCCCACCCTATACGCCGGTGCCCTTTGGCGTGATGGCCGGCCGCGAGTTGGGCGATTGGCTGGATCCAAAACGTGTCACCGCAATTCAAGACTGGCACGAGGCGCAAGGGGCCTCTTTTGAGGATGTGGGCCAATGGAAGCGACCTTGGTTTTTCCCCAAGGCCGGTGAGGACATACATGCGGCCGTGGCGCGTGAGTGCGCTGCCGTGCGCGACACGGTGGGTCTGTTGGATGCCTCCACATTGGGAAAGATCGATATTCAAGGGCCTGATGCCGCTGAATTCCTGAATCGCATTTACACCAACGCCTGGCTGAAGCTGAAGGTGGGCTCCATCCGCTACGGCTTAATGTGTCACGAAGACGGTATGATCTTCGATGACGGCACGACGGCTCGGCTTGGAGAAAATCATTTCCTCATGACCACCACAACCGGTGGCGCGGCCACCGTGATGGATTGGCTCGAGGAATATCTGCAAACCGAATGGCCGGATCTCAAAGTCTATTGCACTTCGGTCACCGAACAGTGGTCAACGGTGGCAGTCGCCGGGCCCAAGGCCCGCACGGTGCTCGAGCGTGTCTGCAGCGATATCGACTTGGCGCCCGAGGCCTTCCCCTTTATGACCTTTCGCGATGGCACGGTGGCCGGCAGCCCGGCAAGGGTTTCGCGGATCTCATTCACCGGCGAGCTATCCTACGAAGTTTCGGTGCCCTGGTCCCATGGCAAAGCACTTTGGGAGGCCCTCTACGAGGCCGGCGAGGAGTTCGGCATTACACCCTATGGCACGGAGACCATGCACGTACTGCGCGCCGAAAAGGGTTTCATCATTGTCGGGCAGGAAACCGACGGTACCGTCACGCCCCAGGATTTGGGCATGGACTGGATCGTCTCCAAGGCTAAGAAGGACTTTATCGGCAAGCGCTCCTTCTCCCGCGCGGACACCGTCCGTTTGGATCGCAAGCAGCTTGTGGGTTTGCTGACCGAGGACCCCGGCTTCGTCTTGCCTGAAGGGGCGCAGATCGTTATCGACCCTAACGCGCCGACGCCGATTCCCATGCTTGGGCATGTCACTTCCAGCTATTGGAGCCCCGCCATGGGGCGGTCCATTGCCTTGGCCTTGATCAAGGGGGGGCGGGCTCGCAAGGGGGACCGCCTTTTCGCGCCTCTGGAAGACCGCACACAGGCCGTGACGATTGTCGATCCGGTATTCATCGATCCGGAAGGAAAACGCAGAGATGGCTGATACAGCTTCAAATCGCGGTGAAACCAGTTTGGCTGCCTTCGCAGCATCCTTTGCGGATACCTCCAAGCAGGGTGAGGTGACGATCCGGGAATGCCGCCTGGCCCAGCAAGTGAATTTGCGCGGAGACAGCGCGGATAAAGCTGTCATCAAGGGCGCCAAGGCGGCGCTCGGTTGCGATCTGCCTTTGGATGCCTGCACCGTTGCCAGCGCCAAAGCTGGTCATAAGGTTTTGTGGTTAGGCCCCGATGAGTGGCTGGTCGTTGCCGAAGATGCCGCGGCTGCATCTTTTGCCGATCTCTTGAGCGAGAAATTGGCTGACCAACATGTCTCTATTGTTAACCTGGATCAAAATCGGTTGGTCATCGAGCTGTCGGGTCCGCGCGCCCGGGAGGTTTTGGAGAAAGCCTGCTTGCAAGATCTTCACCCCAGCGCCTTTACGCCCGGCCGGATCGTTGGCACGATCATGTTCAAGACCCAGGTGTTTTTGGAGCAGATCGACGATCAGCCCACATACTGGCTATACGTTCGACCCTCTTTTTCCCGGCACTTGGCGGAAATGTTGCTGGATGCTATGGCTGAGTTTGTGTCCTAGTAGCTTCAGCCATCGAAGGGTTTCATTTGCCTGTCTTTGATTTCTCCGGGCGCCGTGCGCTTTTAACCGGTGCCAATGGCGGTATCGGTCAAGCAATCTCCGAGGGCTTGCTAGCCGCCGGTGCCCAGGTGACGACCGCCGACCGCGAAAAAGCTGATTTCCCTGGCGATCTGACCGATGGCGCCTACTGCGATGACCTGCCGGCTCTGGCCGCGGAGAAGATGGGTGGTTTGGACATCGTAATCAACAATGCGGGCGTAATGCGGCGTGGCCTGATCACTCAAGCCAGCGACGGGGACTTTGACATCTCTATGGCGGTTAACGTGGAAGCGCCTTTTCGCATATGCCGGGCGGCCATACCCATCCTGGCAAAAGAGGGAGGGGGCGCCATTGTCAACACAGCGTCCTGCTGGGGTATCCATCCGGGGCCCAATCATCCCATCTATTGCATGACCAAGGCAGCGGTGGCCTCGCTCACCCAATGCCTGGGCCGGGATCATGCCCATCAAGGCATACGCATAAACGGAGTCTGCCCCAACGAGGTCGATACGCCCATGCTGCGGTCAGGCTTTGAAGTGCGCGGCTTGGATCCAAACCGGGCCATCGAAGATCTCAATGCTTCTGTTCCTATAGGGCATATTGCCAAACCGGACGAAATTGCCGACGTGGTTTTGTTTCTCGCCTCCGATCAAGCGCGCTACATTTGCGGCGCACTGGTTGAGGTCAATGGCGGAAAGCCGGTGATATGACGGCACTAGCGCAAAAAGTGGCTTTGGTCACCGGCGGGCGCAGCGGCATCGGATTGGCCTGTGCCCAGCGTTTGGCGGCCGACGGCCATAAGGTTATTACTGCCCAGCGCCAAGCGACAACCGAATTTGAAAGCGTTCTTTGCGATTTGTCCGAAGCTGCCGAACCGGAGCGCGTGATTGAGGAGGTGATCAATCGCGCTGGCCGTTTGGAGGTGCTGATCAACAATTCCGGCGTCATGTTTGAAGGCACAGTAGAGGAAATGTCCCTCGATCTGTGGGACAGAACCATGGCGGTCAATCTGCGGGCGCCCTTTCTATTGATCAAGCATGCCCTGCCCCATCTTCGGGGCGGCGGCAGCATCGTGAACATCGGTTCCATCGAAGGCTTGGGGTCGAACCCGCGACATCCGGCCTATTGCGCCTCCAAGGCCGGCCTGCACGGCTTGACCCGTGCGGTGGCGGTGGACCACGGCGGCGAGGGTGTGCGGTGCAACGCCGTGGCGCCGGGATGGATCGATACGGATCTCAATATTCAGTTTATCGAATCTATGGAGGATCCTGCAGCCTTTCGCCAGAAAATCGGCCGGGTTCACCCCGTGGGCCGAACCGGTGGGCCAGAAGAAGTGGCAGCGCTGGTGGCCTGGCTGGCTTCGGATCAGGCCTCCTTCGTCACCGGTCAGGTCTATACGGTTGATGGGGGCCGCATGGCAAAGCTGCCTTTGCCTTGATCGGCTGGCTCGCCTAATCTTTTGTCAGGCTTTGGTGCGGACACCGCCTTAAGGATGGAGTGAACCTCTTAGGAGCGGGGACCATAGAAAACTGGGACGCGCTGACGGAGGCGGAAGTTCATTTTCGCGGCACTGCGCGCGAGGCGGAGATTGGCTATCCGAAGAACGCCACCGTCGCTGCAGCCATTGCTTTGGCAGGGGTGGGCTTCGAGGCAACTCAGGTGGAACTTATTGCCGATCCCCATGCAAGCGCCAATCAGCATCACCTATCGGTCCGAGGTGCTTTCGGGTCCTTGACGATTGAGGTTTCCGGCGAGCCGCTGCCCAGCAATCCGCGCAGCTCCGTGCTGGCGGCGCTCAGTGTAATTCCAGCGCTAAAAGAAAGATTACCGAACTACTGACCACCGGCGGGCAGATCCGACTCAATTTCCTCAAATGAGACCGCGGTCGCGGGCCTGGCGCACCAAGATGAACTGACGGGTCATCTGATTGAGGAAGGTGTATTTTGTGATGCCGGTTGGTGATTTCCGTTTTTCCAGCATGGGCCCGGCCTCCGGCAAGGTCAGGGAGGTCAGAGCCTTATGCAGGCTGAGTTCAGGAATCTTCCGGCCGTCTTTGTCGATAACCACCTGCGCCGCATCGGCGGCGGAAAAGGCGCCATTTTGATCAAATAGGCAGCGGGCCGAAGCAAACAGCACATCCGCCATGAACTGCTTTTGTTCGCCATGGGTGGCCAGCTCGTACATCCGGATCAGGTTGGGGTCGGCCTCTTCCAGTATCTTTTCCAACGCGCCGCGCAGGTCCGTTATCTCGACAATCTTCGAGCCTCGCTCGATTGCGCGTTGGCCGGCATGCAGACACATGAGTTGCACGTAGTACGGCAAGCCTTTGGAGAAGGAGGCGATGGTCTCACGAGTAATCGTGTCAAAGCTGATGCCTGACACCTCCTCGCCCAACTCGATCAGGGCCTGAAGTTCCGCAGGCTCCATCAAGGGCAAATGCACGCCCACTACGTTGCGTTGGATTGACGGATGACCGCCGATCAGATCCTCAAGAGTTTGGCCAATTCCAACGATGATAAAGGTAACCCGCGCAGAGATGTCGGACAAATTCTTGATGGTCTCCGCCAACTGGTTCTTCAGCTCGCTACTTTCGATGCGATCAAACTCGTCGACAATGAGGATGGCGTGCTCAAGCTTGAGGTGAAACAGGGTCTCGGTCACCTCGGTGGGGCCAAAGTGCTCCAACGGCAAGAGCTGCTCGAAATTTTGCACAGAGGGATGCCGCGCGCGGAAATCCCGTTCCATGAACTCGCAAGGCAGGTTGCGCATGAACCCGCGGAAGATTTCCTCAAAGGTGATGTTCGAACTACAAGGACAACGATGGACTTGATAGTCCACGTGGCTGGCGGTTTCCGAAATGATGTTTGTAAGCGAGGTTTTGCCAACGCCGCGGGCGCCGAAGATAACCACATTGGCTTGCTGCTCTTCGATGGCGGTAATCACCCGTTGAATGGCCCAGCGCCGACCCGCAAAATGTTCGCTTGTCTGAATGGGACGTGTCGGCGTGAAGGCTTGACGCAGCCGGGCATTGGGGCCGATGGCGTTGGGGTCTCCACGCATCCGGCCTCTAAAGGCTAATTCGGAAGGTGGAATCCGAAACTTGGGTAGATCGTCCATATCACCGCCACGCTGACCCGCGACCTGCATGTCGTCACCGCCTTGAATCGCAGTGGGGCTCTGAAGCATTCCAGGCGCACTAGCAGATCCTCCAGCCCAGCCCACATGGGCGGGTTCGTCGCCATCGGCGCCACTTCGACCCAGGTCATCCGCGGCCGATGGCAGGCCATTTCCGTTGGGTTTTGCGCCCCGGTCGTTCACCGGGGTTCCAAGCGCTGACGGGGAAAAGTCGGAGTCCTCTGACTGCTCGGCGGTAAGAAAGTCGGGTAATTCGATCTCACTGTGACCATCGCCATAGGCAGACGATCCGTTCACAACAGAGTCGATGTCGTTAAGGGCTGCGCCGCTGCCCTCTTCCAATCCACGATTTTTTCGCTTTTTGAAGATGTTAATCATAACTTCGCTTTTAGCCCTTCCTGAAGCTCACATTTCATCTACTTGATGATCGGATGGCGCAATTCTCTAATTCTCTTACCAAATCAAATCCTTGAACCAACTATCCGGGTTGCATTCTCACTGAGCATTCCCAAAGCGTTGGACCTCTCACTATGGGGCTATCGTATCTAGAATAGGTAAAAATTTTGTCGTTTGTGTGATCCAGGTTACAAAAACGGTTGTATAGGGGGAAACATTTCAAAGATGAGCGGCGCATGCCACCTTGCCTTTTTCCAACAAATGACGAACACGTCACACCATTAGACAAAAGGATATTAAGGGACAAGACTTTAGGCCACAAACCGATGGTCTGATTTGTCACCCGGGTCGGGCCGGAACCAATCAAATTGAAAAAAAAACTCATTTTTATCTCTTGATTGTCCATTAACCTCAAAGCGTCTTAAGCGCGATCCGACACGAAGGCGACGCGCCATCGAACCATTACTGGTTAAACCACTGCAATATTGATCCCTTTTTGTCGCCCCGTAGGTTCTCTTGTCGCCGCGTTATTGCCGACCAATGAAAAAGTATCGCGGCGAGCGATGAAACAGATTTGACGGTCGTTCCCCCTACGGCAGAACTTACTGCACTAAACCCTTACGCCAAAATACAACAGGCCCAAACAGATACAACTATCAAATAGTTAATAAAGAAAACGCTCAATCTGCTAATTTTAGCAAGGGATATTATACTCCCAATATCGGGCATAAGCGAGGCAAAATAATACTGTTTCGACGAACGAGATTTCGTTCTGAAAACTTGTGTGAGCGGTAAATATTCTATTTTTGTTATGCAATTACATTAGTACACAATCAAAGATAAATACTAGTTAATGTTCGGCTATGTGACTATCAGCCCCGCAGATTCTTTTAGATGAACCGTTAAGAGTGGCCTGCTTGCGAGTCGTGCCGCTTGGCCAAATCGTAATTCAGTCTCCGGTGCTCAAAAAGCGGCGATGGTCATCTTCTAATACCAGACACGTCAGGATATTTGTGGCGTAGGCACCAGTATCGATTCCGATCCGGGCATAGGCCATGTCCGGCTTTCCGCTCAACGAATGTCCGTGTATGACGAATTTCTCGTGATCTTTGCCCCAAGATAGGAATTCGCTACGGATCCACATGACGTCGCTGGCTTTTTGTTCCTGCAAAGGGACCTGGGGTTTAATGCCAGCATGTACAAAGACATAGTCTCCGGCCTGATACATAAGCTTGAGCCCAGTCAAAAAGTTGATGTGGTCGGGCGGAATTTTACTTCTCAGGTCTTGCCAAAGAGCTTGGTGTCGCTCCTTTTGAGGCAGGCCCTGCGGCATGGCAACGCCGTAGCTCAAGAGGGTAGCGTCGCCGCCCAGGCGCAGCCATCCCGCCCCATAGGTGGGGCTTTGCAAGAACCTTAGAAACATCTCCTCGTGGTTGCCCATCAGCCGCACAACCTTGAAGCCGGCTGGTTGCTGCTGGGACACAAAATCGATTACGCCCTTGGAATTCAGGCCCCTGTCAACGTAATCACCCAAATAAATCAACGTGTTATCAAGGTGATTTCCTTGCCTGGCAGCATCTTCAAGAATGCGCTGATAGAGTTTATGCAGCAGATCCAAGCGGCCATGGATGTCGCCGATCGCATAGAGTCTTTGACCGGCGGGGGCCCAAGCCTCTCGAGGTTCGGAAACAGGCTCATCCTGTTTAAAGCTGAACAACCTGCTGAGTTTGCCCTTCAAGATAGGTCCTTAAGTCTGAAGTGCGGCGATCAAACCGCCTAGATTAAACTTTGTAATCTTTGACATCTGGTTTCCGAAGCCATCGCCGCCATCAAAGCCATTGCACCGAACTGCGTCCTAAATGGCAAAGATTTCTTCGTAAAATCAGTAATATGTCTGATCCCTTGATGGCAGAATTTTTTCGCTGAGTGAGCTCTATTTTAGCCAGCACCCCATCAAAAGGGCAAAATTGGGCCTCAAGATGGCCAGAATTTAACATTAAGACGGTTGATTAACCTATAGTTAACTATGTTTTTCCTAGTCTTACGGGCTAAATCCACTGGTCTTTGGGACATTTGCCAATCGGCCAGCGGGGCATGTTCGGAACCGTTGGACACGCTTGTTAACCAATAGGCGCTTTAGTATGTTGGCGCCAGTGAGCCGCAACCGATGATGATGCGTCACCTAACGCATCCAGTCGTCGCGCTCCGCAAGAGAAAGGGGAGTGGGTTGGGTCATCGTTTAATGCCCCCCACGCAAAGGGTCTTGGGAAGGAGCCACCTGGCAAATGCTTAAAGCGAAATGGTCAAAGTCTGTAATATCATCGGTGATTTGCGCGGCGGCCTTGGGAACCATCGCCAGCCTTCCGGGAAACGGCGTTTTGGCGCAAGAGGCTGACGCTGACGACCTTAATCTCAGTGACCAAACCATCGAGCAAACGGCCCAAGGAGTGGTTGTGCCCAGCAAGCGCACCACCATTCGACGCGGCGAAACGGTGCAATCCCGGCCGCGCCCTGAATTGGACCCCCTGGGCGGGCGAATCGGCAGTTTCCTGGTGTTTCCGTCCTTTGCGATCCAGGAAGATTACGACTCAAACATCTTCGCCACCAGCACTGATCGGGAAGACGACTTCATCACCCATTTGGAGCCGGGCCTCTTTGTCGAGTCCGACTGGGGCCGCCACTCCTTGAGCTTCGGCGGTGAGGCCGATGTGGCGCTTCACGCGGATAACACCAGCGAAAACTACGAGGACTACTTCCTGGGTGCCGATGGTACCCTCGAGGTGGGCTCTGGAGGAGCGTTGGATGCCTTTATCGACTATGACCATCGCCATGTGCCGCGGTCCTCGCCCAACGACATTGTTCAGGGCACCATTCCAACAGAACCCATCGAGTTTGACGTCTTTGGTTTTGGTGGCGGCTACACTCAGGAGTTCAATCGCTTCCGTGTTCGTCCGGAAATAAGCTACCAAATTTTTGATTATTCCGGCTCGGATCTGGTGGGCGGCGGCTTCGATAACAACGATGATCGCAACCGGGATATCCTGAATATCTCCTTGCGCGGCGATTACGCCTTTTCGCCAGGCTACAGCGCTTTTGTCCGTGGCTCCTTTAATGACCGCAACTATAAAGAATCCATTAACCCAGGGGGCGTGAACCGGGATTCGGACGGCTACGAAATCGTAGCTGGTCTCTCGGCGGATCTAGGCGGCCTGGTCTTCGGTGAGATCTTTGCAGGCTATGTGGCGCAGGATTTCAGCGACGGCGATTTGGACAACATTTCCGACCCCACGGTCGGCGCCGATGTCACCTGGAACGTAACGCCTTTGACTACTATTGAGGGTACGGTTTCAAGAACCGTTGAGGAAACTGTGGTGACCGAGGGTGCCGACATAGCCTCGTCCAACTTCGTGACGGCGATCGGGCTATCGGTGGACCATGAATTGCTGCGCAACCTGTTGATTGGCGCCAACGTTGGGGTGGAGATTGATGACTTTGAGGGAATATCCCGGGAGGACCAGATCTACAACGCCGGCGTTAACGCTACTTACATGTTGAACCGCTATCTTCATGCTTCGGCCGGCTACGAGTATTTCAGGCGAAATTCGAACGTCGTGGACACCGGATATACAGACAACCTCTTTTTTGTACGACTTCTGGTCCAATATTAGGGGGATCGGATAAACTTTGAGACGAGGTAACCGTGAATTTTGGTAAGAACGAGCCTTCTGGAAAAGGTATGATTCGCCGCCGGGTAAGAGACTTGGCGGGGGCGATTGTGGCAGGCAGCCTCATGTTCGGTTCGGTCGTGGGTTCAGCCCAAGGCCAAGATTCTACCGCGGGTCAGGCCGCTGATGCCAATCTATATCACCTGGACACGGGTGATCAGGTGAGGGTCACTGTCTTTGGGCATGACGACCTCTCAGGTCAGTTCGAGGTGGATACCAAGGGTGCCATCTCCTTTCCCTTGATCGGCGAGGTTCATGTCGTCGAAAAAACTCCTGGGGAAGTGGAGCAACAGATCGTTGGCCTTTTACGGCCTGACTATCTCAAGAACCCGCAGGTCAGCGTCGAAGTAACCAACTATCGGCCGTTTTACATCATTGGCGAAGTGGCAAACCCTGGCAGCTACGCTTATGTGGGCGGCATGCGGGTAGTGAACGCGGTGGCCATGGCAGGCGGCTTCACCTACCGGGCCGATGAAGACGACCTGATCATCACCCGGGCCAGCGACCCCAACGGTCAAAAGCAAGCGGCAGAGCAAAACACCATTGTGCGGCCCGGTGACGTGATTGAAGTGCCCGAGAGGTTCTTTTAATTTTTTGGCCCTTTCGGGCCGAAAAGGGGGAGATCCCATTGAAAAATTCGCCGGGCAGAGCTTCCTTGCTTCGGCGTTAATCCTGGAATTCGGCACACTGGAGCGAAAACAGTTTATTCCGCTCATAAGTGCCTAGTTATCGTCGGAAGGCGGCAAGATGCAGTTGGCAAGAGATTCAAGAACCCAAGCGGAGCTGATTGAAGAAGCAATCCGTGGAGAACCTACAACCGGCGGCGGTGGTGGCGGCGTGGGCCCCTTCGGTCAAATCGACCTGATGGAGCAGCTCCGTGTGCTGTGGCGCCGCAAAGGTCTGATTGTTGCGACCACCATCATTTTGATGGTCATTGCCACACTGATCATCTTTTCGCTCACGCCTCGGTATGTAGCGACGGCCTATGTGGAAATTAATCCTCGGCAGTCCAAAATTGTTGATTTCGAGGCGGTTCTTTCCGGTTTGCCTGCCGATTCGGCGACCATGGAAACGGAAATTCAAACCATTAGTTCACGGCGTAGTGCGAAGGCCGTGGCCGAGCGCCTGGACCTCAAATGGGATCCGGAGTTTAACTCGGCCCTGCGGCCCCCCAGTTTGTGGACCCAGTGGATGACGGCTTTGCTGCGACCCGATGCTGAAACCCAGGCGCCGATTGCCGGTAATAGCGGCGAAGTTTCCTTATTAGAATCATCTAATGCGGATGCTACGATATCCGGTGCGGGTGGTGAAGTAACAGCGACTCCGCAAACTGCCCCTGAAGAATCCGGGGATAAGGGTATTGTCGAATCGGTGCGCAACACATTGGCCGATTTCCTCTTACCCAAGGTTCAGACCGGATTGACGACCGAGGAATTGGAGGAGCGTGAAGAAGCCCGCGTGATCGATTCCATTCTCGGCCGCTTGTCCGTTGCGCCAGAGGGACGGTCGCGGGTGATCACCATTTCCGCGGAATCTGAAAGCCCTCGTACGGCGGCACTCATTGCCAACACCCTGGCGGACATCTATATCGTCTCGCAGCTCGAAGCGAAGTTTGAAGCGACCAAACGGGCAAGCTCTTGGCTCAATGATCGGGTTGCCGATTTACGGGTTGAGGTTGAGACTGCCGAACGGGCAGTGGAAGCCTACAGAGAACAATCCGGACTCATTCAAGGTGGCCGTGACGCGACTTTGACCTCGGAAGAGGTTTCCGAGCTGAACGCCCAATATGTGATCGAAAGGACCCGCCTGGCCGAGGCCGAAGCTCGTTTGCGTCAGGTGGAAAAGGTCCAAAACTCCGCCGGCGGTATCGGTACCCTTTCCGAGGTTCTCGATAACCCCCTTATCCGCGACCTGCGTAGTCAGGAAACCAATATCGAGCGTCGTATTTCCGAGTTGTCGGAGGAATACGGCGAACGGCATCCCACCATGATTTCGGCCCGTACTGAGTTGCGTGACCTGCGCGCCAAAATCGATATCGAGGCCAAAAAGGTCATCCAAGGATTGCGCAATGAGGTGGCCGTGGCACGTGCCCGGTCCGCCACTCTTAAGCAATCCCTCGACGAGGTGAAGTCCGAGGTTGCCAGAGCAAACACCTCGGAAGTTCAGTTGCGCTCGCTTGAGCGGGAAGCTCAAGCGTCCCGTGCCCTGTTAGAGAACCTTTTGCAGCGTTCCAAGGAGACAATCTCGCAAGAGGATTTCCTTCAGGCTGATGCGGGCATCCTGTCCAATGCGGCGATCCCGAAAAAAGCGGCTTTTCCGCGCAAGGGACTTTTGCTCGCTCTGTCGCTGGTCATTTCGATTATGATCGGCGTGCTGGTGGCCTTCATTGTGGATCGTTTCGATTATGGTTTCCGCAGTATGGAGCAGATCGAGCGCATGTTGGGGGTCACGCCGCTGGGTTTGGTGCCGACGATTCGCAGTATTCGTGCCTTAGGTAAGTCACCGGCGGACTACATCATCGATAACCCAACCTCGGCTTATGGCGAGGCCATTCGCAGCCTGCATACGAACTTGCTGTTGTCCGATGTGATGCGGCGCCCCAAGGTGGTTTTGATCGCATCGGCCTTGCCCAATGAAGGCAAAACGTCCATCTCGCTGGCTTTAACCCGACTGCTTGCTGGCGTGGGACAAAGGGTCCTCATCATCGATTGCGACCTGCGCCGCCCAAGCGTTCACAAAGGTATGGATCTGCCTGCTGGCCCAGGTATCGTCGAATGCTTGACGGATCAGGTCATGGTCGAGGAGGCAATCCAGCAGGATCCCAAATCCGATGCCCATGTGCTCCAGGCCGGCTCCTTGCCGCCCAGCCCACCGGACTTGATCGACTCCATGCCCATGCAGAAGTTGCTCAACATGCTGTCGAAAAA
>JBCCHN010000116.1:0-16876 GCA_039028695.1 Pseudomonadota bacterium
GAGTTGACTTCCGCGGTCGGCGCTGGCCCCTGCGCAGTTGGTGGACGTCCGGTGGCGGGGGTCGCTGGAACCTTGCAGACACGAAAAGCAAAGGTTTAGACACAAATTTTAAGCAAGCTAGCCGCCATGCAGCTCCCCTTGGTGTGCCGTGATGTAAACCTTTTTTTTCAATGCGCTAACGAAAGTGGGCTGATCAAAAGGCGAAAAATTTAGGCGCTTGCTCCCTTTGTCAGGGCATCAAAAAGAGAACTTTAATGCGAATGAGTCTCATTCGCAATGAAATTTTTATTCCTCCCAGCTTCAACACTTGAGCGAGAGATTGATGCAAACGTTCCGATACTTTCTTGAAGACCATTTCGCACGCATCAAAAGGTGGCATGTAGTTTTCTATTTTACATTGCTTTCTGCCTGTGCCCCAAATTGGAGTTACGTAGACATTGAAACCCTCTATAGCGCCAATGATGTTGTCGCCGATTCCCTCGTGACAGACCCGGACACCGTGGAGATTTCCGTTGGCGACTATCCCGGTGAGGTCTATCAGAAACTTGGCGATATTCGCGTCCGAGCTTATGGGTTTGCATCCTTGGAGGGAACGAAATCGGATTTGAATTGGGCGCTTCGCAAAGAAGCCTCCCGTCTGGGCGCCGATGCGGTGATTTACACAAAATATGGCAATCGAACGGTAAAGGAAGTCGGGTTTTTCACTTACGATGCGACCGGCACGGCGATCAAATTTTGGAGGGCGCAGTGACGGGCAACCGTGCAAATGCGGCCTCCGTTCAATCGGCTCGGGCTGAGGCTTCTGAGGTTATCGAAAGTACACTAGCGCAAATTAATAGTGTCGTGCTTGGCAAGGAGGATCGGGTCAAGCTTGCCGTAACTTGCTTGCTTGCCGGGGGGCACTTGCTGATTGAGGATCTGCCTGGGACCGGCAAGACCGTTCTTGCCCATGCGTTGGCCAAAACATTCGGCTTGGACTTCCAACGTCTGCAGTTCACTAACGATCTGTTGCCGGCCGACATCGTGGGTGCCAGCATATTTGACCGCAATACGAACCAGTTCCATTTCCATCAAGGTCCGGTATTCACGCAAATCCTCCTTGCCGACGAGATTAATCGGGCAAGTCCAAAAGCGCAGAGCGGCCTTCTGGAAGTCATGGAAGAACGGCAGGTATCCGTCGACGGCAAGACATACGCTCTACCCGTTCCTTTTTTTGTGGTGGCCACCCAGAACCCTTTGGAGCAGTCGGGTACCGCAAGACTGCCTGACTCTCAGCTCGACCGCTTCATGATGTGCATCGACATGGGATACCCAGGTCGGGAGCCGGAACTGGAGATACTGGCATCTGCCGATAAGCGGACGACGATCGCCGCGCTGTCGGCCACACTTTCCGCGGAAAGCCTGGTGACCCTTCAGCGCCAAGCCGCCGAGATTACAGCCTCTCCCGCCTTGCTGTCTTATCTGCGGGACTTACTGGAGGTCACCCGTCAAAACGATGATTACCTCATCGGACTGTCTACTCGAGCGGGCCTCGCTTTGCTTCAGGCGGCTCGTGCCTGGGCATTGCTAGAACAAGAGACGCAAGTTTTGCCGAGCCATATTCAAGCTGTGCTGCCTTACGTGGCAGGGCATCGACTTGCGGGAAACAGAAACGCCGGACGGCGGCTGGAAGTGGGCCACCAGGTATTAAATGCGGTCCCTGTTTTCTAAATTGCTCGGCAGACCGAAGGAACGCGTTGCGGACAACGCGTCGGACCCAAGGCAAATTTCCGTCCGACCAACCGGACTGGGCCTGATGTTTTTCGCAACGGCCATAAGCTGCCTGTTGTTAGCAGTCAATTTCTCAAACAACCTTATTTTTGGGCTCGCGTTCCTCCTCACCTCCCTTCTCCTGGTCGACCTTGCCCAGGCCAGAGGAAAGCTGAAAGGCATCGCATGTGGTCCCTGGAAAGTATCCCCTGTTTTTGCCGGCCAGAATGCGAGCCACGAGATTCAGCTCGAAGAACGCTCGAAGAAAACGCGACCCGCTGTAAACCTAACCAACATGGCCGGGTCGTGTGGACCTTCCACGGAGCTTGCAGCCGGCATGCAGGCCACCTTACGCCTTTCCCAAGAGGCACCCGAGCGCGGCGTCTTGACGATTGCTAACGTGGCATTGGAATCAACCTATCCCTTCGGCTTGTTTCGTAGCCGCTTGCGGCTGCCTCATCCCACCCCTTGTTACATATATCCCAGGCCACAGGGGTCCCTGCCCCTGCCTCGTAGGGGTCCTTTGCAAAACCAACCGTCCAAAGAAGACGAAGAGACTTTCGACCAACTTCGCGAATATCTTCCAGGCGAGGGATTGGGACGCATCGCGTGGAAAGCTTCAGCCCGGTCTGAAGAGTTATTGACCAAAAATTTCGTGGACGAAAGCAATCTGCCAATTCTATCGCTGGATTGGGATGATGCGACGCAGGCGGATGACGAAAAGCGCCTATCGCAACTTGCCGCCTGGGTCCTCGAGACGGAGGAATTGGGCCAAAGGTATTGTCTGGTTACACCACAGGGAAACATTCCGGGCGGTAAAGGTCCGCTTCACCGGAAGCGATGTCTTGAGCACCTGGCCAGGTATCCCTCCCAAGGGCAAGCGTCATGAAATCCCATAATCTAAAATTAAAAAGACTGGCTGCGAGGCCTGAGGCTTGGACAATAACCCTGTTGCTTCTCGCTTCGGCTCCTAGTTTTTTCGTTCTCAAACCTTGGACCTTTCTGCTTCTCGGCGCTCTTTTGACCTGGCGCGGCTTGGCACCACCTTTTCTTAAACGAAAGCGCTGGCAGCATATTTTCCTGATATCCTGTCTCATAGCGGCAATCGCCGGCGCCTTTTTCAGCTACCCGACCTTGTGGGGTGGGGATAGCATTTTGACTATCTTGATCCTTACCCTGACGATCAAGTGGGTCGAGGCAAAAACATCACGCGAGCATAACCTCATCGTTTTGGGTGCGGTCATCACGGCTGCCATCGGCTCTCTCTATGGAGACGGGGTTTTCCAACTCGTGCATCTTTTTTTGGTCGTCCTGATTTCCTTGGCGGCCTTTAGAGTCATATCCAATAGTGGACCCAACGCTTATGCGCTCAGGCAGTCAATCTCTGTTGCTCTGCGACACATGGCCATGGCCTTTCCCATAACCGTCCTGCTTTTTATGTTCTTCCCACGAATTCCAGGTCCGATTTGGGATTTGGGACTGGTTTTTGGCCTTCCGATCCAGTTTTCGGTCGAGAATACGGATCAATCCCTTGGTTTCGGTCTGACCTTGCAGGCGCAAGATATTCCGAAAATGAGTGCCAGCAACGACGCGGTTCTCGTCGCCCAGTTTCACGACTATACCCCCTATAAGAGTGAGCTTTATTGGCGCGGCCCGGTTTTCTGGGATTTTGACGGTCGATCGTGGCATTTACCGTCCCACTGGGACAAGCGCTCAAACCTGATGCGTCACGCCATCCGCGATAAGAACACCTTGGAAAAGCGCCTCGTCCGGGAGGGCGACGAGATCGCCTATTCAATTCGTGTCATGCCCCATGGCCAACGCTGGTTATATGCGTTGGATGTGCCCACACGCGGTGGTCCGGAAGCCTTCATTAGCAATGATTTCCAACTGCTCTCCATTCGCAAGGTAACGGAAGAGCGCCAGTTTGACCTCACATCTCAACTGGCCTTTGCTCTGGATCGCTCCCTGACGGAAGAACAGCGGCAGCGGGCAAAAGCTGTCCCCTCCAGCGGAAATCCAAAGATCATTGATCTTGCAGAAACGACGCGGGAATCCCTGGGCGGCGCGGATGCGACTGCCCAGCAGGTCTCCCTCGCTCTAGCGACACATCTGTCCGAAGGTGACTATGAAATGAGCGAGGCGGCCCGCCTCCCTGAGGATGTCAATCGCCTCGATCACTTGTTTTTCCAACAAAGATCCGGCGGTGCCGAGCCCTTTGCCACAGCATCTGTTATGTTTTTCCGCGCTGCCGGCGTGCCCGCCCGCTTGGTTTCCGGCTATCACCGCGGGACCATCATCGCTCTCACAGACTTCCTTGTTGTGAAACAGGCCGACGCCCATGCATGGGTCGAATTTTGGGACGAAGCCGGGGGTGGATGGCGACGCTTTGACCCCAAGGATTTCGTCGCCAATGTTACTGCCGGTGCTCCAAAGACCAGAAGCGCGGCTAACCCTGTCCCGCAAGCTGTCAAAGAGGAATTGGAGCAAGAGCGCACGCCGCCGCCAAGCAACGACCCGCCACCTCAAGCTGAACAAAATAGCTCCCTGTGGGCAGAAATTGGGAGCTGGTTTGACTCGCTGCAACTGGGACTGGACAAGTGGGTGATCGACTATAACCCCGACCGCCAGGTCGAACTGTTCGATGATTTGGGCATGCCGGATTTCAAGTGGTTGGGCATGCTGACAACCATGGCCGCCGTCGTGATCTGTTTTTTTGGGCTTTATTTTGTATATGGCGCCATTTCAACCAGGCCCCGACCCGATCCGGTGGTTAAGGCCTACAAAAGATTCTTGGACCTTTTAGCTCGCGCCCATGTGGACAAGCGGCCCGAGGAATGTCCGCGCACTTTTCAACGGCGGGCTTGTGAAACCGCACCAGATTTGGCGGTTTGGATCACAGATATTCTCGATCGCTACATCTCATTGCGCTATGGACCGTCAGTCCGAAAGGGTGAAGTAAGGGCCTTTCAACGACAGGTAAAGCGTTTTGCGGGATTGATGTGAGATGAAGCTAAGTAAGGATCCACATGCAAGGGAGATAGCCTTGGGTAAAAGGGCCTTGATCATTCTATGTCACTTTTTTTGTGCAATGGTTCTATTGATCGCATGGGCAAATACTGCATTAGCTGAATCAGGACGATTCGACCCCGTATTCGACGAGATCATTAGCCACGGGGACCAATTGATTGTGTCTTATGAACCAGGCAAGGCCGTCAAGGCGGGCAATGCTTTCTCGGCGCTCTATTTCGACCTCTTTGAAGCAAGCGGACTGGAGTTTAGAATTGGGGCTGTTGACAAGGACATGCTTCTGAACATCGAAACCCAATTCAGCCGGATTATTGGCCTTGCCATCGGCGGCAAACCTCAAGGGGAACTCGCAACAGCCTGGACCGAGCTGAAGGGATCACTGGCACAGGCGCAAGCTCTTTTGCAAAAGCTGGGCAAAGATCAAGGGTTTTGGTCAAGCTTCATTCAGTCTTTCATTATATTGTTACGCGAGGGTATTGAAGCACTCTTAGTCGTCTCTGCGTTGGTCTTATATCTACGCCGTGTGGGTGCCGGTGATCAGGTCTATGCGATTTGGTGGGGATGCGGGCTGGCGTTGGTGGCCAGCGCCGCCGTTGCCTACCTGATTGCCAGTGCCGCCGCGATAAGCGGCCTGCAAAGAGAAATCATCGAGGGTATCACGCTGTTGGTGGCCTCTGCGGTTCTCTTTTACATCAGCTGCTGGCTCTTCTCAAAAAGGGAGGCTGAGCGCTGGCGCGGCTACATCACGGCCCAACTAGATAAAGCCGTTTCTTCAGGAAGTGTTATGGCGTTAGCGGTCGCCGCCTTTTTGGCAGTCTTCCGGGAGGGCGCGGAAACGGCTCTTTTTTATCAAGCCCTTTTGGCGGGGGACGGCACTCAAGCAAATGCTATTTACCTCGGTTTTGCCGCAGCGGCGGTCACGTTAATCGTTTTGTTTTTCGCATTCCGTACAATCTCGTTCAAGATTCCGCTCAAACCCTTTTTCACCGCAACGGCGGTCATTCTGTTTGCCATGGCGGTGATCTTTTCCGGCAAAGGAATCCTAGAGCTTCAGGTCGCGGGCCTGATTAGCCGAACCGAGATCGCCGGCGGCCCGATTGTTTCTTGGTTGGGGATTTTCCCAACTTGGGAGTCGGTCGGCGTTCAAGTCGTGCTCTTACTCCTTGTTGTACCGGGCTGGTTCATCGGCAAACGACCGCTGGCACCGCAGGGATGAGGCATCGGATCTTGAAGGTGGGCCAAGTCTTCCTGAAAAGGGAATAGGAAAGTCAAAAAATGATATTTCACCGGGCTGGCATCCGCCCCCCTGACCCTGGCTCCTTAATGAAGGGTTACTCCCGCTTTTACCCAAGCTTCAGGCGGCGCTCGACCAAGGAACGTGGCACTTTGCCGTGCCTGTGCCTGCCCCTATCGCCAAAGGGATGGGCTACGGATCTATTTCTCGAAAGATCCGGCACTCGTTCTGTGGGGAGACCAAGACGGCATGATCGCACGAACCATGGACCTATCGAGCGGCTCAAAAAGTGCGCCCGGTCGCTGGGTAACAACGACAGCAACGGCAAGGACAATCAATGCCAAGGCCACAGCCATCCAAAAAAAGGCAACAATCTGCGGCTGCCCCATTACGAAGAGGGCCAACATCAGCACGCCGGGAATGACCTGAATTCGAAACATACCTATTCCATATATGCCTGTGAGTGTCTGCGGCAAGCTACCCAGTCGCGGATAAAAAAGGGTAAAGACGGGTCATACAGGGCCGGTGCAACAGACTTCAGGTCCCTAAAGAAGGCCTGTTCGGACACCCTTACAGATACCCGGAATTCCCGCAAGGCCACAGGAAGATCCACCATATGATGGGAGTTCTCACCTATTATATTCTACCTTTTATCGCCATGCTGGCGGTTTTGGTGTTTGTTCACGAACTCGGTCATTACCTGGCTGCCCGGCGCTGCGGCGTCCGGGTAGAGGTTTTTTCGGTCGGCTTCGGTCGGGAGATATTCGGTTGGACCGCGGCCTCAGGCACCCGGTGGCGGGTAGGCTGGGTTCCCATTGGCGGCTATGTGCGCTTTGCAAGCGTCACGACATCTCAATCCGAGTCCGAAACATTCGAGAGCAAGAGTTTACTGGCCCGCATCGCCATTGTGGTTGGCGGGCCCTTTGCCAATATCCTCTTTGCCGTTCTGGCGCTGGGTGTTCTCTTTTGGCTCTACGGAGAGCGCACGACAGCACCGATCGTGGGCTCGGTCATGCCCGCAGGCCCGGCCGCTACGGCCGGAATTGAGCCAGGTGACCATGTTTTGACGGCCGGTGGCCAGGCAATCAAAAGCTTCGAGGAGCTGCGCCAATTGGCCTTGCTCGACGCCGGCCGATCCATGGCTTTGAATATCGACCGGGACGGCACACGACTCGAATTTTTGCTTCAGGTCGAAGAACGTGAGATCCGCGATCTGGGCGGCTTGAAAACAAAAGTTGGCGAGTTGGGGATGCGGCCGGCGCATGATCCCATTGTGTTCCGCGTCGACCCCAACGGGCCGGCCGCTGCGGCAGGGCTGAGCCCGGGCGACAAAATCCTCACGGTGAATGGCCAAGCCATCGCCTTTTTTGAAGAATTGCAAAGTGGCGTGCGAGAGAGCGATGGCAAACCCCTTTCCTTGGGTTTACTGCGCAATGGCCAGGAACTTTCGGTCGCATTGCAACCCGTTGCTAACGAAGGCGGCACTTGGCTGATCGGCATTGAACGTAATCCGACACCCCGAACCCGTCTTTCCTTGGCCGCTTCGCTGGTTCGAGCCGTTGAGGTATCTGCCGATCTGTTGGTCAGAACGGCCAACTATGTGGGAGAGATGATCGTCGGCAGTCGAAATTTGGACCAACTCAGCGGACCGATCCGGGTGGCCCAATTCACCGGCCAGGCCTCTGCGCTTGGACTTGAACAGCTGGTCATGTTGGCAGCGTTGATTTCTTTAAATCTAGGCATTGTCAATCTATTGCCGATCCCGGCCCTTGATGGCGGTTATCTTGTGTTCTTTGCCATCGAAGCGATCCGGCGACGCAAACTATCTGCAAAGGCAATTGGGCGCGCACAGCGTTTGGGACTTTTGTCCGTGCTGGTTTTTGTCCTCTTCGTCATCGGCAACGATTTGGTGCAAACAGGGCTTTTGGAAAGGGCCTCAGCCCTGGTGTCCAGCAGTTAAAGCAGCGGTAGGAAAAAGATCGTTTCCCAATTTTAGCCTGACTGAAACCGCCTGAAGAACTGGTAACTAATAGACCGGCTCTAAGTTATCACAGGTCAAAGGGACAAGACCATAGCGAGTGGCGGCCCGAAAATGTGTCCCCGCTATGATAGTATCTGAAATATTAGGAAGCGTCGGCTTCAGCGACGTGATCTGCCGCGCTCAACCGGGTAAATCTAGCAACGACGTCGCCATCAAAAAATCAGACGAGCACCAAGAGCGAACCAACATTTTGCGCTTTTGTACACGTGAATCTGGCTTCGGGAGCTGGGTTTGATGCAGCCAAACCTGGATCGGTTCCCGCGCAGTCTATCGATCGAACATCACCGGTATCAATCCAGCCATTCGACTTGGGAGCCGGAATAAATCAGGCTCATGCACAAGACCAGCCCTTCCCCATCGGCTTCGATAGTTTTCTCGGCCGCCCGGGGCATGGGAATGTCTTTATATAAGCAGTAATGCACAATGGCGGCTCCCAGCGCACTCCCGGATAGGGTTGCATTAACCGGTTTGGCGCCGGGCCGGGATTCCAGGGTCAAGCTCACATGCAATTCAGGGCGCTGTTTCACGACGAGATCGATAATGTCGCCCGGCGGCAATATCTCTTCCAAATCCTCGCGAAAGAGTTCAATGGCGTGACGCAGCTCTCCCGGTGAAAAGCTAAGCCTTCGACGTTCTGTGACCAAAAGCCTTTTTCCTCACGCACTGGGTTGGCGACCATATCGGGATGGTCGAGCCTCGCACCATAATCAGACCGCGCACAAGCACTGATCGGGCATCGTGTAGGCTGACCGGTATATTGTGTCCGGTCGGCCCGTTTCGCAACAGGGGTTAGGTTGTCCAAAAAAATGTTTATATAATTTTAAGGACGCGTCGGTCAGGAGGGCCTGGTTTAAGGCTCGTCGCCGCCGATTTCTTCTTTTCTGCGGGCAACATAAGCCTCTAGGGCCTCACGGGTGCCCGGGTCCATGGCGGGGGGTTCGTATTCCTTAAGAGCTTGCTTCCAAACCTCTGTTGCTCGCTCTGTCGCGGTCTTAGCCCCCGCCAGCTCCCAATTTTCGTAGTTTTGCCAGTTGGAGAGGATGGGCTGGTAAAAGGCCGTCTCGTAGCGCTCCATGGTGTGGCTTTCGCCAAAAAAGTGGCCGCCAGTCGGCACACCCTTTATGGCCTCAAAACCCAGCTCGGCGTCATCAACCTTAATCGGCGTCAGCATTTCGGCCATGTGATGCAGCATCTCAACATCCAGGATGAATTTCTCATAGGATGCGGTCAGCCCACCCTCGAGCCATCCAGCCGCATGATAGACCAGGTGGGCATGGCCCATCACCGCCCCCCAAAGGGACATCTGGGTTTCATAGGCCGCCTGCGCGTCCGCCGCGTTAGAGGCATTGGCGTTACTGGTCCGGTAGGGTAGGTTATAGCGCCGCGCCAACTGACCACTGGCCATGTTGGCCTTTGCGTTTTCCGGCGTGCCAAAGGCCGGCGCACCTGAGCGCATATCAACGTTCGAGGTAAAGGCCCCATACATGACAGGGGTGCCGGGGCGCACCAACTGGGTCAAGACGACGCCAAATAGCGCTTCTGCGTTTTGCTGGGCCAGGGCGGCCGCCAGGGTGACAGGGGTCATGGCCCCCATGAGGGTAAAGGGCGTTACCACCACCGCTTGACCGTATTCGGCCATGGCGATCAGACCCTCGGCCATGGCGTCATCGAAGCGGCGCGGGCTGTTCACCGAGATGATCGTAAGAACCGACGGCTCGCTGCCCATCTCCTCCAGAGTCAGTCCACGGGAAATGGCCATCATCTCGATCCCGTCCATAGCCCGGCCCCGGCCGATGGCCGTGCAGTGATAGGTCAGATCCGACAGAGTCAAGTTGGCAAAATAAGTATCCAGGTGCCGGTTGTTGGCGGGCATTTCGATCGGCGCAGTAACCTGATTGCCGATCAAATGCACGATGTTGAAATAATGGGCCAAGCGAATGAAGTCGCAATAGTCCTGGAAATTACCGGCCCGGCGGCCCCGCTCCAGGTCATGTACATTTGGCGGTCCCGCCACCAGCCCGAAGTTGACAAAGTCGCCGCCCATGGTGATTTGGCGATCCGGATTGCGCGGCGTCAGATTAAAGCTCGACGGCGCGGATTTGAGCGCCTGAGCCACCATGCCCCGATCGATTTTGACCAGATTATTGGCTCGGTCCACCGCCGCGCCGGCCTGGGACAGGAGGTCGATCGCCCGGTCGCTCATCAATTCGATGCCCAGCTCTTCCAGGATACGAAGGGAGGATTCGTGAATGGCCTCGACCTGATCCTCGCTAAGCGCCTTCACGGGCTCATAGTAGTTGACCACCTGACGCCAGGGCGGCTGGGGCAGTTTAGCCTCCATGGCATTTCGGTCTTTAAGGGCGCTACGGCGGCGATTGGCTCTGGCCACGAGAATTCCTCCGAATGGGACGCTAGTTTAAGGGAGCGATAGAAGCCTCAATGACCGATGCCAGGCTAGCCTTTTCCTCGACCAGCCCTGTGATCGCCTGCTGAAGGCGGGCGCTTCGCTCTGTCCCCAGCACAGGTGCCGCGTATTCCTGGAATTTGTCCATAATCTCTTCGCGTGAGAGGGCGGTCTCAGGGGCGCCGCGGGCCTGCACGTCACCGGACCGCAAAACTCGTCCGTCCTTAAGCTCTATGACGACATCTGCCCATCGACCGGCGGGGAAGCGGGCCGAGTGGCGCTCGTCTTCAAAGACCTGAGTGGCGGCCACCAAACGAGCGACCTCCAGGTCCTTAAGCCCCGCGCCGGAAATGTGTTCCAGACCGATCCGCCCGTGGCTCAGTGCCGTCGCGACGGCAAAAGGCAAGCTATATTGAGCCAGAGAGGTGGTGCTGGGAATGCCGGCAAAGAGCTGGGCAGATTCGGTAAAGGTGTTGATGCGGAGCGCCACCACATCATCAGCGGTGAGCCCATGGGCTTGGCGCAGCTGCAGCACGCCATCGATAGCCGCATGGGCCCAGCGGCAAATGGGATAGGGCTTGATGTACTGCTGCTCCACGATCCAGTTGTGGCCCAAGTCGGCCCAATGATGGGTCACCTCATCCGCTTCGACCGTGATAGCAGGTGCGCCGGTAAAGCCATGTGCCGCATGAACCACGGCGGATAATCCCACCAAAGCACCGGTGGCCGAGCCATCATGAAGCATGGTGGGATGGGCGATTTCGCGCATCATTTGACTGCGTGGCCCATGATATTCAGCAAAACCCAGGGCTTGGCGGAGCTGATCTGGCGTGAGCCCACGCAAACGTGCGCCCATGGCGGCCACACCCAGGCAATTCCAGGCACCAGAAGTGTGATAGTCGGTGACGGTATCGTGCAGAGACATGCCAGCCCGGCCAGCAACCTCGTAGGCCACGACCAAGGCCGTCAACGCTTCGCGGCCCGAAAGGGCCCGTCCCGATTCCCCGAGAGCCAAAAGGGCCGGCACGACGGCCACACCAATGTGCCCCTTTGTTGGATTATAACCGTCATGGGCATCCAGATTATCGGTCTGGCCGGCAGCCGCATAGGCAGCACCCGCCGGGCTGGCCTTACGCCCATCGAACAGCAAGCTGGCTTGCGGGGCGCCGGGCCCGGCCCCATAGAGTTGCACCGCGCAATCCCGCAAAATTCGACCCGCCTCCATGGACGTTGCCGCCGCTGTCACGCCCAAGGTGTCCAGGAGCAGCACCGACGCCGCGTCCAACGCGCTTTCGGGCACATCTTCGGGCCGCAGGGTGAGGACAAACTCGGAAACCCGTTCCAAGGTTTCTTGTCCAGATGGATCGAGATTGGATTTTTGCTGTTCTGCGATCGCCATTTTTTTGTCCTCATCAAGAAACCAGGCCACGGACTCGGCCCCGAAGGAGCAGGGAATCAGCCAAGACTAATCTTGAAAAGTGTGGTCTGGGCTAACTTTTAAAACTATCGTGATTGGGACAAATTTTATAGAAATTATACAATTGATAGGGAAGCCATTCTAAAAATGACTGATTTTCCTCTCCCGATAGGGTTCCTGTTGCTGCCCAACTTTTCCTTGATGGGGGTGACAGCCGGTGTGGATGTTCTACGACACGCCAATCGAATTGCGAGAAAATCTTTTTTCCAATGGAAAATTTTCACTGCCGAAAACCGTCCCGCGGCTGCAACAAACGGCTTAGTGATCTCGCCCGATGGTCCCATGGATGATGCCACACCTCTCGAATTTTTGTTCGTTTGCGGTGGTGCTCAGCCCGAGGGCTACCGCAACCCACAGATCTTGACCTGGCTGCGCAAGCTGGCCCGTCACGGCACCGCGATGGGTGCGATCACCACCGGTAGCTATCAATTGGCCAAGGCAGGCCTGTTGGACGGACATGCCTGCTCCACCCATTGGGAAAACGCCCAACAATTGGCTGCCGACTTTCCCCATGTGGAGGTACGCAATAGCCTCTATGTGATCGACCGGGGACGCTATACCTGCAGCGGGGCAACGGCGGCCCTGGACATGTTTTTGGAGATTGTCGCCAGGCGCCTGGGGCCGGATGTGGGACCGGCCTTGGCCATTGGCATTGCCGAGCAGCTCCAGGTGGATCGTATTCGCCGGGGCGGCGATCAACAGGCCCTGTTACACCGCACCAGCCTGGCCGCGAAGTCACGCCCCTTGGGACAGGCTATCGCCCTTATGGAAGAGAACCTGGAGCGGCCTTTGCGTATTCCCGAGATTGCGGAACAGGTGAGCCTCACGCGCCGCCAACTGCAGCGCCTTTTCCAGAGACACACCGATAAGGGCCCAGCAGATTATTATTTGCAGATGCGTTTGAGCCGAGCCCGATTAATGGTGACACAATCGTCGGATAAAATCTTGCACATCGCCATTGCAACGGGTTTCGGTTCGCACGCGCATTTTACTAAGTGTTACCGCGAAAACTACGGCCGCACCCCTAGAGCGGATCGGCAAAGCCAATTGCCCTAACGGCCCGAATGGTTCACCAAACAGTCGCTGCTTTACCTTAATAGTCTTGATTGAGCGCCTCGACCGCTGGAATTTCCCGCTCGCGCCGGGCGATGTAATCTAAGAGGGCCTCGTCGATCGCCGGGTCTAGTTTTGGTTCCTCATAGGCCTCCAACAGGGCGCGGGCCTCCGTCAAAGCCCGCTCGGTGATCTCCTTACTGCCTTCGGCGACCCACTGTTCAATGGAGTTGTTGTCAAAAAGCTTTGGCATGAAAAAGGCCTGCTCGAAGTTAGCCTGGGTATGGGGATGGCCCAGATAGTGGCCACCCGGCCCTATATCACGGACTGCCGCCAAGGCCTCGTCGAAATCGTCCCACTTGATGCCCTCCATCATGCGATAGGCCATGGCGCACTGTTCCGCATCCACCATGAACTTGGCCACCGAACAGTGCATGCCCGCTTCGTTCCAGCCAGCCGAATGCCAGATGTAGTGAGCGCCCGACAAGACAGCGGCCATCAAGGTGGTGGAGCTCTCGTAACCCGCCTGGGCATCCAAGACCTTGGCGCCGCCCAAGGTGTTAGAGGTCCGCCAGGGCACCCCGTAAAAGCGCGCCATCTGTCCGATCATGAAATTCATCAAGCTGATTTCCGGCGTTCCCGCCATGGGCGCGCCGCTTTGCATGGACACCGTGGAGAGGTAGTGGCCATAGATGGCCGGACAGCCTTTGCGTACCACTTGGGTGTAGGCGAGGGCCGACAGGGCCTCTGCATTCAACTGGGCCACCGTTGGGGCGGTGGAGGCCGGCGTATTGGCGCCGCCTAGAACGAAGGGAGAGCAGAGTACGGGCTGATTGCGGCGGTTAAAGGCACGCATGGCGCCCAGCATGACCTCATCCCAAACCAGGGGGGAATTACCATTGCAATTGCCGGTGACCACCGGATGCGTCTCGATAAAATCCGCGCCGAAGAGAACCGCACACATGTCGAGCACATCTTCCGCGTTTTTCGGCGAGGTGGTCATCCCCATGAAAGTCTTGTCCGAGTACTTCATGGAGGAATAGGTGATGCGCAGATGCCGGTGAGAAATAACGTGGTCCATGGGCTCCACAATATGGTGGGCCGAGGAATGGAGCGCCGGCGACATCTGAGACAGCTTGTGGAACATGGCCAGGTCATCAAGTGTGGGCGCCCGCCGCTTGTCGTCCAGGTCCCGCAAATACGGCGCCCCGGTCATGGGCACAAAAATCGAGTGGGGGCCGCCCAGTTGGACCGTGTTCTCCGGGTTGCGGGCATGCAACGTAATGTCCGATGGGATGGTGGCGATCAGCTCTCGAACCAAACCCCGGTCCAGATGAACCCTTTCGCCGCGCACATCCGCCCCGGCCTTGCGCCAGTCTTCCAGTGCTTGCGGGTCGCGGAAGACCACGCCGACCTCCTCCAAGATCTCCATGGAGGCTTGGTCGAGCTTTTCAATTTGCTCTTGAGACAGGGGCTCCACCAAGGGCAGGTTTTGGCGCAGGGTCGGCAGCATGGTGACGCTGCGATCCTCGCGCAGCTCACGCCGGGCTCTGCGCCCGCCACGGCGTTGTCGCCCCGTGTCTTCCCCATCCGAAACGGTCATGGCTTTCCCCCTACGTTTTGGGCCCTTTTGTTAATGCTTGGCAGTGTGGGCCGAGGCCCGATGCGAAGGCAATCCCTAATGCAAAGATTGCCCTTTGCAGGGACGCCGTGAAGGCATTTAACCTGGCCCGGAACGGTGAAGCGACTATTCTGCGGACACAATTTGGACGGTTTCAAAGGAATTTGTGCGCCATGGCCAAGGCTTTCTTGATCGACATGGATGGGGTCCTTGTACGGGGTTCAACAGCCATTGAGGGCGCCGAGGGCTTCATCGGCCGCCTCAACAAAGAGGCCGTTCCCTATCTGATCTTCACCAACAATTCCCGGCTGACGCCCGAAATGCAGTCGAAAAGGTTGACGGACCTGTCGCTCAACGTGGCACCGACACACATCTTTTCGTCAGCCCTGGCGACCGCCCGTTTTTTGGAGCGGCAGCGCCCCGGCGGCAGCGCCTTTGTCGTGGGCGGCCCGGGTTTGGAGCAGGCCTTGGATGACGTGAGTTATCGCCGAGATGATCGGGCACCCGATTTTGTTGTGCTGGGAGAGCCAGTCACCTTTGACTTCGCCGCCATTACCAAGGCCCTGCAGCTGATCGATCGGGGCGCCCGCTTTATCTCCACTAACCCGGATACGGCCGATCCAGGCGAACAGGGGATCGAGCCGGCCTGTGGGGCCATCGCCGCCATGATTTCGGCGGCCACCGGTGTGCAACCCTATTCCATCGGCAAGCCCAACCCGATCATGATGCGCTTTGCCCTGGATCGCCTGGAGGTACGTGCTGGCGACGCGCTTATCGTCGGCGACCGCATGGATACGGATATCATCGCCGGCATGGAAAGCGGCCTGAAGACGGTGCTGGTACTAAGTGGTGTCACTAAGGAGAAACACATCGGCCACTTTTCCTATCGCCCCGACCACGTCTTCCCGTCGGTTGCCGAGGTGGCCCGGGACGATCGGTTTTGGTGAACTGAGACAGTATTTCCCCGACCGTTGATCAAAATTTACTCTGCCCGCAGGAAGGCTGTATAAAATCCACTGATTTCGTCCACTGCGGCATTAAAAAGGCGCTCGCCAATCTCGGCCGTCGCGAGGCTGGGATCCGAGCCCATGCGGCCGTCGGGAAAGCGATGGCGAAAATCGTCGGCGTCGTAAATCGGCCCTTCCGGAGCGAGCCGCGGTGAAAGGGGCGCCTGTCGAATACGCTCCCCTTCCGCCAAGTATCCGTAATAGGTAAGGGAAACCTCGGAAGCCGTGGCATGGGAGCCTTCGGCCTCGGCAAAGCAGGTTTTGGAAATTTCCATAACGCCCCGGCAATCCCACCAGTTTTGCAGTTTGCAACGAAGGCTCGGCCGATTGTGGCCGGCGCGTCCCAGGCTGGACTCCGCGTAAACTTCAGAAAAGGCCGCTGTAACCGTGGCGATATTGCCACCGTGACCATTCAGAAAAAACAGCCTGTCAAATCCATGGCGTGCCAAGGAGTTGACCACATCTTGGACCACCGCCATTAAAGTCGAGGGTCGAAGCGTCACCGATCCGGGAAAACCCAAATGGTGCTGTGCCATTCCGATTGAAAGGGTCGGCGCCACCATGACCCCCAGTTTGTCGCCGATCCCTTTGGCGATGAGCTCCGGACAGAGGGCGTCCGTCCCAATAAAACCCGTTGGGCCATGCTGTTCGGTCGAGCCAATCGGAACAATGATGCCACTGGAGCTCTTGGCACGGCCGAAGGCGGAGCCATCCCGGCCGAGTTCCAGGCCAAGAACAACTTCGACCGGACCGAGTCGCTCGGGACCTCGCTGATGGGCCTGTCGCTCAACTGCGCCCGATGTCATACCCACAAATACGATCCCATTCCCCAGACCGAGTATTATCAAATGATGGCCTTCTTCAACAGTACCGCCGAAGGCCCCATGGACGGGAACAAATACATCTACGGGCCCCATGTGAAAGCCCCGCCGAGCCTCGACGCATGGCACGCGTGGAGCGAGCTTGAAGCCAAACGGGATAAGCTGCTGGCCGAGGTGGCCGACGCGGTTTCGAAGACGGACCAGGCCAAGGCATGGGAGGGCAGGAAGCCGGACGATCGCCTCGCCATGCTGGCCGATGCCAACAATCCGGTGGGCCAACTCGGCCATGCCGAGCCCGCGGCCGCCTTGAAGAAGCAATTGCAGGACGCCGCGGGCGCGTTTACCACCACCCTTGTTGCCCAGGATTTAAAAAAGCCACGGGTGACCAAAGTGCTCGAACGCGGCGAATATCATCTTCCCGTCGGCGATCCGCTGGAGC